>DAIQNM010000096.1:0-9520 GCA_036788375.1 Cyanobium sp. CTOTU6536 | reverse complement strand
CACCGTGACCGGGCTGTCGAGGTTGCGGATGAACTCCATGTCGTGCTCGATCACCAACACGGTTTGATCCCCCGCCAGGCTGCGCAGCAACTCACCGGTGCGCTCCGTTTCCTCATCGGAAAGGCCCGCCACCGGTTCATCCACCAACAACAAATCGGGGTTCTGGGCCAGCAGCATGGCGATCTCGAGCCACTGTTTCTGGCCATGGGAGAGGCCGCCGGCCTGCTGCTGCGCCTGGGGCGCCAGGCCCACAACGCCCAGCAGATGCTCCACCCGATCCTGGCTACTGCCGTCGAGGCGGCGGAAGAGGAGATCGAAGGGGGAGCGGCGGCTGACCGCCAGCTCCAGGTTGCGGCGGGCCGTGAGGTTCTGATAAACGCGGGGGGTCTGGAACTTGCGGCCGATGCCGAGCCGGGCGATGCGGTGCTCGGTGGTGCCCACCAGCGAACGCCCCCGAAACAGCACATCCCCCTTGGTGGGTCGCACCTTGCCGGTGATCACATCGAGGAAGGTGGTTTTGCCGGCGCCATTGGGACCAATCACGGCCCGCAATTCACCGGGCTGCAGGCTCAGGTTGAGGTCGTTGAGGGCCAGGAAGCCATCGAAGCTCACGCTCACGTCGCGCAATTCGAGCAGGGTGCTCATCGCCCACCTCCAGCAGGGGATTCTTCAGCGGTCGGGGCCTCCAGGGCGGTCCGCTCAGCCTGAACGGCTGGATCAAGGTCCAGGCCCGGATAGGTGGGCGTGCGGGGCGGCAAGCCAACCATCGCCAGGATGTGGCCGGGGCCTCCCTGCCGCCACCAGCCCACCAGGCCATCGGGGAGGGCGGTGACCACCAACAAGAACAGGGCCCCCTGCACAAACAGCCAGGTTTCGGGTAACTGCTCGCTGATCAGGCTCTTGGCGTAGTTGATCAGCACCGCGCCAAGCACGGCACCGAGCAGGGTGCCGCGGCCACCGACCGCGACCCAGATCACCATCTCAATCGAGAAGGGCACCGCCATGTACTGGGGGCTCACGATGCCCGACTGCACGGTGTAAAGGGCACCACTAATGCCCGCCAACGCACCAGCAATCGTGAAAACCAGGGTCTTGTAGATGGTGGGGTTGTAGCCGGTGAAGCGCATGCGGGGTTCGTCATCGCGGATGGCCACCAGGGCATCGCCGAAGCGGCTGCGGGTGAGCCAGCGACAGAGAAGCCAGGCGGCGATCACCAACACCACGGTGAGCCAGAAGAGGTTGCGTTGCATGGCATCGGAGCCCACCAGCTCGCCAAACAACTTGGCCGTGTCTGTTTTCAGGCCATTGGTGCCGTTGATCAGCTTCTGCTGGCCGTTGAAGAAGTTGAAGAACACCAGCAGGGCTGCCTGGGTGAGGATTGAGAAATACACCCCCTTGATGCGGTTGCGAAACACCAGGAATCCGAGGATTCCAGCCACGAGAGCGGGAATCACCCAGATGGCCAAAAGGGTCAACAGCGGTGATGTGAACGGCTGCCAGAAGGCCGGCAGAGTGTTGACACCGTAGAGACCAAAGAACTCCGGCAACTGGCCCGGTTCAAGGGAGTTGAGCGAAAGGTGCATGCCGATGGCATAGCCACCCAGGGCAAAAAAGATGCCCTGGCCGAGGCTGAGCAGGCCGGTGTAACCCCAGATCAGATCAACCCCCAGGGCCACGATGCCGAGCGATAGAAAGCGACCCAGCAGGTTGAGCCGGAAGGGAGGCAGGATTGCCGGCAGGATCAGCGCAGCAGCCACGATCAAGATCCAGGGCCACCAGCGCTGCAGAAAGCCTGCCGGTGTGGAAGGAAGTGCCATCGATCAGGCCTCCACCATGCGGCCCTTCTGCGGGAAAATCCCCGCCGGCCGAAACTGCAGAAACACCATGATCAAGACAAAAACAAGCACCTTGGCCATCGAGGTGGTGGCAAAGAAGCTGATCACGCCATTGAGCGAAGCCGGCATCGATGGCCACAGCAGCAGAAGCGAACCGGAGCCAATCACGTAGTCGAGAATGCCGAGCAAGAAGGCGGCCACCACCGTGCCCCAGAGCTTGCCCAATCCACCAAGCACCACCACCATGAAGGCCAGCACGATGTAGTTGCCGCCAAGGTTGGGGCCCACCGAACCCAGCAGGGACACCGCCACCCCGGCGATACCGGCCAGGCCGGACCCCACGAAGAAGGTGAGGGCATCCACGGTTTCGGTGGGGATGCCGAGGCAGCTGCTCATCGAGCGGTTCTGGGTCACGGCACGGATGCGAATCCCCCAGGCGCTCTTCTGCAGAAACCAGTTCACTGCCACCAGGGCCAGGGCCGTGAGGGCCAGGATGAACAGGCGGGCCGTGGGCATCGTGACACCGCCGAAGTCGATCGAACCCCGCAGCCATTCGGGGGCGGTCACGTCAATGTTGCGGGCGCTGAACCAGGGTTGGTGCAGGGCCCTTTGGCCGCCGAGCAGGGAAGCCAGGCCAATCCCGAGGATCAGGGCCAGGATCCAGCTGCCGCTCTGCAACAAGGGGGTCCAACGCTGGCGCCACCAGGCGGCGGGGGTGAAGCGGGGCGCCAACAAACCGAAGGCCACAGCCGCCAGCAGACCAATGAAGAAGGCGGTGGACACCGAGCGCACGAACTGCTGCAGGATCAGGCTCACGCCCCAGGTGGCCAGCAGGGTTTCCAACGGCCGGCCATAGAGGCGGCGAATCACCGTTTTCTCGAGCAGCAGGCCCACCAGGCCGCTGACCAGGAAGGCGATCGGAATCGAGAGCAGAATGTAGATGGGGAAAAGCCCTTGGAGGGGACCAGACTTGAGGATGTTCTGCACCACGAACGTGGTGTAAGCACCGAGCATCATCAACTCCCCGTGGGCCATGTTGATGACCCCCATCAGGCCAAACACCACGGCCAGACCAAGGGCGGTGAGCATCAGCACCGAACCGATGGCAAGCCCATTGAAGAGCGTGTCGAAAAAAGCTGTCATGGTGACCCGCGCCGGCGGGACAACAAAGGATCAAAAGAAAAAAGGGGGGATCTTGATTCCCCCCATCACGGCAATCAGCGTGGAGGCTGAAATCAGAGCTTGAACTTGCCAGCGTCGGGGCGCTTCTGGGTGTGGTCGCAGGTGTAGCCCTTGGTTTCGGGCACGAACTGGTTCCAAGCCACAGGCTTCACGAAGCCCTTGTTCTCGAGGATCTTGAACATGCCATCCTTCTGCACCTCACCGATCAGCACGAGCTTCTCGATGTGGTGGTTGGGTTGCACGGTCACCCTGCCCTCAGGAGCGTCAAAGCTGACGCCCACCATGGCTTCGCGCACCTTGTTGTCGTCGACGCTGTTGGCCTTCTCAGCACCCAGCTTCCAGAGGTACACCATGGTGTAGGCGGCCTCAGCGGGGTCACTGGTGACCCGCTTGTCGCCGTACTTGGCCTTGAAGTCGGCGGTGAACTTCTTGGAGGCGGGGGTGTCGAGGCTCTGGAAGAAGTTCCAGGCGGCGTAGGTGCCTTCCAGGTACTCAGGACCGATGGCGGCGATCTCTTCCTCAGCGATCGAGAAGCTCATGATCGCGTAGCCGTTGGCCGGGGTGATGCCGGCAGCCTTCATCTGCTTGAAGAAGGCCACATTGCTGTCACCGTTGAGGGTGTTCACGATCACGCCACCCTTGGGCAGGGCTTGCTTGATCTTGGCAATGATCGGCGCCACCTCGGTGTTGCCGAGGGGGAGATAGTCCTCACCAACCAGCTTGCCGCCCTGGGCCTTGAGCTGCTCCTTCATGATCGTGTTGGCCGTGCGGGGATACACGTAGTCCGAACCGACCAGGAAGAAGTCCTTGCCCTTGTTCTTCAGCAGCCACTCCACGGCGGGCTCCGCCTGCTGGTTGGGGGTGGCACCGGTGTAGAAGATGTTCTTGGAGCACTCCTGACCCTCGTACTGAATCGGGTAGTAGAGGAAGGCATCCTTGGATTCATAAACCGGCAGCATCGCCTTGCGGCTGGCGGAGGTCCAACCGCCGAAGACCACGGCCACCTTGTCCTGGTCGATCAGCTTCTTGGACTTCTCCGCGAAGGTCGGCCAATCGGAAGCACCGTCTTCTTCGATGGGCACGATCTTCAGCTTTTTGCCTTCGATGGCCACGCCACCGGCCTTGTTGATCTCATCGATGGCCATCAGCTCGGCTTCGGCCACCGTATTTTCGGAGATGGCCATGGTGCCCGAGCGGGAGTGGAGGATCCCCACCTTCACTTCGCCATCGAAGTTGCCGCCTGCGGTGTCACCGCCGCCGCCGCCGCTACAGGCAACCAAGGAAAGGGAGGTGGCGAGGGCCGTGGCTCCACCGATCAGCCGAAGGGAAGGCTTCCGAATCGACGAGGGGTGCATGAAATCTGCTCCAGAAACAGTGGGGCGGGGGAAAGGTCCTGGACCGCCGGTTTGGCGAAGGTATCGAGCGGAACAGGAGGGGCTTGGTAGCGCTTGCAACCGAAACGTCCATCTCCGCACAAATCCGCGCCGATTGGGCCGCCAGAGCAGCGTGCAAGCAACCCTGGGCCGGACCCACCAGCTCAGGTCGGTGGCAGCTGCCGCAGCAGAAACGCCTCCACGGCCTCCAGCCCTTCGCCGCTGCGGAGGTTGGTGAAACACCAGGGCCGACCGGGCCGCATCCGCTCGGTGTCCCGTTCCATCACCTCCAGGGAGGCACCCACCATCGGGGCCAGATCAATCTTGTTGATCACCAGCAGATCGGAGCGGGTGATGCCGGGGCCGCCTTTACGAGGGATCTTGTCGCCGGCGGCCACATCGATCACGTAGATGCAGAGATCCACCAACTCGGGGCTGAAGCTGGCGGCCAGGTTGTCGCCGCCGCTTTCCACCAGCACCAGATCGAGGGCCGGGAAGGCCTGCTCCAGCTCCGCCACCGCGGCCCGGTTGATCGAGCAGTCCTCTCGGATGGCGGTGTGGGGGCAGCCGCCCGTTTCAACCCCCCGGATGCGCTCGGGGGCCAGGGCGCCAGCACGGGTGAGGAACTGGGCATCCTCCTGGGTGTAGATGTCGTTGGTGACCACCGCCAGCTCGAGGCGATCCCGCAGGCGGCGGCAGAGGGCCTCCACCAAGGCCGTTTTGCCGGATCCCACCGGACCAGCCACCCCCACCCGCAGACGGCTCATCGCATCCTGATCGAGGCCGGCAGCCTAGGGGGGCCTGGCCGGCTATACCGCAGCGGTGAGATCGCAAAACGAATTCATCCAAAACAGCCCGATGTAAGCCATTCATCCCTAGGTTGGCTTAATTGCCAGTCCGCTGGGAACCATGGGGCTGCGGCGCCGCATCTTCGCTACCCAGATCGCCACCCTGGCCATCGCCAGCGGCGGTGGAGTGTTGGGCCACGTGCTGGCCCAACACCAGCAGCAGCGAATCGTCGACACAATCCTGCTTCAACAGACCTCGAGCTTGGAGCGCTCTGGTGATGGGCGCACCGCAAAGACCCAGCCCGAACCGGGCGCCAACGCTGAACAGCCGGCCAAGCCGCAACTGGCGAAGCCGCAGCCGGAGAGTCAGGCTTCGCTGGCCGGCGTTCAACGCACCCTGAAGGCAGAGCTGCGTCAGGCCAACCGGGTGGTCATGGTCTTCACGCTGCTGGGGCTGGGGCTAGGAGTGCTGCTGGCCGTCGTGCTCAACCAGATGATCCTGGCTCCGCTGCGGCGCCTGGAAAACCGCATGACCCAGATCAGCAGTTCAACGGTGCCGGGCGGCGATCCCTTCGAGGTAACCGCGGACGCACCGGAGGAGGTGCGCAGCCTGGCCACCAGTTACGCGGCCCTGCTGGACCGCATCCGCATCCTGATTGCCCGGGTGGAGGACCTCAACCTCACCGACAGCCTCACCTTGCTCGGCAATCGCCGCCAGTTCCAGCGCAGCCTGGAATCGGAGTGGCGCAGGATGCAGCGCCAAGGCCAGCCCCTATCGCTGTTGATGGTGGATCTCGACCATTTCAAGGCCTTCAACGACAACCACGGCCACCTCGAAGGGGACCGCACCCTGGTGCGGGTGGGTGCCGCCATCCGCGGGAAAGGCCGCCGCTCCAGCGACCTCAGCTGCCGGATTGGCGGTGAAGAATTCGCCGTGCTGCTGCCGGATACGGATCGGCAGAAGGCCCGCAGCGTCGCCCAGCGGATCCTCGATGCCGTCGATGCCCTCGACATCCCCCATCGCGACAGCCCCACCGCCCCCCATGTGACCGTGAGCATCGGCGTGGCCTGTTGCGAGCCCGGCGAGGGCGTGCAGCCGGAAGATCTCTTTGCCGCAGCCGACGAAGCCCTCTACCGGGGCAAGCGGCAGATCGGCCGTCACCGGGTGTGTGGCGTTGCCGAAACCGCTCAGCTGCGGAACAGCCTGGAATAGAGCTCCCCATGGCCCAGCTGGGCCAGGCCTGCCCCCACTCCACCACTCCAAAGGCTGCTGGGGTCGGCCCCCACCAGCTCCCGGGCCCGCTGCGCCAGCAGGGGCGCGAGGCGAAGCTGGAGGCGCTGGGCCTCGGTGGGGCCAAGCGGCACCAACCGCACGGCGGCGCTGATCTGGTTGGCCGTCCAGCCGTAGAGGTAGGCCTCCACCAGGGCCAGGGAGGGCAGCTCCAGACAGACCCCGGCCCAGGCCCAGGCGG
The DNA here is from genome assembly GCA_036788375.1 of Cyanobium sp. CTOTU6536. Lineage (GTDB taxonomy): Bacteria > Cyanobacteriota > Cyanobacteriia > PCC-6307 > Cyanobiaceae > Cyanobium. The sequence goes on along the minus strand of DAIQNM010000096.1, from coordinate 2,870 downwards.
CGGTCCAGGCCAGGGGGGGGCCGGCATCAGCCCGATCAGGGAGAGGCCAGCCCAGGTCCTCCAGCAGCTGGCAGAGGGATCCCCCCATCTGGCGCTGCTGGGCCCGCACCTCCGCCGCCTCCCGCTGGGCGAGGAGCCAGCCCTGCCGCTCCCGCACCACCGCCATGGCGGCGCCATCGCCGCTCTGGGCTCGCCGAGCCTGGTCCAGGGCGTTCTGGAGTCCCGCCAGGGAAGCCGCCTCCAGGGCAAGGGCACCGTGGCGCAATTCGGCCTCCAGCCAGCAGCCCACGGCGGCGGCATCGCCGAGGCAGCCGTGTTGCACGAGCACTTCAAGCCCTTCGGAATAGCTGAAGCCCCCCACCGGCAAGGCGGGGCTCACCAGCTGCAAAAGGCGCAACCGGGCCTCGGCCACAGGGGCCGCCGCCGCTGGGGCCTGGGGGTGGGTCAGCCCGGCGCTGGGGGAGGAACCCATCGTCATGGCTGCGGTTCGGTACCGAAAGCCCGCTGGGACCCGGGCAGTGGGGTTTCGGTACCGCCATCTGCGGCCGGGGGAATGGCAGCGGAGGCCTCTGCGGGGCGCTGGTGGCCCTGGCCGTGGGCGCTATGGGTGTAGGCGCCATGGCCGGCTCCATCCGGGCCGTGGCTGGGGCTGGCGGCGTGGCTGTGGGCGCCATGGCTGGGCCCGTCATGGCCATGGCTGGCACCATGGCCGTGGCCCGCGGCATAGGCACCAGGCTCGGGCAGAAAGGGCTCCTCCCGCCGTTCGAGCTGCAGGCCGCGGTGCTCCAGGAGGTAAGCCAACACCGGATCCCAGAGCAGCCGCAGCTCCATGGGGCGCATTTCCAGGGCCACATGGCGGTTGCCGAGGTGGTAAGCAGCCTGCAACAGATGGAGCGGTTCAGCGGCCCTCACCAGCAGCAGCGGCTCGGGGGCGGCCTCGACCCGCACCAAGAGGTCGGCGGCCTCCCCCGCCAGCCATTCGCCGGGCCGCAGGGGTTCACCACGCTCAAGCTGGAGCAGCAGCTCGCGGCCGCAGAGGCTGCGCCGCTGGCCCCGCAGCCGGGTGCGCCCATCGGCCGAAAGGGCCAGCCGCAGAAAGGGGGTGCCGGAGCCCGGGTCGGGGGGGGCCGCCAGACGCCGGCTGAGGATCGGGGCAGCGGGTTGAGACTCAGGCACCGCGGCAGGCTCCCGGCAATGTGACCGTTCAAAGTGTGGCGGCCCAGGGCACCGAAAGGGCCGCCATCCCAGCCAATCCGCCAGCATCCAACCCACGATGGCGCCGGAGCTGATGGAGCAGACCCCGATCAACCCGACCAGCGGCGCCAGCGAGGAACCGGGCAGCACTGCCCCATGGCACGGCCAGGCCCAGCTGCGCTTCCACCTGGACGGGCAAGGGACAACCCGCCACCAGGGCGGCGCCACCGCGCCGCTGAAGGTGCAACGCGGCTTTGGGGAGGCGGAAGGCCGCTGCCAATTGCCCCTGCTCCACACCGCCGGCGGCCTGGTGGGCGGCGACCAGCTCAGCATTACGGCCCAGCTCGATCCAGGGAGCCGGGCCCTGATCACCAGCGTGGCGGCCCAGAAGGTGTATGGCTCCATCGGCCGCTCCCGCCGCAGCCCCGCCGGAGCCTGGGCCAGGCAGGAGCTGACCTTCGAGTTGGCCGAAAACGCCGATCTGGAATGGCTGCCCCAGGAGCTGGTGCTGTTTGAGGGGGGGCTATTCGAGCAGGACTGCCGGGTCGAGCTGGCGGCGGGGGCCAGCTGGCTGGGGGCGGAGGTGGTGAGGCTGGGGCGCAGCGCCGATGGCGAAACCCTGGGGGCCGGCCGCTGGCGCTCCCGGCTGGAGATTCGTCGAGAGGGAAACTGGGAGTTGGTGGACCGGCTGGAGCTGGGTGGGGAGACCCTGGCCAGCCCCCACGGCCTCGGGGGCGAGCCGGTGTTCGCCAGCCTGGTATGGGCCGCTCCGGAGCCGGTGGGCGAGCCGCTGCTGGCCCTCTGCCGCGCCGACCGCGCCGGACTGGAGGGGGAGATGGCCTGCGGCAGGCTGGAGCGGGGGCTGGTGGCCCGCTACCGGGGCCCCTCCACCCAGGCGGCCCGCTACTGGTTCACCAGGATCTGGGCGCGGATCCGCTGCGAACGGGGGCTGACGGCGCCCCAGCTGCCGCGGGTGTGGCCGTTCCAGGAGCAGCCGCTGGCAGACGGCTAAGCCTTCCCGTGCGTCAACGCCAGGGAGCAGGCCGCTTCAGCGTCGTCAGCCGGCTGCGCTCGCTCATGAGCGATCCGGCGAGGGCCAGACATGCGGGGCCAAGGCGAGCGGCGCGCCCCGATCGAGGCTCCCGTCCGGCCTGGGACCGTTCCCCCTGAACCAGCCCCCCCGCCCGTCGCTGCCAGAGTGCTCAAGGCCAAGCCCCTTCCATGCACCTCACCCCCCAGGAAAAGGACAAGCTCCTGATCGTGACCGCGGCCCTGCTGGCGGAGCGACGCCTCAACCGGGGCCTGAAGCTCAACCACCCCGAAGCCGTGGCCTGGCTCAGCTTCCAGGTGCTAGAGGGAGCCCGCGATGGCCGCAGCGTGGCGGAATTGATGCAGGAGGGCTCCACTTGGCTGGGCCGCCACCAGGTGATGGAGGGGATCCCTGAGCTGATCAATGAGGTGCAGATCGAGGCGGTCTTTCCCGATGGCACCAAGCTGGTGACCCTGCACGACCCGATCCGCTGATCCAGGGCACACCCCCAGCCCCCCAGCCCCGCCGCCCTTCGATCAACCCAACCCCAAGCCATGCCTCCCCTGATCCCCGGCGAACTGATCCCCGAACCCGGCGACCTCGAGCTCAACGCCGGCCGGCCCGTGACCACCCTCACGGTGGCCAA
>DAIQNM010000095.1:7845-9536 GCA_036788375.1 Cyanobium sp. CTOTU6536 | reverse complement strand
GCCGCACACCGGGCAGGGGGCACCGGGGGCCAAGGCGCCCGCCAGCCGCGCCGCCATGCCCGCCAGCTGGCGCTCCCGCAGCTCCAACAGGGTGGTCCGGGCCGCCAGCACCTGGGCCTCGGCCCGCTGGCGGGTCTGGATCGCCTCCGCCTCAAGCCGGTAACCCTTCGCCAACCGGGCGACGGCGCTGGCCCGTTGGCTGATCGCCTCCGATTCCCGCGCCAAGCCATCGAGCCGATCGGCAGCGGAACGGGCCGCCAGGAGCTCCGCTTCGCTGGCCTGGCGGCGCTCCTGAAGCTGTTGGAGCTGACGTTGAGCCTGCTGGAGCTGGTGGTCGGCCTGCCGTTTCAGGGTCGCCGCCCGGTCGGCCCGGCGCCGGCCTTCGGCGGCCTCCAACGCCTGCTTCTGGAGCGCCTCCACCTCCACCCGCCGGGCCGCCAGGGCGGTGCGAGCTCTCTGCAGCTCAGCCGTGGCGGGGAGGCTCAGCAGCCCCAGGGCCACCACGGCATCGGGCAGGCCGCGGGCCCCATCCCGCACCCCGGCCGCCTGGCGCAGTTCGCGGTCGATCCGCTGCCCCACGGCCTGCAGCTCCCGGCTCGCCCCCTGCTCAGCCTCCAGGCTCGGCCGCGCCGCTTCGGCCTGCAGGGCGATGGCCAGCTGGACCTCCAGGGCTTCGATCCCCCCCCGCTGCTGTTCGAGGGCCGCCAGGCGGACGCGGGCGGCAGCGCGGCGATCGAAGCGGTCGGCCGCCTGGGTGAGCTCGGCCCGCCGGCGCTGGGCCTCGCTGAAGGCGGTGCTGGCCTGTTGGCGCCAGCGCTGCCGCGCGGCCACCACGGCGCTGATCCGCTCCACCAGCTGGTCCAGGGCGGCCTGGTCGGCGGGGAGCTCCAGCTCCGGGGTTTCGGCAGCGGTGCCGGTGGCCGTGGCGGCGACGAGAAGGTCGAGGGGCTCGTCCGGGCCTGGGCCGTCGGGGTGGGTGGCGGCCAAGGCAAAGGGCTGCCATTCCTGGGCGGCCTGCTGGCGCAGCCAGCGCAGGCTGCGGTTCTGCTCCTCCACGGCCCGGCCGGCCGCCTTGGCCTGCTCCTCCAGCCAGGTGCCGGCGCGCTCATGGAGCACCGTGGCAAAGAGGGTCTTCAGCAGCGCCTCCCGTTCCTCCGCCCGGGCCCGCAGCACCTCAGCAAAACGGCCCTGCGGCAGCAGGATCACCTGGCGGAACTGGGCCGCGTTCAACCCCACGATCTCCTCCACCTCCCGGGTCACCTCCGTGGTCTTGGCGGTCACGGTCTGGAACTCGTTGCCCTGCAGCCGCTCCAGGGCCGCCGTGGGGACTTTCTCGGTGGTGCCTTCGCCGCGGACCTTGCGGGCGCTGTAGGCCGGAGTGCGTTGCACCCGGTAGCGCCGGCCGCCGGCGGAAAAGGCCAGCTCCACCCGCGGCACCGCCCCAGCTGGGGCATGGTCGGAGCGCAGGCCCTTCACCCCCCGTTCGCCGGACACCTCGCCGTAGAGGGCGAAGCTCATGGCATCGAGCAGGAAGGTTTTGCCGGCGCCGGTGCTGCCGTGGATCAGGAAGAGGCCTTCGCCGCCAAGGGCATCGAAATCGATCGCAACACGGCCTGCATAGGGCCCGAAGGCCTCGATCACCAGGTGGTGGGGCTTCATCGCTGCGGCCCACGGCTGGCGCGATCGAGGGC
>DAIQNM010000095.1:0-7835 GCA_036788375.1 Cyanobium sp. CTOTU6536 | reverse complement strand
GCCTGGCGCAGCAGTTCCTGCTCTGGGGCGCTGGGCGGCCGGCCCTGCTGATCGGCGAAGAAGGAAGCGGCCAGCTCCAGCGGCGAACGGGCCTCGCGAATCTGGCGGTTGCGGTCGCTGGCGGAGGAGCGCACCCCCTGGGGTGGCTGGTGCCGCAGCTCCACTGCGTGGGGAAAGCGCTCCCGCAGCCGGGCCATGGCCTGCAGGGGCAGGGTTTCATCGGTCAGGATCGCCCGCACCCGGGCCTGGCAGGCCGCCTCGAAGGCCGGATCGGTGCAGAGCGCCTCCAGGCTGCCCTCCAGGGTCCGCAGGGGCCGGCCCACATCCAGCGGCACCAGCTCCACCGCCGGGGTGCCATCGGCGGCCAACTCGACGATCCGCACCGACTTGCGATGGCGTTCCTCCGAGAAGGAATAGGGCAGGGGACTGCCGGCATAGGCGAGCCGCGGCCCATCCAGCTGCTGGGAACCGTGCAGGTGGCCCAGGGCCACGTAATCGAAGCCGCTGAAGGCCTCCACGCTCACCCGATCCACCTGGCCCACGCTCAGCTCCCGCTCCGAGTCGGAGGGTTGGCCGCCGGCCACGAAGCTGTGGGCCACCAGCACCGAACGGGTGCCTGGCCGGCCCGCCAGGTCGCGGCGGATCGCCTCCAGAGCCAGCCGGGTGGTGACCTCCTGGCTGAAGCGGGCCGGGGCCTCGGCTCCTTGCCCCCCCTGCTGGCCGAGCAGCCGGGGCCCATCCACCAGCGGTTCGAGGTAGGGGAGCGGGTAGACGGCCACCGCTGCGCCCCCGGCGCGGGGCTGCACCAGCACCGGCTCGCTGGAGCGTTCGACGGCGCCGCGAATCGTGACCCCCAGGGCGGTGAGCAGGGGGTCGTAGACGGAAACACGCACGTGGGAATCGTGGTTGCCGGCAATCGCCACCACGGCGATCTCAGCGCGGCGCAGCCGGGCCAGGGTTTCGGTGAACAGCGACACCGCCTCCGCCGGCGGGATGGCGCGGTCGTAGAGATCGCCGGCGATCACCACCAGATCCACCGCCCGTTGCTGGGCCAGGAGCACGATCCGATCCAGGGCTTCGGTCTGCTCATCCAGCAGGGAAGCACCGTGAAAGGTGCGCCCCAGGTGCCAGTCGGAGGTGTGGAGCAGCCGCATTGGCGGAGGCTAAGGCCAGCCCAGGCCGGGCCAAACCGCGGGGATCTGCCGGCGGGGCGCGATGGAAAAGCCGGGCGGGCCAGGCATCAACCAGCCCCAACCAAGACCCTGGCCAGCCAATGGGAGCGATGGGGGAAACACCGATAGGGGAAACACCAATGGAATCCATGGGGGAAACCCAGTGGCCGTGTCCGGTGAAACCGAGCTGGGGTCGCCGTTGAAGCTTGAGTGGGATCTGTACAGGCTGTACAGAGCCACCAAGTTGCCCGCGAACCTCACAACCGCTCCTGCCGCCGACGACGGCCCGGCAAAGCCCCACCAATGGGGCCGTCGACAGGGAAGCATGCGGCACATTCGGCAGAGCACATTCGGCAGAGCACTCAGCAGAGCCGTCGGCGCCGCCGAAGCGATCAGCGCCGCTGATGGAAGCCAGAAGCAACGCCAACCAACACCCCCTAGACAGGACCCACAAGGGCGCTTAAGGTTTGCTTAAGTTTCGTTCCGGTCCGCCGGCCCCGAAATCCACACCGTTCGGAAACGGCGGGCCCCATCAAGGCCGAGTCCGATCCCAACGGTTCCTGTCTCGATCAACTGTGGGTACCAAAGGCCCGGATGGTGGTGACCATCCGGGCCTTTTTTGGCCCAACCTGGAGGCACACCTCCCAAGGCGTCAGGCCATGACCAGCCCCCAGCCCAGCCGAATCAACGAAGGATTGGCCAGCCTGCGGGGTCAGGAAGGGCTGGTGGTGCGGCCGGCCGCCGAGCGCTTCCATAGCCAGCGTGGCTGGCTCGACAGCTGGCACAGCTTCAGCTTCGCCGGCCATGACGACCCTGCTTGGCGGGGCTTCGGACCGCTGCTGGTGATCAACGAGGACCGCATCGACGGCGGCCAGGGGTTCGGCATGCACCCCCACAGCGACATGGAGATCATCACCGTGATGGTGCAGGGGTCGTTGCGGCACCGCGACTCGATGGGCCACAGCGAAGCGCTGCGGACCGGGGAAGTGCAACGGATGAGCGCCGGCACCGGCATCGTGCACAGCGAGATCAATGGCGGCGAGCAAACCTGCCGGCTGCTCCAGATCTGGATCACCCCCAGCCGCCGTGGGATCACCCCCAGCTACGACCAGAAACCCTTCCCCAGTGCCGAGGGCTGGACCCTGCTGATCGATCCAGAGGGAAGCGCAGGCGCCATGGCGATCGAGCGCCCGGTGCGCCTCTGGCGGGGAAGACCCCGCCCCGGCTCGCCCCTGACCCTGCCCGTAGCGGCCGATGCCCATGGCTGGATCCAGGTGATCGATGGCAGCCTGGAGGCCACCCTGAACAGGGCCAACGCGGCCAAGGACGCCGATCCCATGCGGGGCCATCTGGAGGCCGGCGACGGCCTGGGCTTCGCCCCAGGCCTGGGGGGCTCCCTCACAGCGCTGGGCGATGGCGCCGACCTGCTGCTGTTCGAACTGCGCTGAAGCGGGCTTGTCGCCGCAAGGGTTGACCTGCGTCACCCCGACCTAGGCCTGGCGCAGCGCCTCTAGGTCACCGCGGCCATGGAGCTCCACGAGGGCGTCGTAGCCGCCGATCGCCACCCCATCAATGGCAATCTGGGGGACGGTTCCGCCGGCTTTGGGCTCCACCAATTGGTAGGGGATGCCGAGGGTGCGCAGCAGGCGCAGGGCCCGCTTGCACCAAGGGCAGCCCGCCTTCACCGCGATCGTCAGGCGCGGCTGAGCGCCGGAGGACGCCACTGCGGCAGGGCTTTGGCGGCTCGCTGCTGCCGGTGCGCCAGCAGGGTCCGTGAACGCCACCAGCAGATCGGCACCATTGAGCACCAGGGTGCCCGGCTCCAGGTGGCCGCCCCAAACCTGGCAATGGCCATCGGAGAGGCTCAGGTGCAGATGCACCCCCTCGGGCCCGATCGTGCCCTGCAGGGTGATGATCTCCAGCAGGCCGCTCAGCACGGTGGGCTGGCCTTTGGCTGGACATTGGAAGGCGGCCTGGGAGAGGTTGCCCACCACACTGAGCACAAAACCCGAAGCGTTCTGCTCCCGGGCCAACGTCTCCAGGCTGCGGCGCACATCGCTGCCGGCATCAAGGTGGAGCGCCACGGAACGCATGGCCAAGAAGGTGCAGTCGGGGCAAGAGTACGCGCTGCAGGGCAGAGCACCCGCTTCCAGGCCTGGCTCAGCCGGCGGGGGGCGCGATCACCGCGGCCTGACTGGCCTCCCCCTGCTTGGCCTGCCACTCCCGCTGGAGGCAGAGCAGCAGATAGTCGGGCGCTTTATAACGTTTGGGCAGGCAGTTGTGCAGGGTTTCGAGGCGATTCCAGCAAACGGTGCGCTGAATTTTCTTGAGACTGCGTCCCTCACTCACCAAAATCTTTAGAGCCTTGCAATAGAGCGAATAATTGGCCTCAAGCTCACCAATCGTGATCGCAGCTGGGGCTGTGGAGGTCATGAACGGTTGGGAAAGGGGCGGGATAGAAATCAACAGACAAGGGAGATACCTCCCCATGCCTGTTGGTGATTGAACAGGAAGCCAAGCAAAGGTGATCGGCCGCTAGCGCAGGCCGTCTGGAGAATAAGACCCGAAGGCCTGTCCCCCTGCGGAAAGGCCTGAACAAAAGGCCTTACCAAGAGGCCTGCACAAAAGGTCGCAACAACAAGCTATGCCGGGCCATCGACCAACGTGAGCCCCCCTGCCGTTCTCAACCAAACGTCACCAGGATGTAACGCGGGGATAAGTACTCAGCCGCCAGGCACGCGTGTTCAGCGCACCAGATAGGCCAGTCCGATCGCGAATCCCGCCGCCACCACCAGCCGACGCAGCAGCAGCGAATCGACCCGACTGGCGCAACGGCCGCCGAGGGCACCCCCCAGCCAGGCCGCGAAAGCCATCAGCAGGGCCACGGGCCACTGCACCGGGCCGGTGAGGCCAAACAGCAGGGCCGCCACCAGGTTGGTGACGAAGGCCAGGGGCTGTTTGAGGCCGTTCAGGCGGGTGAAGCTGTCCTCAAGGCAAAGGGCCAGCACCGCCAGCAGGATCACCCCCAGCCCTGCCCCGAAGTAACCGCCGTAGACGGAGGCCGCTACCACCGGTGGAATCGCGCACCACTGGGGCAAGGGCTGGGCAGCGGCAGCACCGCCAACGGCCCGCCGCCGCAACCTGTGGCGCAGAGGGTCCTGCAGGGCCAGCAGGGTGGAGCCGAGCAGAATCAACCAGGGCACCAACTGGCGAAACAAGCTGGCACTGGTGTGCAGCAGCAACAGTCCCCCGGCCAAGCCCCCCAGGGCGGCGGCGGGCAACAACAGACGCAACCGAACCCCCTGGCCGGCCAGGTCGCCCCGCTGGCCGAGGGTGGCACCGAGGTAGCCGGGGGTAAGGGCCACGGTGTTGGTCACGTTGGCGACCACCGGGGGCAGGCCGATGGCGGTGAGGGCCGGAAAGCTCAACAGCGAACCGCCGCCGGCGATGGCATTGACAAACCCCGCCGCCAGGGCGGCGGCGGTGATCCAACTGGCTTCAGCGAAGGGCATGGACCTTGGCCACGCCCTCGAGGTCCCGTCCCTCAAGGTCGCGGCCGCGGCGGTCGTAGTCGCGACGTTCGACCTGGAGGGCCAGTTCATCGCTGTCGGAATGCTCGAGGGGCAGATCAAACCAGAAAATCGTGCCCACCCCCGGTTCGCTGGCCATCCGCGCCTGGGTGCCGTGCTTCTCGAGGATGCCCCGCACGATCGAGAGGCCCAGCCCCGTGCCCGCCTCCGTGTGCACGGCATTCTCGACCCGGTAGAAACGCTCGAAAATCCGCTCCTGGTCGGCCTGGGAGATGCCGCAGCCGGTGTCGGCGATCTCGATCCGCAGACGGGGTAGGGGGGAACTCAGGGAACAGGTGGGGCTCTCGCCGGGACTGGTGCTCGGATCGATCAGGCAGAGATCGGGCCAGGGATAGGCCCGCAGCCGCAGCTCGCCGCCGGGGGCCGTGAACTTGAGGCCATTCCCCACGAGGTTGTCGAAAACCTGCAGCAGCAGATCCCAGTTGGCCAGCACCCGCGGCAGGGGTTCCTGGGCGTCAAAGGCCAGGGTGACCCCCTTGTCGCGGGCGTTGAGGCGATAGGTGCGCAGGGTCTGCTCAATCGCCGACCCCACCTCCAAGGGCTCCAGATCCCAAACCCGCTCAGATTCGAGGCGGGAAAGATCGAGCACGTCGTTGACGAGCCGGGTGAGCCGATCGGTTTCGGCGTTGGCGATGCCGAGGAACTCCTGCTTCTGCTCGGCACTGAGCTGGTCGTTGTAATCGTGGAGGGTCTCCACGTAGCTCTTGATGTTGAACAGGGGCGTGCGCAGTTCGTGCGACACATTGCTGATGAAGCGGCTCTGGGCTGCGTTGAGTTCGACTTCACGGGTGAGGTCCTGGATGGTCATAGCGATGCCCTTGAGCACCTCACCACTGGCATCCCGCACCGACTGCAGCATGATCCGCAGCGTGCGGGGCGGCTCACCGAAACTGGAGCGCACGTCGCTGCTCTCCTTCTGGCCGCTGATCAGGTTCTGAAGGGCGCTGCCGAGCTCCATCGCCAGCCGTTCGGGAAGTTCATCGAGCACCTCACTGGCTTCGAGATTGCGGGCCTCCCAGCGGAAGAGGCGCCGGGCAGTGGGGTTGGCCAACACGATCCGACCCTCCGCATCGAGCAGCACGGCACCATCGGCCATGGTGGCAATCAACGATTGCTGCTTGCCCTGCTCGGCCCGGAGCTCCTCGATGTTGGCCGCTTTATATACCTCCAGCTGGGAGGCCATCGTGTTGAAACCCTGCAGCAATTCGCCAAGTTCACCGCCCACCGGTAAGCCGATCCGGGTCTCGAAGTTGCCGCCGGCGATCGAGCGCACCCCCCGCAGCAACTCCTTCACGGGCCGGATGATCGTGAGGGCATTGATCACCGAACCCAGGATCACCAGCACCCAGATCGAAACGAACACCGCCACGGTCACCTCCCGGGTGAGGGCCGAACTCACCAACAGGGTTTCGTTGGGGTTGATGCCCAGGGCCACCACACCGAGGTAGCGCTCGCCGCTCACCATCGGCACGAACACATCGGTGACCTGCCCATCCGGCGTGAGGTGCTGGCGGATCAGGGGGTTGTCGGGTCGGCGCTGCAGGTCGGCCGGAAGCTCGAGCCGCCGGCTCAACAACTGCTCACCGGCGGGGGGGATGCCGTCGCCACCGTTGCCCATGGGGATGCCGAGGTAGATGTCCCCCTCGGCATCGGCGAAGACGATGTAGCGCAGGCTGCGGCTCGACTGCCAGAAGCGCTGCGCCACCGCCGCCAACTCCGGTTCGTTGCCCTTGGCCACCAGGGGGGTCACGTTGGCCGAGAGCAGCAGGCCCAGGTCGCGGGCATAGCGGGTATCGCTCATGCGGGCGTCCTGCTGGATGCTGTTGAGGGCTAAGAAGGTGATGCCCGTCATCAGCAGGCTCACCACCAGGGTGGCCACCGCCAGCAGTTTGGTCTGCAGGGTGAATTCGGCCCACCAGCGGGCCAGGGCCTCCAGCCAGGCCGGACGCGTGCGGGGTGGCGGGGCGGCAGCGGCAGGCCAGCTCAAGGCCTGGGCGCTGGTCTCGCCGAGCTGGTCAGCCCTGGCGGCGGCGGCGGGCCCACCGGGATCGGCGGTGGTGGACGGGGAGGAAGGGTCCATCAGGCGGGTGGGCTGCTCGGCCGGCGACGCACCTGGTGGCCAATGTCGCGCCGGTAGTTGATGCCTTCAAAGTTCACCCTCGCCAAAGCAGCGTAGGCGCCCTCAAAGGCCGCATCGAAGTCGTCGGCTTGGGCCACCACCGCCAGCACCCTGCCCCCGGCAGTGACACAGCGCCCATCGGGGTCGAGCCGGCTGCCGGCATGGAAGAGCTGCAGACCCTCGGTGGGCGCCAGGGTGGCCTCGATCGGATCGCCGCGGCGCACCTCAGCGGGATAGCCGGCGGCGGCGGCGATCACACAGGCACTGCAAAGGGGCGCGATGGTGAGGGCGGGGGCGGTGGCGAGGGTGCCGGTGGCGCAGGCCAGCAGCACCTTGGCCAGCTCCGGACCCAGCAGCGGCATCAGGGTCTCGCATTCCGGGTCGCCGAAGCGGCAGTTGAACTCGATCACCTGGGGGCCGGCGGGGGTGAGCATCAGGCCGGCGTAGATCACGCCGCGGTAATCGATGCCCCGCGATCGCAGGGCCGCCAGGGTGGGCTCCAGCACCAACTGGCGCACCCGCTCCAGGGCCGGCCCATCCAGCAGGGGGGCGGGGGCGTAGGCCCCCATGCCACCGGTGTTGGGGCCGGTGTCGCCCTCGCCGATCCGCTTGTGGTCCTGGGCGGGGGGGAGCAGCACCATCCGCTCGCCATCGGTGAGGGCAAACACCGACACCTCCGGACCGTTGAGGATCTCCTCCAGCACCAGGGAGGCCCCGGCCGCCCCGAAACGCCCATCAAACACCGCCTCGATCGCGGCCCGGGTTTCGGCCACGCTTTCGGCCACCGTGACCCCCTTACCGGCCGCCAGGCCGTCGGCCTTCACCACCAGCGGCCGTTGCAGCTGCTCCAGCAGCGCCAAGGCCTCCTCGCGGCTGGAGGCGCTCCAATAGCCGGCGGTGGGGATACCGGCCTCCACCATCAAGGCCTTGGCCCACTGCTTGCTGGCCTCGAGC
>DAIQNM010000094.1:0-9590 GCA_036788375.1 Cyanobium sp. CTOTU6536 | reverse complement strand
GCCGAGACCCCAGCGGCCGCTGGGGCTCAAGTTTTGCTGCAGCAACCGCAGCGGCTGAAGGCCCGGCTGAAGGACCTGCCGGCTGAGCCCGGCTGCTATCTGATGCGCGATGCAGAGGATCGCATCCTTTACATCGGCAAGGCCAAGCAACTGCGCAACCGGGTGCGTAGCTACTTCCAAAGCGGCTCAGGCCATGGCCACAGCCCGCGCATCGCCTTGATGGTGCGGCAGGTGTGTGAGATCGAATTCATCGTGACCGACAGCGAAGCCGAGGCGCTGGCGCTCGAATCCAACCTGATTAAGCATCACCAGCCCCATTTCAATGTGCTGCTGAAGGACGACAAGAAGTACCCCTATCTTTGCATCACCTGGAGCGAGGCCTATCCGCGGATTTTCATCACCCGCCGTCGCCGCGGCCGCTCACCCCTGGATCGTTTTTATGGTCCCTATGTGGATGTGGGCCTGTTGCGGCGAACCGTTTCCCTCGTCAAGCGGGTGTTTCCACTCCGGCAGCGACCCGTGCCCGTCTACCGCGATCGCACCTGCCTGAATTACGACATTGGCCGTTGTCCCGGCGTCTGCCAGGAGAAGATCAGCTCCGAGGAATACCACCAGGGCCTGCGCAAGGTGGCCATGGTTTTCCAGGGTCGCAACGATGAATTGTTGGAGCTGCTCAGGGCCCAGATGGAGCGATACGCCGAACGGTTGGACTACGAAGCGGCTGCCCGGGTGCGGGACCAGCTCCAGGGCCTTGATGCCCTCACCGCCGATCAAAAGATGAGCCTGGGCGATAGTTCCGTGAGCCGCGATGTGATCGCCCTGGCGGCCGATGGGCGACTGGCCGCGGTGCAACTCTTTCAGATGCGGGCCGGCAAACTGGTTGGCAGGTTGGGCTATACCGCCGATGCGGTGGCCGCCGATGGCAGCCCGGCCGATCCGGGCCGCATCTTGCAAAGGGTCATTGAGGAGCACTACAGCCAGGTGGAGTCGGTGGAGATTCCACCCGAGCTGCTGCTGCAGCAAACCCTGCCTCAGCAGGAGCTGATCGGCAGCTGGTTGGAGGAGCGTCGTGGTCGCCGGGTGGCGCTGGTGGTCCCCCAGCGGCAGCAGAAGGCTGAATTGATCGAGCTGGTGGTGCGCAACGCCACGTTCGAACTGCAGCGGGCCCAGCGAGGGGCAGAGCAGCAGCAACTGGCCACCGAGGATCTGGCCCAACTGCTGGAGTTGGCCACCCCACCGCGGCGGATCGAGGGGTTCGACATCAGCCACATCCAGGGCAGTGATGCTGTGGCCTCCCAGGTGGTCTTCATCGATGGGCTACCGGCCAAGCAGCACTACCGCAAATACCGGATCCAGAGCAGTTCGATCCGATCCGGCCACTCCGACGACTTCATGGCCATGGCGGAGATCATGCGGCGCCGCTTCCGCCGCTGGGCCCAAGCCAAGGCGGAGGGCGGCGACCTGGCCCAGCTGAGAAGGGCTGCCGATACGGCCCTCCACACCGGCGGCCTCAACGACTGGCCTGATGTGGTGATGATCGACGGTGGCAAGGGGCAACTCTCCGCCGTGATGGAGGCCCTACGGGAGCTCAACCTCCACGAGGACCTGGTGGTCTGTTCCCTCGCCAAGCAGCGGGAGGAGGTGTTTCTGCCGGGGGCAAAACAGCCCCTCGAAAGCGACGCCGAACAACTGGGGGTGCAACTGCTGCGGCGGCTGCGGGATGAGGCCCACCGCTTTGCGGTGAGTTTTCACCGCCAGCAACGGGGCGAGCGGATGAAACGCTCGCGGCTCAGCGAGATTCCCGGGCTCGGACCCAAACGGGTGAAGGAGTTGCTGGCCCATTTCCGGTCGATCGATGCCATCCAGCTGGCCACTCCCGAACAGATCGCGGCGGCCCCTGGGGTGGGTCCTGCCCTGGCGCGCCAGGTGTGGGAGTACTTCCATCCGCCCCTGGAGGGGGAAATCTGCGGGGAAGAGGAGCGGGGGGCCCCCTCGGAGCCGGAGCGGAAGAACCAGCTGGTTCCAGGGGGCTGAGCCGGCGGCGGAGGCGGCAGGATGGCGCCATTGCCGTGTCGCCCTTGCCATCAGCCCGATTCCTGATGATCGCAGCATGCCCCCGGAGGCCGGGGGATCTGGTTTCCTTGCTGCGGTCGCGGCTGCAGAGCATGCTGGAGGGCGCGTTTGAGGCCGTCGCCGCCCTGCTGATGGCCGCGCCGCTTCTGGTCGCCCTCGGGATGCTGGCGGTGGTACCCCCCGGCATGGCCGCGCCGGGCCTCTGCGTGGGACCGGTATGCGGCGACGAATTCAGCCGTAGTCCTCAGTACAACTGGCAACTGCGGCTGCGGGTCAACGACCAGCAGGGCCACCGGGAGAGACTGGTGGTGGATTGCCGCAGCGGCGGGATCAGTCCCCGTCAGGGCCTGGTCGAACGTGGCTACGCCGGCGCCGTGGCCCGCCGGGCTTGCCGCCTTGTCGCTCCAGAGCCGGGTTGAGGCGCCCTGGTCAGGTCTTGGACCCAGGCAGGGGCCGGGGCCGCCGAAATAGCTCCTCCTCGCGGGCATGTTTGAGCTTGGCGGCGATGGGAATTTCGAGCAGAAACACATAGAGGTAGTAGATCGATTTGCGGATCGTCTGCAGAAGTGTGAACGGCAGGGAGTGACCCTGGTCCTTGAAATTGATTCCGTATTCCACCAGGGCAACATGCTTGAGGGAATGGCTGAACACGTAGCGGTAGTAGCCAGAAAGCGAACTCTTCTTGGCGTTGAGGTAGTGATAATTAAGGTAAGATGACAACGGCACTTGTTTTCTGTAGCTCGCCTCCCTTACGTAGTGGCGTGCCAGGGCTCGCGGTGCAATCACCCGGCGGTAGCCATGGTCGATGATGCGGCCGATCAGATCAGTCTCATCAGCGTAGTGAGAGTACTTGAGGCCGGTATCAAATTCAAACTGACTAAAAATGTTAGCCCGGAATGACATATTGCATCCCCATGCATGGCGATCGTTGATATAGATTTCCTCGCTGTCGCCCCGGAAGCTCACCCCGCCCACCACCGCAATCTCCGGGGCGGTGTAGGTCAGCACCAGTTCGCGCAGCCAGCTGGGCGCTACGGCAACATCGTCATCGATGAAGGCGATTACCTCGCCGCGGCAGTGGCCGATGCCGACATTGCGGGCATGGCATAGGCCGCGCGAACGGGGGTTGCGAATGACCCGCAGTTTGAGGGGGCCAGGCTCATAAGTCCGCAGATACGCCTCGGTGGCATCGGTGGAGGCGTCATCCACCACAACAACCTCGAAGCTGGGATAATCGAGGCTGCGGATCGAGGGCAGGGCATGGGTCTCCAGCGCGTCCTGCCGGTTTTTAGTGCAGATCACGATGGACACGAAGGGTAGTGTCTCGTCGATCATTGAGCGGGTGGCATCCAGCGCGGTAAAACGAAAAAGGGACGCAACTGGCTTGTTCCTGAACCGATCTTAGGTCCTATCCGTCGGCAGCCCCAAGCAGCTGCTGGGCTTTCCGCCGCGAAGAGCGCGGTGATCCGGGGTACCGCGACTGCGCCTCTAGCGAGAGCGATCCTCGCCGACGCCGCCGTACGGCTCCAGCCGGCACAGGCCCCAGCAGATCCGACCCCCTAGCCTGATTGCCTTCGTCACTGGCCGATGCCCCTGGCCCTCACCTGGCCGCCCGAGGCCTACCTCTGGTTCAAGACCCTCCACATCGTGGGGGTGGTGGTCTGGTTTGCCGGCCTCTTTTACCTGGTGCGGCTGTTCATCTATCACCAAGAAGCCGCCGACCTGGAGCCCCCCCTGCGCGGGGCCTTCGAAGCCCAGTACGCCCTGATGGAGCGCCGCCTGGCCAACATCATCACCACGCCGGGCATGGTGGTGGCCGTGGCCATGGCCGTGGGCCTGCTCAGCGTCAATCCCGTCTGGCTGCACCAGGGCTGGATGCACGCCAAGCTCGCCTTCGTGGCGGCACTGCTGGGGTATCACGCCTTTTGCTACCGCCTGATGGGCCAACTCCAGGCCGGCACCTGCACCTGGACTGGCCGCCAGCTCCGCGCCCTCAACGAACTCCCCACCCTGCTGCTGGTGGTGGTGGTGATGCTGGTGGTCTTCAAAAACCAATTTCCCACCGGCGCCGCTACCTGGTTCCTGGTAGCCCTTGTGGTAGTAATGGCCGCCTCCATTCAGTTTTACGCCCGCTGGCGGCGGCTCCGAGCCGAAGCTCTCGCTCCCCAGGTCAACCCAGCAGGAGAAGGAAGCGGTGCTGCGGGCTGAGGCCGAAAACCATCCGCTGACCACGGTGCTGCGGCAGGTGGGTCCTGAGACCTGCCCAACCCGCTTCAATTTTCACTGCCACACCCTCTGCAGTGATGGCAGCCTGGCGCCGGAGGCTTTGGCGGCCCAGGCCCTGGCCGTCGGCCTCGAGCACCTGGCCGTCACCGATCACCACGCCTTGGGCGCCCACGCCAGCATCGCGGCACTGTTTGAGCGGGAGCGGGATGCCGGGCGAACGGCCCCCAACCTGTGGCGAGGGGTGGAGATCAGCTGCCTGCTGGAAGGCTGCCTGGTGCACGTGCTTGGCCTCGGCTTCGGGGCCGATACGGCCTCCCTTGAGCCCTACCTGCAGGGCCAGTCGGTCGTGGGGCCGGGGCTGCGGGCCGGGGCCGTGGTGGAGGCCATCCGGGCTGCAGGCGGGCTGGCCCTGCTGGCCCACCCCGCCCGCTACCGGCTCCCCCACCAGCGGCTGATCGCCGCCGCCGCCGAGCTAGGCATGGATGGGGGCGAGGCCTGGTACGACTACACCATGGGCCAGCACTGGAGCCCCACGCCGCTGGTGTGTGAGGCGATCGCGGCGGACCTGGCCAAGCGTGGCCTTTTGCAGAGTTGTGGCACCGATACCCACGGTCTGGCCCTGCATGGCCGCTAGGGTTTGCACACAGATTGTTTGCCACCGATGGGTCTGTTCGATCGCCTCCTGGGTACCCGCCCTGCCTCGGTCAAGGTTTCTGGCCAGTCGGAGTCGCCAAAGCCGAAGAAGGATGACGCCACCTTCTTCCTCGACGCCGATTCTTCCAGCAGCCTTGGTGACTTGAACTTCATGCGGCGCTCCAACAGGATCCGCCGCACCTTCCCCGGCAATGCCGACAGCCCCGGTGGCAAGGAGTTGGTGGTGGATGTGGCCTCAATGGAGGCCCGTCTTGAGGCCAGCACGCCCGGCTTGGGCGGAGAGAGCACCGAGGTGAATACCGATGTGAACCTCACCGACGGGGTGCCGAAGCCGGTCAAGAAAACTTTTGCCCAGCAGATCTCTTCGGCCGAACTGAGCCAGCGCATGAAGGGTTCCGCCGTGACCGGCACCAATACCCCCGGTGGCCCGGACGCCGCTGCCGCCCGGCGGGCCCAGGAGCAGGGGAACACAGCCGATGGCACCGGCACACCCCAAGGGGGCCGGCCCGGTGCCATCGATCCGTTCCGATCGATGGCCAAGGACTTCAACGCCTGATCGGCCACTGCTGTCTTTGGAGCCGTTGGCCTCAGGGGTTTCCGTGGCCCTCCACCAGGGCTTCGCTCTCCAGCACCAAGTTGCGCAACCCCTCCAGCTGAAGCGCTGAGGCCCCCTCCCAAAGGCCGCGGTGGTGGGCCTCGAGGAGCCTTTCGGCCATGTCCCGCAGGGCCCAGGGGTTGCAGAGCCGCAGAAAATCGAGCACAGCCCTGTCGCTGAGCCAACGCTCCACAATCGCCCCGTAGCTCCAGTCCGGCACCCGGCCGGTGCTGGCGTCGTAGGCGAAGAGGTAATCGAGGCTGGCGGCCATCTCGAACCCTCCCTTGTAGCCGTGGCTCGCCATGGCATCGATCCAGCGCGGGTTGAGCAGCCTGGAGCGGATCACCTTGTCGAATTCCTTCTCCAGCCGGTGCAGGCGGGGGCGGGAATGGCGGGAGTGGTCACCAAACCAAAGCTGGGGTGCCGTGCCCCGCAGCTTCTCCACCGCCGCGCTCAGTCCGCCCTGGAACTGGTAGTAGTCGTCGGAATCGAGCAGGTCGTGCTCGCGATTGTCCTGGTTGTGGAGCACCACCTCCACCGCCTGCAATCGCCGTTCCAGACCCTGACGGTCCGGCTGCGCCTCGATGCCGGCGAAGGCCCCATCCCCCGGCAGGGCCCCCGCCGCGCCACCCTCGGCCTCAGCTAGCGCGTCGTAGCTCCAGGAGCTCCAGGCGAGATAGGCATCGGCGAGTTCGGCACGGTTGTCCCAATGGCCCGAGTCGATCAGGGCCTGCAGGCCGGCCCCGTAGGCGCCGGGGGCCGAGCCGTAGACCCGGGTGCTGCTGCCCTCGCGCCGGGCTGCCGCCGCCAGTGGATTGAGCCCCTCCGGCTCCTGCAGGGCAGCCACCAGGCGGCAGGCCCGGTTGAACCAGCCCACCAACTGGGGGAAGGCATCGCGGAACAGCCCGGAAATGCGCAGGGTCACATCGACCCGCGGCCGCCCGAGTAGCGCCAGCGGGATCACTTCCACCTCCACCAGCCGGCGGGTGGGGCCGTCCCAGACGGGCCGCACGCCCATCAGGGCCAAGGCCTGGGCGATGTCCTCGCCGCCGTTGCGCATGGTGGCCGTTCCCCAGACCGAGAGGGCGAGGTGGCGCAGGTCATCCCCTTCGGCCAGGAGGTGCTCGTCCAGCAGCAATTCGGCGCTGCGGCGACCCAAATCCCAGGCCGCCTCGGTGGGCAGCCCCCGCAGATCAACGCTGTAGAAGTTGCGGCCGGTGGGCAGCAGATCGGGCCTGCCCCGGGTCGGGGCGCCACTCGGGCCTGCCGCGATCCTTTCCCCGGCCAGGCCGGCGAGGAAAGCCCCTTGTTCGGCTCGCCCGCAGGCGAGCAGGTTTGGCATGAGGCGGCGGCGGATCCGCTCCAAGGCCTTGGCAGCAGCTGGCCCAAGGGGATCGCCCCCCGGTTCCGCGCCCTGTAGGCAACTCTCCAGCAGGGTGAGGGCCCGCGCTTCCAGCAGGGCGATTCCGTCCCCCCGCCGCCGCAGCCGGGCCAACACCCCCGGGTCGCCGTTGCCCTCCAGCCTGGCCAGGATCAACTGGTCGCCGTGGAGCAGTGGATCCTCCTCGCAATCGGCCCAGGGATCGAGCTCAAGGCCGAGGTCGAGGGCGAGGGCCTGGGTGAGGCCCGGTTGACCCTCTTGGGGCGGACGGGCCAGGCAGAGCAGCAGTTCGGCCAACTTGGCGGGTGCTGGCAAGGTGCCGAAGGTGTGCAAACCGAGGCGGATCTGGGCTTCCTTGAGTTCGCAGAGGTAGCCGTCGGCAGCTTCAAGCCGCGCCTCGGCGGCTTGATCAGTCGCGGTCGCGTTGGCAGGATCGGGTCTGGGCGCTGGGAACGATCCAGCGCCACCAAGGCCGGCGGGGTCAAGCTCAAGTTCGGCCAGGAGCCGGCCAATCTCCAGGCGCAAGCCCTCGGCCCGTTCCCCCCCCAACTGGCGCGCTTCCCAATACTCATCGAGGCGGGCCTCCAACACCCCCAAATCCCCCTGCAGCCCGGCCCGACCCAAGGGAGGGGTGAGGTGGTCGAGGATCACGGCCTGGGCGCGCCGCTTCGCCTGGCTCCCCTCGCCAGGGTCATTCACGATGAACGGGTAAAGGTGGGGCAGCGGACCCAGCGCCCATTCCGGGAAGCATTGGTCCGAAAGACCCACAGCCTTTCCCGGCAGCCACTCCAGGTTGCCGTGTTTCCCCACATGCACCACCGCATGGGCGCCGAACTTCTGGCGCAACCAGAGGTACTGGGCCAGGTAGGCGTGGGTGGGGGGTAGATCGGGGGAGTGGTAGTGGCGGGCGGGGTCGCGGTCATAGCCCCGTTCCGGCTGGATCAACACCACCACATGGCCAAAGCCCAGGCCCCTGACGGGAAAGGCCTGGCCCATGGCGGTGGCTTCCAGGGTTGGATCCATCTGCGGTTCGCCCCAGACCTCTTCCAGCCGCTTCCGGCCCGCCTGCGGCAGGGTGCCGTACCAGTGCAGATAGGAGACCAGGGGCAGATGGTCGAAGGGGGGCCGGTGGGCGCTTTCCGGATCGTTGGTGCGCCCCCGAAGCAGGGCCTGGATGAGGGCATCGCCATCGGCAGGGAGCTGGGGCAGCGGCTCACCGCCATCGGGCGCGGGGGCTTCGGCGGAGTCCAGCTCTTCGCGGAGCCGGTAGCCAGCCTCCTGAAGCCACTGCAGCATCAGGGCCGCGCTTGCTGGGGTGTCCAGGCCCACCCCATTGGCCAGGCGTGAGTTGCGGGTGGGATAGTTGGCCAGCACCAAGGCGATCCGTCGCTGCGCGGCAGGCGTCTGGCGCAGGCGGATCCAGCCGTGGGTGAGCCGGGCAATCCAGGC
This sequence comes from Cyanobium sp. CTOTU6536, assembly GCA_036788375.1. Classification (GTDB taxonomy): domain Bacteria; phylum Cyanobacteriota; class Cyanobacteriia; order PCC-6307; family Cyanobiaceae; genus Cyanobium. Next base: position 1,212 of record DAIQNM010000094.1, on the reverse strand, counting down.
CAGCCGTTCGGGATCGGGCACTGAGCGCAGCAGGGCCGTTTCCAGGCTGGCGCTGCTGCTCGCCTGCTCCTTGAAGGCCCCCACCCGGGTGGTGATGCGGCCATCGAGTTCCGGCAGGGCCACCTGCAGGCTGAGATCCAGGGGTCCAAGGCCAATGCTGCTGCTCTGCCAGAGGCGGCGGCAGCGGCCGCTGCAGAGAATCTGGAGCACAGGTACGCCGAGCCGATCCCAAAGGGGTGCCCCGAGGCCGGCCTCCTCGAAACGAACGGAGGCAAAGCCGGTGCCGCAGAGCACGGCGGCCACCGCCTCCCGACCCAGCAGATCCGCCACCCCCTCCTGCACGGCGGCATCCCGCAGGCTGCTCACCCACAGTCCGCGCGGCGCCAGGCCCTCGGCCCGTAAGGCCCCCAGGGTGGCCTCCATCGGCTCCAGGTCGCCGGCCTGGCGCAGGGCCCGATAAAAGATCACCCCCACCCGCGCTCCGGGCTCATCCCGCCAATCGTGGGGAAGGGGATCGGGCGCGGGGACAACCGCTGGCGGCAGCGGGCTCGATCCCTGTTGAAGTGCGTCCCAACAGCGGAGGGCGGCGCGCAGATTGGTGGCGCCCCCCTCCCGCAGGCAAGCCGCCAAGGCCATGGCCAGCTGTCCGTCGCCCCCCCCAAGGGTCGCCAGGGCCCTGTCTTCTTCGGCGGTACCGGCGAGCACCAGCAGCTGGCGGCCAGGTTGGGCGACCCGCCAATGGCCAAGGCTTTCCAGGCCGTAGCTCCAATGCCCGCGCCCACCGAGCAGGCGAACCACCACCAGCTTCGTTTTGGCCAAGGTGGTGGCCAGGTAGTGGTCGACCACGGCCGGATGGCCCAGGGCCGCGAGGTTGAGGGCCCGCAGCGGACAGCTCAGCAAGCCCGGTTCCGCTTCCAGCAGGGTCGCCACGGCCTGAAGGTCCGTATCGGCGCTGCTCAGCAGCACCACGGGGGCACTGGCCTGCTCCACAAAGGGCAGGGATCCGTCGTCCTCCGTGGGGGCGCCCGGAACGGCAGCAAGTCGGTGCATCGCCCCATCCTGAAGGCCGCGGTGAGAAGATCGCAGCATTTGCCCCGCCCGCCATGCACCAGTTCCTCCCCTATGCCTGGTTCGGCGGAGCCTGCGTGCCGTTTGCCGAGGCCACCCTGTCGGTGGCCACCCATGCCCTCCACTACGGCACCGGCGCCTTCG
>DAIQNM010000093.1:852-9602 GCA_036788375.1 Cyanobium sp. CTOTU6536 | reverse complement strand
CCCCAACCCCGATCGCCCGTCTACTCGATGCCAATCTCGATCGGGCCCGCGAGGGGCTGCGGGTGTTGGAGGACTGGGCCCGTTTCGGGCTCGAACGCCCCGACCTGGTGGCACGCACCAAGGATCTGCGTCAGCGGCTCGGCCTTCTGCACCGGGAGCCCTACAAAATGGCTCGCCACACCGCCACCGATCCGGCCGCTGGCCTATCCCATCCCGCCCAGGCTGAACGCACCAGCCCGTCCCAGGTGGTGGCGGCCAATGCGGCCAGGGTGCAGGAGGCCCTGCGGGTGTTGGAGGAATTCGCTCGCCAGCGGGATGCTCCCCTGGCTGAGGAGGCTGCCCGTTGCCGCTATGCCCTTTATGACCTCGAACTCGACCTGATGCGCGCCGACCGCACCGGCGGGTCGCGCCGCCAGCTCCTGCGCACCTGCCGGCTTTATCTGATTTGTGGTGCCGGTCCCGCGGCGATTGCCGCCGTTGAGGAGGCCCTGGAGGCTGGGGTGCGGATCGTGCAATACCGGGCCAAGCAGGCCGAAGGCCTTGACGATCGCCAGCGTCTCGAGGAGGCCCGCAGCCTGCTTCGGCTCTGCCACCAGCATGGTGCCCTTTTCCTGATCAACGACCGGGTGGATCTGGCCCTGGCGGTGGGGGCCGATGGGGTCCACCTTGGCCAGGGCGATCTGCCCGTGGCGGTGGCCCGTCGCCTGCTGGGGGCGGAACGCCTGATCGGTTGCAGCACCCATGCTCTTGACCAGCTCGAGCGGGCGGTGGCCGAAGGATGCGACTACGTGGGGGTGGGGCCGGTCAATGCGACCCCCACCAAGCCCGGTCGAGAGCCGGTGGGGCTCTCCTACGTGGCTGCTGCTGCTGGGGCCTGTCCGATTCCTTTCTTCGCCATTGGTGGCATCGATGTCACCACCTTGCCCGCCGTCCTCGCCGCCGGAGCCAGCCGCGTGGCGGTGGTGCGCGCGATCACCGCCGCTCCCGATCCCCGCGCCGCCGCCGCCGATTTGCTCCGGCGCCTCGGGGAGGCCATCCCCCTGGAGCAGTCATGAACCACAGCATATTGGTCAAGGTCAACGGGGAAGAACGCCGGTGCACCGCCGGCCTGAACCTGGAGAGTTTGCTGGTGGAGCTGGGCTATCGGCCCCGCCTGGTGGTGGTTGAGTTCAATGGCACGATCCTGGCGCGGCAGCAGTGGCCGTCCCAGCCGGTGGTGGAATCCGACGTGATCGAGGTGGTCACCATCGTGGGAGGGGGTTCCTAGATTCCGTTCATCCTTCGGCGCCTTCCATGGCTCCCCGTTCGTCCCGCCGCTACAACGGCCTGGTTTCTTCCCTCCTGCTGGTGCCGGTGCTGCTGGTCGGTTTGGTGATCAGCGCGCCTTCTCCTGCCATGGCCGCCAGTGGCGGCCGCATTGGTGGCGGCAGCTTCCGCTCTGCCCCTTCTGCCCCGCGCAACTACGGGGGCGGTGGCGGCTCCTATCGGGGCGGCTATTCCGGTGGTTACCGCGGTGGCTACGGGGGTGGCTATTACGGCGGTGGTGGCTACTACGGCGGCGGTGGTTTTGGGGTGCCCTTCGTGGTGCCGATGTTTGGCTTCGGCGGTGGGCTCTTCGGCCTGCTGGTGCTGATGGCCGTGGTGGGGCTGTTGCTCAATTCCCTGCGGGGGGCCACCGGGAGCCTCCCAGGCGATGGCAGCGCCGGCAGCCTGGGCGGATCCGTCGATGGGCCGGTATCGATTGCCGAGGTGCAGGTGGGTCTGCTCGCATCGGCTCGCGAGCTCCAGGGCGACCTTCGCCGCATGGCTGCCACGGCCGACACCACTTCCAGTGCCGGTCTGCAGCGGGTGTTGCAGGAAACCAGCCTGGCCCTACTGCGTAACCCGGAGCTTTGGGTCTACGCCAAAGGTGAGGTGGGTCAGGTGCCCTTTGCTTCGGCCGAGGCCACCTTCAATCGGCTCTCGGTGCGGGAGCGCAGCAAGCTGGAGCGGGAGCTCACCACCAATGTGGCCGGAAACCGCAGTGGGGCTTCCACCACCCTGCAGCCAGGGGCCAGTGATATCGCCAGCGATTACATCGCGGTGACCCTGCTGCTGGCCACCCGGCGCCGGCTGGCGATCAAGGGCACCGACACCGCCGAGACCCTGCGGGAAACCCTGCAGGTGTTGGGCGGTGTGGGCTCCGATGACCTGCTTGCCCTTGAGGTGATCTGGCAGCCCGAGGGCGTTGGTGAAGTTCTCACCTCCGACCAACTGCTCAGCGCCTACCCGGAGCTCCAGCATCTCTGAAGCCTCCTAGGCCCAGCAACCCTTGCCGATGGCGAAGGCCCCAGCAGGTCTGGGGCCCATCTTTTGGATGAACATCCCAAGCGAGCTGTCGGCCATCGATCGCTTCGAGCCGAGTCTGGAGCCCCGTTCCACGGGTCTCTGGTTTAGTTCTCTCCTGGAGCTTCAGGGTTCGCCCCGGGAACCCCTTTGGCCGAAGAGTTGTTGAGTGGCCGTCTTGCGCCCCCCAGGATCCTCAGGGCGGCCATGGCGGCGCCATAACCGTTGTCGATGTTGACCACGGTGAGGCCGGGGGCACAGCTGGCCAGCATCCCGTGCAGGGCCGCCTGGCCACCGGCACTCACCCCGTAGCCCACCGACACCGGTACCCCGATCACGGGTTGGGGCAACAGGCCGGCCAGCACCGTGGGAAGGGCCCCTTCCATGCCCGCACAGGCAATCAGCAGGGGGGCCTGGCGCAGGCCCTCAAGCCGATCGAGCAGCCGGTGCAGACCGGCCACGCCCACGTCGAGCAGCAGGGTGGCGGCGATGCCATGGCAGGCCAGGGCGAGATGGGCCTCGGCGGCCACCGCCAGATCGCTGCTTCCACCCCCCAGGATGGCCACCGGAGCTTGGTCTGGATCGGGCTCCGGCAGGGATTTTGAGGCCAGGCAGCGGGCGTCGTGATCGTAGTGATAGCCACTGGGGTCGAGCCCCATGGCCGGCAGTGCCGCCAACAGGGCCTCGGCCCGCTTGGCTTCGAGCCGGGTCACCAGGGTGATTTCCTCACCCCGCTGCAGACCCACCAGGGCTGCCCCGATCTGCTCGAGGCTCTTGTGTTCACCCCAGATGGCCTCCACCATGCCGATCCGCTCCCGGCGGCTGAGGTCGAGCCGGAGGTCATGCCGGCCTGGGGCGTCCCAGGGCTGGTGGCTGGAGAGATCCATGCCGGATCAGGTCCAGCCCATCGGCTGGAGCGCGCCGGAATGGACCAGGGGGAAGGGGTTTCCCGATGGTTCTCCAAGGGCTTGGCGGGCTAGATGCTCGAAGTGCTCCTGGACCCGAGCGACCTCTGTCTGGGGAATGGCATCCCAGGCGGCGCGGCTGGCCCAGTGGATCAGCAGCACCCCTTCCTCACGTTTGGGATCCCAGTAAAGATCCCGGCCTCGATAACCGCTCTGCTCCTGCAGCCAAGGGTCCCAGCTGCCCCGTTCTGCAGCAATCCAGGCCCGCCGTTGGTCGGGTGGCACCCGCATCCTCAGGTGTTCGACCACTTCCACCTCCACCCTGCTCTGTCGCCCGGGCGGCATGGCCACCAAGGGGTCGGCCCCTAGCTGCTGGTTCGGCCCCAGGGGTGGTTGCATCGCGTTTTCCACTTCGAGGGCCCACGCTCCAACAACCTTAGGAAGCTCATTGCTGCCGCGGTTGTTCAGGCCTGCTGCAGGAGGGCCACGGCATGGCAGGCCATTCCCTCCTCACGGCCGGTGGGGCCAAGCCGTTCGTTGGTGGTGGCCTTGACCCCCACCTGATCCGCTTCCACCCCTAGACGCTGGGCAATCGCCACCCGCATGGCTTCGATATGGGGTCGCAGTTTGGGGCGTTCCGCCACCACCACCGCATCCACATTGACCACCTCCCAGCCCCGCGCGCGGATCAGCCCCATCACCCGCTCCAGCAGCTCCAGGCTGTCGGCCCCTTTCCAGCGGGGATCCTCGGGCGGAAAGAAACGGCCGATATCCCCCAGGCCGAGGGCCCCCAGCAGGGCGTCCATCAGGGCATGGACCAAGACATCGGCATCACTGTGGCCATCAAGGCCGAGGCCGGCTGGATGCTCCAGCCGCTGGCCCCCCAGGATCAGGGGCCGACCGGGCACCAGCCGGTGGATGTCGTAGCCGTTGCCGATCCGAATCGGCACCAGGGGCTGCCGCTGCACCGCCATCCCATCGCCAGCCTCTGCCACCTCTGCTTTCCCCTGCGATTGGTCTACAGCGCCAGTTTCCCAGCAGGAGCGCTGGCCGTGGGGGCTGGGCTGGATCTTCAGGGGGTTCTGCCCCCAAGCCAGCGCGCGAGCAGATCGGGCCGACGTTCACCGGTGCGCTGCTGCTGCTGCTCCTGGCGCCAGCGGGCAATGGCGGCATGGTCGCCACTGCGCAGCACCTCCGGCACCTCCATGCCCCGGAACATCGCTGGGCGCGTGTAGTGGGGATGTTCGAGCAGAAGGCTGCTGTGGCTTTCTTCCTCCAGGGAGGCGGGTGTGCCCACGGTGCCTGGCAGCAGCCGGACCACCCCATTGATCACCGTTGCCGCCGGCAGTTCTCCACCGGTGAGCACGAAATCGCCGATCGAAACCTCCTCGTCGGCAAGGCTGCGGATTCGCTCATCGAAGCCTTCGTAGTGGCCGCAAAGGAGCACCAACTGGTCGTAGTCCGTGGCCCAGCGCCGCAGGTCCACCTGGTGCAGGGGATGGCCCTGGGGACTCATCAGCAGCACCCTGCGGCGAACCAGCCGGGGAATCGCCTCGAAGGCGGCAAACACCGGTTCCGGTTTGAGCACCATCCCCGCCCCGCCGCCGTAGGGCTGGTCATCGACCTTGCGGTAGCGGTCGGTGGTGTGGTCGCGGGGGTTGTGGACGTGCAGCTCGGCGATGCCCGCACTGAAGGCCCGACCGATCACCCCCAGCTCCAGAAGGGGCGCAAAGGCCTCCGGGGCCAGGCTCACCACATCGAGGCGCATCGCTCAGTTGCCGCCTGCGCCGTGGTTTCCCCCTGGCCCGGTGGGGCTGTCCACGCCGGGGGGGGTGGAGCGGCTGACCCGGCGGATCTCGGAGCTGAAGCTGGCCCGGCCGGGCTGGCCGTCGAGGCGCTGTTCCACGCTGCTGCGCAGGCGAAGGTTGGGCTTGGTGAACCAGATCCACTCCCGCACCACGCCCTGCTCTCCCAACTGGGTGAGTTCAAGGCTGCCGTCGGGCCAGAGCTGCCAGGTGCCCTTGGCCAGAGGCTCACCGTGGGCGCCGAGGTGCTGGAAATCCCCGGCGGTTTGGAAGAGCAACCGCTGCCGGGATGGGTCCCCGCCCTCCCCGGCGGGTGGGGTCAGCACCAGTCCGCCCGGCTCCCCATCCCGCTCCGGCGGCAGGTAGGCCACCACCAGCTCGCCGCGGTGGGCGGCATGCCAGCTCTGCTCCGGTTTGGCTTTGGCGGCCTCAGCGCCGGATGCGGCTGCCTGGAATGGGTCCTCCGCAGCTGCGGTGGCTGGCGGGCGGGGCGTTGCTGAAGCGCTTCGGCCGCCAGCCTCCAGCTGGAAGCTGCTTCGCACGGCCAGCCAGTCGCCCGCGCAGAACTCGAGGAAGCTGCGCAGGTCCTGGGGGGGGAAGTCGCTCACGCTGGCTGGTTGACAATCGCTACGGTCATCCTCTCAGCACCCAGGCGCCCTTGGCCCTACTGGCAACGCCAGCACCCTCAGGCCGGTCGTCGATCAGGCCCCGTCGTAACCCAATTCGGCCAGCCGGGTCGGATGGCGCCGCCAGTGGGGCACGACCTTGACAAACAACTCCAAATAGACCGGGCCATCGAACACCTTCTGCATCTGCAGCCGGGCCCCCCGGCCGATCTCCCGCAGCATGCTGCCGCCCTTGCCGATCAGGATCGCCTTCTGGCTGCTGCGCTCGACCACCACCGTGGCCAGCACCGCGGTGCGGGGGCCATCTTCGACGATCCGCTCCACCCGCACCGCCACGGAATGGGGTACCTCCTCGCGGGTCTGGTGCAGCACCTGCTCACGAATCAGTTCAGCCAACAGCAGTTGCTCCGGCTGGTCGCTCACCGTGTCGGCGGGGTAGAGGGGGGGGCCGGGCGGCAGGGCGGCGATCAGGCTCTCCACCAGGTCCGCACTTCCTGATCCATCGAGGGCGCTGAGGGGATGGAGGGGCCAGGCGAGATCGGGTTGACCATCGGATCCAACCAGCAGCTCGCGGTAACTGGCCAGCAGCGGTCCGGCCATGCCGGGGTCGACCAGATCCTGTTTGTTGAGGGCCACCTGCACCGGCACTCTCACCTGCCGCAGCAGATCCACGATGAAGCCATCCCCCCGGCCCGCTGGTTGGCTGCCATCGACCAGCAGAAGCACCACATCCACATCGCCAATGGCGCTCCGGGCGCTTTGCACCAACCGCTCCCCCAACAGGTGGTGGGGTTTGTGGATGCCGGGCGTGTCGAGCAGTACCAGCTGGGCCACCGGGGTGGTGAGCACGGCGCGGAGTCGGTGCCGGGTGGTCTGGGCCACCGGCGAGGTGATGGCCACCTTCTGGCCCACCAGCTGGTTGAGCAGGGTGCTCTTGCCCACGTTGGGCCGGCCGATCAATGCCACGAAGCCGGATCGGAAGCCCTCGGGTTGGCTGGGCGGGGCCGGTGGAATCTGCATCCTCCAAGCCTGGCAGTCGGCCGGGCGGCCTGCGGCTGGGCCTGTTTTCGAAATCTGCGGGGCTTCATAGGCTGGCGATGCCCTTGTTGTCGGGCCCGCTCCCCCTCCATGACCGCCGAAACCGCCGCCCCACGCCCCAGCTTTCCCCAGGCCATGGAGATCACAGCCCAGTGGTTGGCCCTCTGGGAGGCTGGCGAGATCAGCGATGAGGTGCTCGCCGATCGGGTGAGCGAGCTGGTGGCCAGCCGCGATGGGGCCCGGGGCTTTTTTGTGGTGGCCCTCTCCGGTGACAGTCCCCTGCTGGATCGCCTGCCGGACCCCTTGCTCTTCCACCTGCGGGGCGCGGGGGAGGGAGTGGTTGATCTCACGGCCCGGAATCTGGCCATGTCCACCGCCATGGCCCTGGAACATCAGCGCAGCGGCGATCCGGCCCAGGAGGCTCGCTCAGGCCGGGTTCGCGAGCGAAGCACCGAGCTGCTGCGACGCCTTGATCCTCTCCAGGTGAAGGATCGGCTGGAGACGCTGCTGGAGGCGGCCTCAGCCGGAACCGGTGCGGATCAGGCCTTTCTGGATCGCTGGGGCTATGACGCCGACCAGCGCAAGGCCATTGCTACTGCGGTATTGGCGGTCGCTGAATAGGGCTCAGCCAGCCAGGCCGATGACGCTAAAGGGGACTCCAGAGCGGCGGCTCCCCTTGCCGATACGGCAGGGCAGGGCTCCAGGCGGGCGGTGGACCATTCCCCCCCCCGCCCGGGCCCCAGCCCGGGGGTGGATTCGGGTTGGCTGGGATGACCTGCCAGAGCGGCCCCTGGGTGGGGATGGGCCCCTGACCAGGGTGCTTCCAGTTCGGCGACCAGATGGCCGGTGCCACGGGTGGCGCCTGGGACCAGGCCCCCGCGGCGGGGACTTGGGCTTCAATGGCCAGAGCGCCATGGCCATGCAGCATCGTGGCCGCGGCAAGCGCCATGAACAGGGTGCGGGTCGGGGGGGGCACCGGCTTAGGGCGTTGCAGCGGCCCCAGCAGCCGGGGCCGCTGCGGGCGGCTCAGGAGCTGGTGCGGGGGCTGGCGCCAGGACCTGACTTTGGACCACAACCGGGGCTGGAGCGGCGATCGGGGCGGCCTGGACCATCGGGGCACTGACGCTGTCCCGCGGGGCTGGGGCTGGGGCCTGGCGAGTGGCTGACGCAGGGTTTGGCGGGGTGATCGTGGCGCTGGGCTGGCTTTGGCGGGTCGCCACGGTGGGCCGGAGCGGGCGCGATGGGCTCAGCACCGGCGGTGCCTCGGGCATCGGTTCGAGGTGAACGATGGCGGCGGTGACTCCTCCGCCTCCACTCGGGGCCTGCCGCTTCGACCAGTTGCGGATTTCCTCCACCACGGCCGGATCATCGGCTTTCGAGAGGATATCCACACTGCCATCCCCTTGCACGGCGAGGGGAACCGGGGTGGAGCGGCTCACCCGGCTGGAGGGAATGTGGACCACCCGGGCGCCGCTGATTCCCATGGTTCCCCCCTTGGGGGCAGACAGCGACTGGATGGCCCGCCGCATCGGTTCGCGCCAGGCCGTGGGCAGGGGAGCGAGGGGATCGGAACTGGTGGCCCATCGGGCCCGCTCCGCCATGGCAAGGGATGGCATGGCAGGACGCTGCAGGTCCGCCAAGGTGAGACTGCCACCAAGCAGCTCCGAGCGCCGGAAGCTGGCCGTTAGCAGGCCTGTTTGGGGTTCCCCGGGGGTGTGGAACTGGAGCCCTGATCTTGGGTTCGAACCACCGATCGGATCGGTCGTGGTTTTAGCTGTGCCGAGGCCTCTGGTGGCCCGTGCCGATATGGCCCCACCCGGCGATGGCCGGTTGCTTCCCAAACCCTGGGTATTGGATAGGAGTCCGGCCGGGCCCTCCAGGCTGCGGCTTGCCGACTCAAGCCCCCGATTGGCGGAGCCCAGCAGCACCCCCGTGGTGGGCTGGGGGCGGGAGGGAAGGGGCTTTGCTCCCGGCGCGGCGGCTGTCTGCAGCGGGGTCTTTGGCATCCGGGCCGCGGCGGCGGCGATCTCCCGTTGCTCCCGGATCCGGGC
>DAIQNM010000093.1:0-842 GCA_036788375.1 Cyanobium sp. CTOTU6536 | reverse complement strand
GGCACACTGGGGACAGGAGTGGGTTGGACACTTGCAACCACGGCTTCTGCCTGTTTGGCTTTCTTGGCGGATACTTGAACTCCGTACTGCTTAAGATCGTCTTTGATCTCCCGTTGCTCCCGGATCCGGGCCTGCCATTGGTCGTGGAGGTCGATGGCCAGCAGGGGCAACCAGATCGTTTGGCTGAGCAGGGCCCAGGCCACGGCATTGGGGCCGGTGGAGGGGGGATGGGGACGCTGGCTGGTCATGGCGAAGTGCGGGGGATGGGACTAGAAGCGCGGAATGGGCTGGCGGTTGGGGTGTCGCGAAGTCGGGATTTTGGGACTGTGCTGAGTGGCGCTTGGGAGGGGGAAAAAGATGGATCGAAACAACGTGGGCTCAGGGTGGCAGGGATGGGCTAGCGATTATTGTTGTTATTGTCATTCCATCGATAGAAGTACCAGGTGTTGTAAAGATTGAGTACGCTGTTGGCGGCATTGAGCGGAACTGCGATGTCGTTGATTGAGTCGAGGGCCATGCCGTAAATACTCTTGTTGACAATGATTGTATCGCCATTGCGCAGAGGCGGGTTCTGGCCCTGGGAGATCTCCATATTGTCCCGGTATTGATAGGTCTGACGGGTCACCTTCCCGCCACGGGTGAAGCGCACCAGCTCGATTTTGTTGGTGTTGGCCCGCCACTTCACCGGCCCGCCCGCCTTAAAGATCGCCTCCACCATCGGCGTGTTCGCAGCCAGGCTGAGGCTCCCCGGTGATTTGACCTCGCCAATCACATTCACGCTGATCGATGTTGGTGCCAGGTTGGAGGCCCCAACTTCCCGCACCTCAGCCGGAATAATCGTG
>DAIQNM010000092.1:0-9687 GCA_036788375.1 Cyanobium sp. CTOTU6536 | reverse complement strand
CCAAGGTCGTTGCGCAGGCTGATGCCCGCGGCGAATTCCTTAATGCCGGTCAGATTGACGCTCTCTCCGCCGTGGTGGCCGAGAGCAACAAGCGTATGGATTCGGTGAATCGCATCACCTCCAACGCTTCCAAAATCGTCACCAACGCCGCTCGCGAACTGTTCGAGCAGCAGCCCGCCCTGATCGCCCCCGGCGGCAACGCTTACACCCACCGCCGCATGGCTGCTTGCCTGCGCGACATGGAGATCGTTCTCCGCTACATCACCTACGCAACCTTCACCGGTGACGCCTCGGTGCTGGAAGATCGTTGCCTCAACGGCCTCCGCGAAACCTACCTGGCCCTCGGCGTCCCCGGCGCTTCCGTGGCTGAAGGCATCCGCAAGATGAAGGACGCTGCCCTCTCGATCGCCAACGATCGCAACGGCATCACCCCCGGCGATTGCTCCGCCCTGATGTCCGAAATCGGCACCTACTTCGATCGCGCAGCTGCCGCTGTCGCCTGATCGCAACCATCTTCGGTTCACCTTCCCTTCACTTCCTTCCATGAAGACCCCCCTCACCGAAGCTGTTGCAGCTGCCGATTCCCAGGGCCGCTTCCTCAGCAACACCGAGCTCAACGCCGCCTTCGGCCGCTTCGAGCGCGCCAAGAACGCCCTTGAGGCTGCCAAGGCCCTCACCGCTAACGCCGATAACCTGGTTAACGGCGCTGCCCAGGCCGTCTACAACAAGTACCCCTACACCACCCAGCAGCAGGGTGCCAACTTCGCCTCTGACGCCCGCGGCAAGGCCAAGTGTGCCCGTGACATCGGTTACTACCTCCGTCACATCACCTACTCCCTGGTTGCTGGTGGCACCGGCCCCCTCGATGAGTACCTGATCGCCGGTCTCGATGAGATCAACCGCGCTTTCGAACTCTCCCCCTCCTGGTACGTGGAAGCCCTGTCCTACATCAAGGCCAACCACGGCATCTCCGGCGACGCCGGCGTGATTGCCAACAACTACATCGACTACGCCATCAACGCTCTCGTCTGAGCTTCAGGCCCATCGATCTTCAGGCCCCCGCAAGGGGGCTTTTTTATTGGCGGTGGTGGATCGGCTTGAGGAAGCTTGGGCTGGGACCGACCTGTCACAGGTGTCCACATAGGGCATTGCATCTCTTTGAGGGCTGTAACGTTCGACACAACCTGAGAAGCGGCGGCAAATTTCCTCCATAGGATCATGATGGTGCACGAGTCTGCGTGCAGCCACCTCCCTTCAGGCCTGCCTCCATGACACTGGTCAATGCGCCCTATTTGGGCTTACAGCGGTACACCACGAACCGCAACAAGGAAAACTGGTCGACCGGTTCCGACCAGGATAAGAGCGCCATCATTCGCGCGGTCTACCAGCAGGTGCTCGGTTATCAGTATGTGCTGAAGAGTGATCGCCTCGAAGGTGCCGAGTCTCTCTTCTGCAACGGTTACCTGAGTGTGCGTGAACTGGTGCGCACCGTGGCGAAGAGCGGCCTATATCGCAGCCGCTTTTTCGAGTCATCGAACCCATACCACTTCATCGAACTCAACTTCAAGCATCTTCTGGGTCGTGCGCCCCAAAACAAAGAGGAGATGCTGCACCACTTCACCATCCTGCAGGATCAGGGTTACGACGCCGAAATCGATTCCTACATCGACAGCAACGAATACCAGGAACGCTTTGGTGAAGAGGTCGTTCCCTATCTCAATGGCTGGGATTACTCGGCCGGCCAACAGGGACGTCAGTTCTCCTGGCTGATGCAGTTGGCCCGTGGCGTTGGGGCTTCCGGCAAATCCGACATCTCCGGAGGCAACTTCCGCCTCGGCACAGCCCTGCACCAGAACCGGGCCGTGCCCGTGGTGAGCCCCAATGCCGGCGCTTCCTCCGGTGTGCAGCCCTCCTCGATCGCCCACTCCTCGATCACCTCGATGGCGAAGGGCGTGGGGCAGCAGGCCCGGGTTTACCGCATTGAAGTGACCGGTCTCACCAACTACCGGCTTCACAAGCGCAGCAACACCGTGCGCTTCGCCACCTTCGACAAACTGCTGGAAACCCAGCAGACCATCCATCGCCAGGGTGGACGCGTGGTGAACGTGAGCCCGGTGAATTGACCACCACCAGCAACTCCTGCAGCGGTTGACGCAATGCCTCGGCCACCAAACGGTGGCCATTTTTTTGCCTGTGGTGGCGACAGACCCTGGAGATCATGTTCACCGCGGTACAAAAAATGGCCGCGAATCGCTCTAACCAGTCCAAGCGGTGACCCTTTGTAAAGAAGACGGATCAACCGCCACTTGGGCTACAAACTAGTTAGGTGCTCAGCACAACAGGGGCGAGCATCCTCAAAGACCCACCGGGAACAACCCATCCGGGTCTTTGTTTGGCATGCCACTCCACTTCCTTACCCACCCACTCCCGACGACCCCGTCGAGACCAGGAGCTCTCTATGTTCGACGCCTTCACCAAGGTTGTTGCCCAGGCTGACGCCCGCGGCGAATTCCTCAATGCCGGTCAGATTGACGCTCTCTCCGCCGTGGTGGCCGAGAGCAACAAGCGTATGGATTCGGTGAATCGCATCACCTCCAACGCTTCCAAAATCGTCACCAACGCCGCTCGCGAACTGTTCGAGCAGCAGCCCGCCCTGATCGCCCCCGGCGGCAACGCTTACACCCACCGCCGCATGGCTGCTTGCCTGCGCGACATGGAGATCGTTCTCCGCTACATCACCTACGCAACCTTCACCGGTGACGCCTCGGTGCTGGAAGATCGTTGCCTCAACGGCCTCCGCGAAACCTACCTGGCCCTCGGCGTCCCCGGCGCTTCCGTGGCTGAAGGCATCCGCAAGATGAAGGACGCTGCCCTCTCGATCGCCAACGATCGCAACGGCATCACCCCCGGCGATTGCTCCGCCCTGATGTCCGAAATCGGCACCTACTTCGATCGCGCAGCTGCCGCTGTCGCCTGATCGCAACCATCTTCGGTTCACCTTCCCTTCACTTCCTTCCATGAAGACCCCCCTCACCGAAGCTGTTGCAGCTGCCGATTCCCAGGGCCGCTTCCTCAGCAACACCGAGCTCAACGCCGCCTTCGGCCGCTTCGAGCGCGCCAAGAACGCCCTTGAGGCTGCCAAGGCCCTCACCGCTAACGCCGATAACCTGGTTAACGGCGCTGCCCAGGCCGTCTACAACAAGTACCCCTACACCACCCAGCAGCAGGGTGCCAACTTCGCCTCTGACGCCCGCGGCAAGGCCAAGTGTGCCCGTGACATCGGTTACTACCTCCGTCACATCACCTACTCCCTGGTTGCTGGTGGCACCGGCCCCCTCGATGAGTACCTGATCGCCGGTCTCGATGAGATCAACCGCGCTTTCGAACTCTCCCCCTCCTGGTACGTGGAAGCCCTGTCCTACATCAAGGCCAACCACGGCATCTCCGGCGACGCCGGCGTGATTGCCAACAACTACATCGACTACGCCATCAACGCTCTCGTCTGAGCCTCTGGCCCATCGATCAGACGGCCCCCGCAAGGGGGCCTTTTTTGTGGCGCGTCTAATCGATGAATGGCCCACGCGCTCGGAATTGAGCCTTCACTCTGACCACCAAGGCGGGATGGATCGTGAAGGCTCTCTAAGGGAATTCCTGCCGCCCATCCCATCCGTCAGGCTCGCGCGTTCCTCCGGCCTTCGTGGCCATTGGTTACGGCCCCTGCTTGGCCGGCCAAGCGGGCTGGGGCCGGTGGCAGCATCAGGGCATCCAGGCAAATCCACACGTCGACATGGCAGGCGAGGAGCACGGCCCGCCGTTGACGGAAGCCGGTGAACCGATCAGCGAAGCGGAGGCCCTCAGGCGCCTGCGGCAGACCGACGACCAATCGCTGCAGTACTACGCCGCCTGGTGGTTGGGGCGAATGCGCAGCCGCCACCCGGACACCGTGCCCCTGCTGCGCGCCGCCCTGCGCCAGCGCCAGCAGCGGGATGCCGGCGCTGGCGTGGAGCACAACGCCGTGGCCCGAAACGCGGCCCGGGCCCTGGGCAAGCTGGAGGCTGGCCCTGCGGTGCCCGACCTCCTGGCCGCCCTTGAAGACGACGACGACGGTCTGCGGGAGGCCGCGGCCCGGGCCCTCGGTGAGCTGGGAGCCCGCGACGCGGTGACGCCGATCTGTGCCCGCCTGGCCAGCGGTCCAGCCGGAGCCGGCGCGCCCCAGGCCAACAGCCCGAAGCTCCAGGAACCCTGTGAAGCCCTGATCGAGGCCCTCGGCGCGATCGGCGTGGCCGATCGCGCGGTGATCGAGGTGATCGAGCCGTTCAGCGGCCATGACCGTCCCCTGATCCGCAGTGCCGCCGCCCGGGCCCTGCTGCAGCTCACCGCTGAGGTGCGCTGGGGGGAGGCTCTGCTGGAACTGCTGGAGCATCCCCAGCTGCAGGTGCGGCGGGCCGCCCTGATGGACCTGGGCGCCGTGGGCTGGCGTCCCGCCCTCGAGCCCATCCGCGCCACCCTGGCGGAGAACAGCCTCAAGCTGATCGCCCTGCGGGGCCTGGTGGAGCAGGGCAGCGGCGAACCCGGCCTGGAGGCCCTGCTCGGCGCCATGGATGACCTGCTCTGAGGCCGGCCGATGTCTTCTCTTTCAATGATTGATCCCTTCGCCAGCGTGACCCCCCTGATCGAGGCGGTGGAGCAGGCCGACACCGCCTCCGCCCTGCTGGTCGCCACGGCCCGCCTGGCCAGCCAGTTGGCTGGGGGTGATCCACCGGCCCCGGCCGCCATCGCCGCCCTCGTGCAGGTGCTGGGCTTCAACAATCCCGGAGCCGCCGTGGCCGCCGTGGACGGCCTGATCGCCTGTGGTGAGGCCGCGGTGGCCCCCCTGCTCGACAACCTCGATGCCCACAACTACGGGGCCCGGGCCTGGGCGGTGCGTGCCCTGGCGGGAATCGGCGATGTGCGCGGCCTGGCGCTGCTGGAGCAGGCCCTCAGCGGCGACATCGGCCCCAGCGTGCGCCGGGCCGCCGCCCGTGGCCTAGGCCAGCTGCGCTGCGGCGCCCTGCCCGCCCAGGAGCGGCGTGAGGTTCAGGAGCGGGCCCTGGCAGCCCTGGAGGCGGCGGCCGGTGATGGCGAATGGGTGGTGCGTTACGCGGTGGTGGTGGGCCTGGAATCGCTGGCCCTCGATCTCGCGCCCGAGAGCGGGAGCTCCGAGGGGGATCTCAGGCAGCGCGCCCTCCAGACCCTGACCCTGCTCAGCCAGCCCGATCAGGACACCACGGTGGTGCCGCTGCGGGCTAACCAGGCCCTCGAGCGCCTCGGCCCTGCCGCTTGAGCCAGGAAACCCCCAATGCCGCGCATGCCCACACCCAGCCACCAGAGCGGACCCAGCGGCGGTGAGGCCCCACCGACTCGGGTGCTTTTTGTCTGCATGGGCAACATCTGCCGCTCTCCCGCCGCCGAAGGGGTCTTCCTGCACCTGCTGGCCGAGGCAGGACTGGAGCACTGCTTCGCGGTGGATTCAGCCGGCACCGGCGGCTGGCACGTTGGCCATCGGGCCGATCGCCGCATGATCGCCGCCGCCGAACGGCGTGGCATCCACCTTCCGAGCCGGGCCCGCCAGATCGAGGTCGCCGATCTCCAGCGCTTCGACCACATCCTCACCATGGATGCCGACAACCTGGCCGCGGTGCGTCGGCTGGAGCACCAGGCGCCAGGAAGGGCCCGGATCAGCCCGCTGATCGACCATTGCCGCCAGCGCCGCTCCCCCGAGGTGCCCGATCCCTACTACGGGGGTGAGGACGGATTCGAACGGGTGCTGGACCTGCTCGAGGATGCCTGCGCCGGCCTGCTGGACAACCTGTTGCAGGAACGGCGCCAGGGCTGAGAGATGGCTCAAGGGCCGGGAGAATGCCCCCGCCAGGCCTCAGGCAATGGCCGGCGAATCGTGCCCAGGCCAGGCATCTCCAGGCACCCGCTCGCGGAAAAGATCCTCAAGGGCCGCGATCACCTCGTCGATGCTGAGGCCATCGGTCACCAGTTCGGCCGCATCCTCGGCCTGGCGCAGGGGGGCTACTTCGCGGCTGGAATCGAGCCGATCGCGCTCGGCAATGCTGGCCTCCAGCTCCGCCAAGGGCGGCACGGGGAAGCCCTGCTGCTGCAGATCCTGCGCCCGGCGCCGGGCCCGTTCAGCCACGGTGGCGGTGAGAAACACCTTGCACTCGGCGTCCGGAAAGACGGCGGTGCCGATGTCGCGACCTTCGGCCACCAGGCCCCCCCGCGCCCCCATCGCCCGCTGCTGGGCGGTGAGGGCCTCCCGCACACAGCCATGGGCCGCCACGGTGGACACCAGGGCCGTGACCTCGGGGCTGCGGATTGCAGCGGTCACATCGTGGCCATTGACCAACACCTGCTGATCCCCCCCCTCCCCGCCGAGCAGGCGAAGATCGAGATCCCGCAGCAAGGGAGCCACGGCGGCGGCATCGGCCGGATCCACCCCCTGCTGCTGCACCCACCAGGTGAGGGCGCGGTACATGGCCCCGGTGTCGAGATAAACGAGGCCAAGCCGACGGGCTAAGGCCCGGGTGACGGTGCTTTTGCCGGCCCCAGCGGGCCCATCGATGGCAACGATCGGAGGACGGGACATCAGAAAGACATGGTCGATCAGGCGGCAGGGACCGCAGCGCGCCGCGACCGCCAGGAGGGAGTACGGGCCAGCTTCGCGCAGGGGCTGCAGGCTGTGGGGTTCCACCAGGTCCACATACTCCACCGCCAGCCCAGCCGCCTCGAGGCGCTCGCGCACGGTGGAGGCCAGATTGGCCCCATCCCGCTCGCCGGCTTGATGGAGGGCAACGGCGGCCTGCAAAGAACGGGGCAGGGCCCCGGCCTGGGCCCGTTCAGCAGCTGCCAGGTAGCGCAGCCGGGAGCTGCAGGCCTGCCCATCGACCTCCCGCACAGTCGAACAACCCTCCACCTGCACCGGCAGGCCCAGGCCCCGGATCACCCGGCGCAACACCACCAGCTGCTGCCAGTCCTTCTCGCCCAGCAGGAGTCGGTGGGGTCGCACCAGGGCAAGCAGGTGACACACCACCGTGGCCACCCCATCGAAATGGCCTGGCCGACCGCGACCGCAAAGGGGAGCCGCCAGGGCGGGGGGCGCCAGAACCCTGGTGAGTTGCGCCTCTCCACCCGGATAGAGGGCCTCGATGGCGGGGGCGAACAGGGCCTCCGCTCCCGCCGCCGCCGCCAGGGCGGCATCGGCCTCCAGATCACGGGGATAGCGGCCGAAATCCTCCCCCGGCCCAAACTGGAGCGGGTTCACAAACACACTGATGAGCACCCTGGGCGCCAGCCCACCGGCCCGGACCTGGGCCGCCCTGGCTAGCAGGCTGGCGTGGCCTGCGTGGAGGGCCCCCATGGTGGGCACGAAGTGCAGGGGCCGGCTGGGCTCGGCCCGGCGCCACGCGGCCAGTTCGGCAGGGGTGGTGATCAGACGCACGGACTTTCATGAAGAAAGCCCACCCGCCCTGGGGACGGATGGGCCAGAAGGATGATCCCCGTGGGGATCGGGTCTCAGCGCAGAACCTCGAGCTTCACCGTGGCGACACCGCTGGCTGTGACGCCGAGTTGGGTGGCGGCGCCATGGGCGAGGTCAATGATGCGGCCGCCATGGAAGGGTCCACGATCATTGATACGAACCACCGCCGAGCGGCCGTTGTTGAGGTTGGTGACCAGAACCCGGGTCCCGAAGGGAAGGCTGCGGTGGGCAGCGGTGAGGGTACCGGGGCGGAAAACTTCACCACTGGCGGTGCGGTTGCCATAAAAACCTGGGCCGTACCAGCTCGCCTGGCCGGTGTAGGCCGCTGCCAGCTGGAGCTGACCCTTGGGCGCCGGGGTCATCTGCCTGAGGAACCGATCCTCCCAGGAGGGGGATGGAGTGCCATCCCGGATCACCGTTTCAGCGGCTGGGGAGGACTGGGAGGAGGTGGCTGCCGCCATCACGGGGCTGCCGAAGGGAACGATCAGTAGGGCGGCGGCGCCCAGGAGTTGAGTTGCACGCATGACAATCGGAACACGCTGGCTGTAACCGGGACCGGAGAGGCAAGACCTGGATCCGGATCCCGGGTGAATTCACCACCGGGTCCTTCGGTAGGGAAGGGGGAGGCGAATACGCCGGGCGAGCTCCTCGCAAAAAGAACGACCCGGCCAACGTAACGGCCACAACAGGACCCCAACACGACCAGACACGGGAGCGGCCAACGATCAGCTTTTCTGATCTTTTTGCCGGGTTCGGCGCCTGACTGGCGGCAGCCAAGTCAGGCAAACACCACAACGATCAGCAAATCCGATCGGCTTCATCAGCCCGACTGATCGATAGCTGGGCCAATCAGCTCACCGTCCACCAGTAAATGGCGCGGTCTCGGGGTCGGGCCCTGGCCCCTGCCGTTGCAGGATCAGTGCCAGAACACGTGTCAAGGATCGATGGATTACCGCACCGCCGGGGTGGATGTGGCCGCCGGTCGGGCCTTTGTGGACCGGATTCGCTCCAGCGTGGACTCCACCCGGCGGCCAGAGGTGGTGGGTGGCCTGGGGGGCTTCGGGGGCCTCTGCCGGCTGCCGGCGGGCCTGCGCCATCCACTCCTGGTGTCCGGCACCGATGGGGTGGGCACCAAGTTGGAGCTTGCCCAAGCCCATGATGCCCACCACGCGGTGGGGATCGATTTGGTGGCGATGTGCGTCAACGACGTGATCACCAGTGGCGCCGAACCCCTCTTCTTTCTGGATTACATCGCCACCGGCAAGCTCAGCCCCGAGGCCATGGCCGCGGTGGTGGAGGGCATCGCCGCTGGCTGCCGCCAGAGCGGCTGCGCCCTGCTGGGGGGCGAAACCGCGGAAATGCCGGGCTTCTACGGCCCAGGTCGTTATGACCTGGCTGGCTTCTGCGTGGCGGTGGTCGAGGAGGACGCCCTGATCGACGGCCGACGGATTCGCCCGGGCGACCGGATCGTGGCGGTGGCCAGCAGCGGCGTTCACAGCAATGGCTTCAGCCTGGTGCGGCGCATCCTGGAAGCGGAGGGCGCCAATGCCCAAACCCGGATCACGGCGGATGGCCCCCCCCTGATCGCCAGCCTGCTTACCCCCACCTTTCTCTATGGCTCCCTTGTCAAACGGTTGCTGGGGGAAGGGGCTCCCGTCCATGGCATGGCCCACATCACCGGGGGAGGCCTACCGGAAAACCTGCCCCGCTGCCTTCCGGACGGCCTGCATGGGGTGATTGATCCCACCAGCTGGCCACGCCCGGCCCTCTTCGCCTGGCTCCAGGAGCATGGCGCCGTGCCGGAAGCGGACCTCTGGAACACCTTCAACCTGGGGGTGGGCTTCTGCCTGGTGGTGCCGCCGGAGGCGGTGGCAGGGGTGCTGGCGAGCTGCGCCACGGCCGGCCACCGGGCCTGGGAACTCGGCCGGGTGGAAACGGGCACCGTGCCCTACGCATCGGATGCATCCGGCTCCGCACCGGCCCTTGCCGGCTTGCCGTACTAAGCCGTGGTGGCAGGCCAGGGCACAACCCCGTAGGGTGCCTAATGGTGTCGCGCGATACCTCAAACCAATAGGGAAAGTCCAGCATGTTCGATACCTCCTCTCGCATCACCCGCCGCCGCTCATCCGCCGGCCCCATCGCCCCCCAGCGCCCCCTTCAGC
>DAIQNM010000091.1:7480-9689 GCA_036788375.1 Cyanobium sp. CTOTU6536 | reverse complement strand
CAGCAATCCCTGCTCAGCCACTGAATCCGGCTGTTTTTTTCGATCTGGCCCAAGGGGGCTCCGAATCAGGAATGGTCAGCCCCCCCGGCGTCTGGCGGCGCCAACCGCCGCCACCAGCTGGGCCACCCGAGCCAGGTTTTTGTGGCCTGGAGCATCCTCCACACCGCTGGAGGCATCCAGGCCATCGGGACGAACAGCGGCCAGCACCGGGCCCACCCGCTCGGGCGTGATCCCCCCCGCCAACCACCAGGGCAGGGGCGGATCGAATTCCGCCAGCCACTCCAGGGGGAGCCGATGACCCGTCCCCCCCAACTGGTCGGGCACCCAGGCATCCAGAAGGAGCGCATCCACCACCGGGGCGTAGGCAGCAGCCTGGGCTAGATCGGCGGCTGAACGGATCCGCAGGGCCTTCCACCAGAGCAGATCGGGCCACCGCCGCCGCAACTCCCCGCAGCGCTCCACCGTTTCGGAGCCATGCAGCTGCACCACGCAGTGCCCACCGCCGGCGCCATCCAGTAGGGGAAGCTCCCCGTCGGCCGGATCGGCCACCACCAGCACCCTGAGGCAGTCCGGCCGTTGCGCCGCCACCGCCGCAAAAAGGGTCGGCCGCTCGGCAGGTGCCACCCAACGGGGGGAGCTGGGCACCCCAATCACCCCGATGGCATCGACGCCCAGGGCCGCCACGGCCCTGGCCTGGTCCGCCCCGGTCAGGCCACAGACCTTGAGCAGGGGAGTGGCCCGATCAGGCGATGACGACAAGGGGCCGACCAGCGGGCAAGGCCCCTTTCTAGGATCACGGCTCACAGGTTCCGGTTCCGGCCAGGACCCCAATGCAGGGTGAGGCCTGAGGCCCGTGCGAGAAGGCTGGCAACTGCTCACGATCCGCGGGATACCCCTGCGCATCCATCCGACCTGGTTTCTGATCCTGTTTGCGGCCACCATGGCCTTCGAACGGCAGTACCGCGTCAGCCTGGGCGGAACCCTGCAGGAGGGTGGCCTCTGGGCCGTGGCGCTGGCCACCGCGGTGCTGCTGTTCGTGTCTGTGTTGCTGCACGAACTCGGTCACTCCCTCGTGGCCATGGCCCAGGGGGTGAAGGTAAGCAGCATCACCCTCTTCTTGCTTGGGGGTGTGGCCAGCGTCGAGCGCGAGTGCCCTACCGCCCTGGGCGCTCTGCTGGTGGCCCTGGCCGGGCCAGCGGTGAGCTTGGCGCTGGGCATGGCGCTGCTGGCAGGGGTGCATGGCGTGAGCCACCACTCCGTGGTGCTGGCCGAGATCCTCACCCAGCTGGGGGTGCTCAATCTGGTGCTCGCCCTGTTCAACCTGCTGCCCGGCCTGCCCCTCGACGGCGGACTGGTGGTGAAGGCCCTGGTGTGGCAAATGACAGGCAGCCGCAGGCGGGGCATGGAGGTGGCCAATGGCTGCGGCCGTTTCCTCTCCTTCCTGGCCGTGGGGTTGGGCAGCGTGCTCCTGCTGCGGGGCGGGGGCCTGAGCGGAGCCTGGCTGCTGATGCTCGGCTGGTTTGGCCTTGGGGCAGCCCGCAACCAGCGTCAGATGCTGCAGGTGCAGCAGGCCCTCCGGGAGATCAAGGTCAAAGATGTGGCCCGCCGGCGCTTCCGCGTGGTGGAGGCGGATACCACCCTGCGGCAATTGAGTCAGCTCACCCCCACGGCACCACCCACCACCAACTCCGTACCTAATGCCATCGCAGCCCCTGGCAGCGATGGTCCTCCGGATTGGGTGCTTGTTTGTGACCGCGGCCGCTGGCGGGGGGTGGTGGATGAGGCCATTCTGCAGCAACTGCCGGTGCAGCGCTGGGCCAGCGAGACCGTGGCCAGCCACGTCCAGCCCCTCGAGAGCCTGCCCTGCATCGCCGAATCGGCTCCCCTCTGGCAGGCGGCCCTGCGGCTCGACGATCCGCAGCTGGGTCGGCTGCTGGTGCTCGGACCCGCCGGCCTGCCCAACGGCACGGTGGAACGGCCCGAATTGGGGGAAGCGGTGCTGCAGAAGATCGGCCTACGGCTACCGGCCCAGTTGTTGGCGAGTGCCCGCCGCCAAAACGCCTACCCCCTCGGCATGAACCTGCTTCAGGTGGCCCGTTCGATGGTGGCGGGCGGCGAGGTGGAACGGCTGGAAGACCCCAGCGCCGCTGCCAGATCGGTACCGACCGGCCCCAGGCGATAACGAGCCAGGGAGGGGGCGATTGCAGCC
>DAIQNM010000091.1:0-7470 GCA_036788375.1 Cyanobium sp. CTOTU6536 | reverse complement strand
ATTGCAGCCAGCTCCCCCGCCTCCATCGGCCGCTCCACCCAAGCCCCGCCACCGCCGCCAAAGGGCAGATGGGCCTCCGCACTGCGGCGCAGGTGCCATTCCAGGTCATCTCCCAGCAAGGGCAGGGGAGGTAGGGCTGGTGGCTCCTCTGCGAAGATCTGCCGCCAAAGCTCCGCTGGGGGGTCGATCAGGATGCTGCCGTGCTGCAGCAGGCTGCCTCGGCGCCAGAGCTGGGCACTGCCGATCCGCTTGCCCCCCTGAGGGTGCACCAGATCAGCTGAGGTGCTGGTGGCAAAGCAACTGGCCCGATCCCGGCTGGGGGCGCGGCGACCAAAGCGCAGCGGCAAGCCGAGGTCAGCGAAGGCCCGGCACAACCAGGCGCAGGCCAGGCCGTAGGCATGGCGGCGAAAGGGGGCTGCGGCGGGCCAGATCAGGGCATAGGTGAGATCACCGCCGTGGAGCACCGCCCGGCCACCGCTGGGGCGTCGCACCAGATCGATGCTGCCAGCCTCGGCCAGCCGATGCCAGTGGGGCGGGAGGCTGCGCTGGTGATACCCCAGGGACAGGGTTGGGCGGGACCAGCGGTAGAAGCGCAGCGCCGGTGCCCCGGCCGGATCCAACAGGGAAGCCTCCAGCAGCCAGCTGTCGATGGCCATCGGCCAGGCGTCCTCCTGATTCAGGGTCGGAATCCAGCGCAACGGCTGGGGCTGGGCCAGGGCAAGGGGCGGCGAAGCGGTTGGCGGTTCCACGGGCCTCAGGACGGCGAATCGCTGAGGCCGGCCGGCTGCCAGAAGGAGGGATCCAGCTCGAAGCCCAGCACCGCTGCCATTTGGGCCAGGCCCTGACGGGCGGGCACCCCGGCGGCGTTGGACCAGGCATCCAGCAGGAAAAGCCGATGGGTGATCCAGAGCTCCAGGCTCTCCGGTGCGAAGCGGATGCCCTCACTGCGGCTGAAGCCATGGGGCAGCAGCATCGCCACGTGGCGGGTGAGCTGGCCACTACTGCGCTCCAGCAGCAGGGGTAACCAGGGCAGCAGGGCATCGGCCCGCAGGCACCAGAGCCGCAGCTCGGGCAACTCCGAGAGTTCGCGGGGATCCTCCGGATCGCGAGGCCAGTCGAACTGCAGCTCCAGCCGGCCGGCGGCCGCCACCAGCTCGGCGGGGGCAAGGCAACGGAGGCCATCGAGGCCCGCCAAGTCGAGGTTACGGATCTGATCCGCAGCGATGGTGAGGACCTGGGGCAGCGCGGCGGGGGAGGGGGCCATCAAGAGCTGTGACAGGGCAGGGGCCGGGCCTGGACCGTAGCCACCCAAGGACAAAGAATGGGCCCGTTGTGTTTGACGAGCAGGACCATGATCAACCAGACCGAAATCCTGATCGCTCTGGTGGTGGCCGCCCACGCCGGTGTGCTGGCCGTCCGTCTCGCCTTCAGCCTCTCGAAGGCCTGATCCAGCCGGGGCCCTGTCCAGCGTTCGCCTTGGCAAGACCGGGGCGGGCTGCTACAAGCAGGGGACTTCGCTGACGCCGTGCCGGTGCTTTCCTTCCGCCCGTCCCGCCGATCTGAGCAACCTGGTTCCGCCCAGGGCCGGCCAACCCGGCCCGGAGAGTTCCAGCGGCGTAGGCCGCGGGCTGAACAGGTGCCCATGGCGCCAACCGCCGCACCGGAGCCGGCCTTCGGTTCGCCCACCAGGCGGGGCGCCAAGGCCGAAGCCAAGCCCGAAGCCAGGACTCAGCCCCAGGGATCTCCGCAGCGCAATAGCCGCCGGAGGCCCCCGGGATCCTTTCCGGATGCCTTCGCCCCAACGCCCCTGAAGCCCAACGGCGGCGCCCCCGAGCCGGCGACCAATCCCCGTGGTGTGGCCCCGGTCACGACGCTCCCCCAGGCCACCGCCCGCAAGAAACCGGCAGGACTGGCCGTGTTCGGGACCGATGGCCACCTGCTGGCGGTGACCCAG
Source organism: Cyanobium sp. CTOTU6536 (assembly GCA_036788375.1). Lineage (GTDB taxonomy): Bacteria > Cyanobacteriota > Cyanobacteriia > PCC-6307 > Cyanobiaceae > Cyanobium. The sequence continues at coordinate 5,516 of DAIQNM010000091.1, read as the reverse complement.
GAGCGCCGCGAGCTGGTCTGCAGCCTGATCGGCCTCACCGTGAAGTTGGGCCTGGTGGCCGTGACGGGGGTCAGCCTGGTGAGGATCGCCGGGGCCTACCAACACCGCATGGACAGCAACGGCGAGATCGTGGCCGTGCTCGAACTGGAGAAAGCCCGCCTCAGCCGTGCCCGGCAGCGCTTCGATGCCCTCTTCATGGTGGAAGGCGAGCAGCGGCTGATCCGGGAACAGAGCCAGTGGATCGCCCCGAACCGGCTTCGGGTGATCTGGCAGTCTGCAGAGGCTTCCACCCAGCCCGGGCCCCAGTCCGGGGCTGCCGCCAGGCCCCTTCCCTGAATCGCTTTCTACCCAGCCATGGTTTCCGCCAGCGGTAACGTCCCATCCGCCCAGCCCGCAGCGACACCTGGGACCGTGCTGATCACCGGGGCGTCGTCCGGGGTGGGATTGTTCGCCACCAAGGCCTTGGTGGACCGGGGCTGGCACGTGGTGATGGCCTGCAGGGACGTGGACAAGGCCCACCGAGCCCAGGCCGCCCTCTCTATCCCGGATGGGTCGGTGACCCACTTCCAGGTGGACCTGGGCGACCTGGACAGCGTGCGCAGCCTGGTGGAGGCCTTCCATGCCACCGGGCTTCCCCTAGATGCGTTGGTGGTGAATGCGGCGGTGTACCTGCCGCGCCTCCAGCATCCAGAACGCTCGCCCCAGGGCTACGAGATCTCGATGGCCACGAACCACCTTGGCCATTTCCTGCTGATCCACCTGCTGCTCGACGACCTCAAACGCTCCAACCACCCCTCGCGGCGCCTGGTGATCCTGGGCACGGTGACCGCCAACTCCAAGGAGCTGGGCGGCAAGATCCCCATCCCAGCGCCCGCCGACCTGGGCGACCTGGCCGGATTCGCGGCAGGCTTCAAGGCGCCGATCGCCATGGCCGATGCCAAGCGGTTCAAGCCGGGCAAGGCCTACAAGGACAGCAAGCTCTGCAACATGATCACCACCCAGGAGTTGCACCGCCGCCTGCACAACGAAACCGGCATCGTCTACAGCTCCCTTTACCCGGGCTGCGTCGCCGACTCCCCCCTGTTCCGCAACACCCCATCAGCCTTCCGCACCATCTTCCCCTGGTTCCAAAAAAACATCACCGGCGGCTACGTGAGCCAGGCGCTGGCCGGCGAACGGGTGGCTGAGGTGGTGGCCGATCCGGCCTTTGCGGTCTCCGGCGTGCACTGGAGCTGGGGCAACCGCCAGAAAAAGGGCGGCAAGCAGTTCAGCCAGGAGCTTTCCGACAAGGCCAGCAACCCGGAAACGGCCCGCCGGATGTGGGATCTCTCGTTGCAGCTGGTGGGCCTCGCCTGAGGCCTCATGGCCGTTCGTCGATGCGGGCGGCGCTGGGCAAACCAGGCGCCGAAAAGCGAAGGAACTGACAAGACTGGTTTTCAGCCTGTGGCACCCTGCAACACAGGGGCGCCAACCCTGCTAACACGTTGTGTAGTCGTTCCTACGAACCGATGTCCCGCAACCTGCGCTGGGCGATCGGCCTGCTCTTGATCGCAGGTCTGCTCCTCGGCGCATTCCTTTTCCTGCCCTTCCGCTCCTGGCTTCCCGGCGGCACCGTGGCCGACCTTCCCAACCGGGAGGTGGTGAACGGCACCAGCTTCAATCGACTTTTCCCCAAGCCCCAACCCGGCGAACAGATCGTGTTCACCCAGGAGAAGCGGGGCTTCAGCCAGGCCCGCCTCAAGCAGGGCACCGACCTGCGCGCCCTGCTCTCGATCTCGGATGTGGCCAGTGCCCCAGCCAGCCGCAACAAGTTCATGCACAGCGAGGAGCGGTTGCAGTCTTGGCCCCTGGTGGACCAGGGCAGCCAGGCCAGTGCCCTGTTGGTGGCGGATCGCTTCCAGGTGAAGGTGATCGGCCAAGGCAACGGTCTGGATGTGCAGCAGCGCCATGAGTTGCTGAGCGCCTTTGATCTCACCGCCCTGGCGGCCCTGAGCCCGGCGGCCCAGGCACCCGCGATCGCCCCGGGTCGGGAGCAGGCCCTGCCACCGGGCAAGGCATCACCGCTGCAGTTGCCCTTCCCCGGCCTGGGCCGCAAGGCACCCCAGGCTGAACCTCCCCAGGCGAGGGTGCCCCAGCCGGCTGTTCTTCCTGCCCATCCCCGTTTGATTCGCGCCACCGCCGCCCTGGAGCCCGCCGCATGAGCGCCACCGTTCTCGAACGCCTCGAGCGTCTTCCCCGCCGCAACCTCACAGTGCTGGCCCTGCGGGGCATCGGCACCCTGGTGCCCGGAGGCTGGCAAAACCAAACCAGCCCCGAGGCGCTGATCAGCGATGTGCTCGGCAGCGATGACCCGGAGCTGGTGCAGCAGGTGCGGGCCAGGGCCGACCAACTCAGCCGGGCCCGCCACGAGGGCTACCGCCGGGCCCTCAGCCTCTACGACGCGGTCAACCGCTCCCAGAAGGCCGCCGGCGGCCTGCGGGTCCTGGCCAACGTGGCCGGCGCCCTGCCGCTGGTGAAGCGCCTGGCGGTGCTGACCCCCGCCAGCCAGACGCTGCAGGCGGTGGATCTGAGCCTGAAGGTGGCGGCCGAGATGCTCGCCTTCACCCAGGTGAATGGCCTGCCGGGCGATAGCTTCGCCGCCTTCACCGACTCCCTCAACGAATACGCCGGTGAGGCACGGGTGCGGATGGCCGCCCTGGTCTGTTTCGACGCCCTGCTGCCCCTTGGCGACAACGCCCTCCACCGCCTCGATGGCCTGCTGGGCCAGGTCAGCAACCGCGACCTGCACCAACTGCCCTCCTACGCGGGCATGGCCTCCCTGCTGCCGGGCCGTGGCGATGCCGCCCACATGGGCTTTCTGCGCCGGGGCGTGGACCACTGGCTGGGCTGGGCCGATGGCTTCGTGGGCGACCTGGGGCTGAACGGCCAGCGGGCGGTGCGAGCCCTGGAAACCACCATCGGCCCCTGGCACGGCGGCATGGAGCAACTGGCCATGTTCCTCGATGCCTTCACCGACACCTACGCCCACACGGGGGTACAGGCGGTCGCCCGGCGCCTGGTGGAAAGGGCGGCAGCCGAGATCTGATCGCGGAGCTCCCGCCTGGTGCCTATCCGGTTTCGATCGGATGCGCAAAGGCGGACCTCCAGGCAGACTCGTTCTCGATGCCATTGCGGAGAACACCATGCGCTGGGCCGATGGACGGCGGAGCGACAACGTCGAGGACCGCCGCGGCATGGGCGCCCCCGCCGTGGCCGGTGGGGTGGGCCTGGTGGGCATCCTGCTGGCCATCGCCGTCGGCCTGCTGGGCGGTGATCCCTTCGTGGTGCTGCAGCAGCTCTCCGGCGGCGGCGGCCTGTTTGGCCCCTCCCCGGCCCAGGTGAGCCGACCGCGGCAGACGGCCCCGGCGGACGACAAGCTGGCCGACTTCGTTTCGGTGGTGCTCGCCGACACCGAAGACACCTGGAAGAAGGAATTCCGCGACAACGGCGGCACCTATCGCTCCCCCAAGCTCGTGATCTTCGATGGGGTGGTGGCCTCGGCCTGCGGCCAGGCCGCCGGTTCCACGGGCCCCTTCTACTGCCCCAATGACGAGAAGGTGTACATCGACCTCAACTTCTACCGCCAGCTTCGCCAGCAGATGGGGGCACCGGGTGATTTTGCCCAGGCCTACGTGATCGCCCATGAAATCGGCCACCACGTGCAACACCAACTCGGCATCGACCAGAAGGTGCAGCAGATGCAACGCCGCCTACCCCAAGCCCAAGCCAACCAACTCTCCGTGCGCCTCGAACTCCAGGCCGACTGCCTGGCGGGGGTCTGGGCGAACCGTACGGCCACCCAGCGGCGCACCCTGGAGCAGGGCGACATCGAGGAGGCACTCAACGCCGCCGGCCGAATCGGCGACGACACCCTGCAGCGCCAGAGCAGCGGTCGGGTGCGACCGGAGAGCTTCACCCACGGCACCTCGGCCCAACGGCAGCAATGGTTTGCCACCGGGATCCGGAGCGGTGACATGAACCAGTGCGACACCTTCAACACCAATCAGCTTTAAGCCGACCAGGTGTCAGTCAGTCAAATCTAGGCCGACCATATCGATGCCAATCAACCCGATTTCCTAAGCCCACAAACCTGGCGAACCAGCGCTAAGCCCCAAGGGCTGAGCGCTGGTTCAGGAGCAAGGATGGTCGGTTCAGCTCATGGCTGGTCGAATCAATCAAAGCCGAGCAGGTCAAAGATCTCGCGATCCTTGAGCGATTCGGCCTCCAGTGGCTTGACATCTTCCAGCATGGTGCGGGCCAGGTTGAGATATTCCTGCTGCACTTCCTCCACCTCCGGGCTGGGCTCCATCTCGAAGATGGTGCATTTCTTCAGCCGTGAACGGCGGATGGCGTCGACGGTCTTGAAGTGGGCCATGGTGCGCAGGCCGGTGCGCTCGTTGAACTTATCGATCTGATCGGTTTCCTCGGAGCGGTTAGCGATCACGCCGCCGAGACGCACCTTGTAGTTCTTGGCCTTGGCGTTGATCGCCTGCATGATTCGATTCATGGCGAAGATCGAATCGAAATCGTTGGCGGTCACGATCAGGCAGTAGTGGGCGTGCTGCAGGGGAGCGGCGAAACCACCGCAGACCACATCGCCGAGCACATCAAAGATCACCACGTCGGTGTCTTCGAGCAGGTGGTGCTCCTTGAGCAGCTTCACCGTTTGGCCGGTGACATAGCCGCCGCAGCCGGTACCGGCCGGTGGGCCGCCTGATTCGACGCACATGACGCCGTTGTAGCCCTCAAACACGAAATCTTCGGGGCGCAGTTCTTCGGTGTGGAAGTCCACGGTTTCGAGGATGTCGATCACCGTGGGCACCATCTTTTTGGTGAGGGTGAAGGTGGAATCGTGCTTGGGATCACAGCCGATCTGCAGCACCCGCTTGCCCAGCTTGGAGAAGGCGGCCGAGAGGTTGGAGGAGGTGGTGGATTTGCCGATGCCGCCCTTGCCGTAGACGGCGATCACCAGGGCGCCCTCCTCGATGGCCATGGCCGCGTCCTGATGGACCTGGAGGCTGCCTTCTCCATCCTCGCGGTGGCCGCTGGAGATGGGGGGTTTCTGGAGGGTGGAGGTCATGGTTAAGGACCGTCGCAGCCGGAAAGGGAACGGCCGGCGGGAACGAACAGATCCCATCCATATAAGGGGGGCGAATTGGACGGTGTTAAGGGTTCGGCGTAATCCGAAACAACCGTGCCGAAGCTGGTGTTGGGATGCCCATCTGCTGCGAGGGTCATGGCTGGCGGTTTTGTGGGGCCCTGGCCCCTCCGGATCACTCTGCGGAACCGGCGGGGGGGGGAACCATCGGGCCAGCTGGGCATCAAGGGCAGCCAGACCGGCAGGAAGGCCAGCCCTGCGGGGATCGAGCCCGGTGGCGCGCCGATCGACCAGCGCCAGCAGCGGGCTCCAACGCCGCAGAAACCGTTCAGTCCAGGATGGGGCGGACCGAAAAGCAACAGCAGGTGGCCTGTGGCGG
>DAIQNM010000090.1:0-9713 GCA_036788375.1 Cyanobium sp. CTOTU6536 | reverse complement strand
GGCCCGCGGTGCCGTGCTCGCCAGCGATGGTTTCTTCCCCTTCGACGACACCGTGCGCCTGGCGGCCGCCCACGGCATCAGCGCCGTGATCCAACCTGGCGGCAGCGTTCGCGACCCCGATTCGATCCTCGCCTGCGATGAGCTCGGCCTGGCGATGGTCACCACCGGGCGGCGACACTTCCTGCACTGAGCAGAAAACCTGCATGAAGCAGAAAAAAAGCGCGTTCAGCAGTAGTTTCGGAAACCAGAGGCCTAACGCTCCAGCACCATGTCCCTTGAGCTTCCCAGTTCCGTGGCCTTCGGCCTCAGCTTCGTGCACCCCGTGCTGATGTGGGTGCTGCTGGCCCTTAGCGGCTACGGGCTCTTCCTTGGCATCAAGGCTAAGAAGCTGCGCACAGCCGCTACGGCCGAAGAGCGCAAGCCCCTGATCAAGGGCCAGTTCGCCCAACGCCACGAATCGATCGGCAAGTTGATCCTGGCCCTGATCGTTGTGGGCACATTGGGGGGTATGGCGGTGACCTACCTCAACAACGGCAAGCTCTTCGTGGGGCCCCACCTGCTGGTGGGCCTCGGCATGACCACCCTGGTCGTGATTGCGGCTTCGCTCACCACCTCAATGAAGCAGGGCAACCTGATGGCCCGCAAGGTGCACGTCGGCATCAACATGACCGTGATGACCCTCTTCCTCTGGCAGGCCTTCACCGGCCTCCAGATCGTGGCCAAGATCCTTCAACCGCAGGTCTGATCCCTTTTCAGCCCTTAGAACCGGGCCCGCCGGCGGGGCGGGCAGGGGATGCCGTGGCTGGCGTGGAAATCCTCCTGCACCTTCCAGGTGAGCTTGCGGGAGATCTGCCGCACGATCTGCCGCAGGAGATGGTCGCCGCTGGTCTGAACCAGCGACTCCGGCAGGATCGTGACCATTCCTGGCAATCGGATCCACACGGAGAGGTCGAGCTCCCAGCGAACCAGGGTGTGGGCCATCAGGCGATCGACCTCCTCGGCCGAGATCTCCCCGGAGGCCTCCTCCTTCCGGGCCTCATCGAGGCGAAGGGAGGCGTTGAAATCCACGTCGTAAAGAGCCGCCAGGGCTGGATCGGCCAGGGGCTCCGCCACCGTCTGAATCCGGTAGACACCGGCCTCCTGGGGGAGCAGCTCCAGGGCGATGGTGGGCTCCACCTCAAATCCGAAGTTGCCAAAACGCCCGAGGGTGAGCACGTAGCCGTTGCCGCCCAACGGATCCACGGCCATCGGGGCGGCACAGCGGCGGAACCAGCCCTCATGGCGATCGAGATAGGCCTCGACCACCGGAGCAGGAGCCCGCATCTCCATCAGATCGGCGAAGGCGCTGCCATAGCGGCGCACCCTGGAATCCGCACTCTCCCGAAGGCCCTCGATCGGCTGCCCCGCCTGGGACAGAACCCCATCGGCACCAGCCTCGACGCCGGCGGGATCGGAAGAACGCTCAGCCGGTGCGGAGGAAGCCAGATGCGACAAGGGCGACGTAGGCGTCGAAAGGAACGGGATGAAGCAGCCTTTGGCGAACCAAGGCTCAAGATCGGGAAATCTAAGCCGACGGCGATGGCGGGTTTTCGCTCAGGACAATCAGTCGGCGGATCACATCCTCCACCACCCGATCGGGGGTGGAGGCGCCGGAGGTGATGCCCACGCGGATCGGCCCCTCGGGCAGGAAGGGATCCACCTCCTCGAGCTCAGCACCGAGGGGTTTGTGCTCGATCCGGTTGCCGGGACCAATGCGTTCGGGGGTGTCGATGTGGAAGGAGCGGATGCCGCGGCTCACGGCGATTTCCTGCAGGTGGGTGGTGTTGGAGGAGTTGTAGCCGCCAATCACCACCATGAGGTCGAGCGGTTCATCCACCAGGGCAAACATGGCGTCCTGCCGCTCCTGGGTGGCATCGCAGATGGTGTTGAAGGCGAGGAAGTGCTCGCCCAGCTCGGCCGGCCCGAAGCGCTGCAGCATCGTGCGCTCGAACATGCGGCCGATCTCCTCGGTTTCGCTCTTGAGCATGGTGGTCTGGTTGGCCACCCCCAGGCGGATGAGGTCCCGGTCGGGGTCGAAGCCGGGGGAACTGGCCTTAGCGAAACGGGCCATAAAGGCCTCCCGGGCGGCGGCCCGCTCGACGGGATCGGCCGCGGCGACACCGGCGGCCAGGATGTAATCGCACACCATCTGGGCCTCGGCCAGGTCGAGCACCACCAGGTAGGTGCCGGCAAACGAGCTGGTGGCCAGGGTTTCCTCGTGCTTCACCTTGCCGTGGATGATCGAGGTGAAGGCCTGCTTCTTGTGCTTCTCCACCGTGTTCCACACCTTCGAGACCCAGGGGCAGGTGGTGTCCACGATGTGGCAGCCCCGCTCATTGAGCAGCTGCATCTCCTGCACCGTGGCCCCGAAGGCCGGCAGGATCACCACGTCACCGGTGGCCACCTCGGAGAAATCCTTCACGCCGTCATCCACCGGGATGAATAGGACGTCCATCTCGCGCAGGTGGTCGTTGACCGAGGGGTTGTGGATGATCTCGTTGGTGATCCAGATGCGCTCGGTGGGGTAGTGGCGGCGGGTTTCGTAGGCCATCGCTACAGCCCGCTCCACGCCCCAACAGAAGCCGAAGGCCTCCGCCAGCCGCACCGTGAGCCGCCCTTCCCGCAGCTCCTGGCCGTTGGTGCGCAGGCTGGCGATCAGATCGCTCTGGTAGGCGGTCTGGAGGCTGCCGGCCACCTCCTCCCCCAGGCCGAAACCGCGGCGGTTGTAGCGCTCGGAATGGTGCAGCGAGCGTTTGAAGGCACGGGTATCCATGGCGGCAGGCCCATCTGCGCCGACTCTATGGGGGCCACCGTTGATCAGCGTTGATCAGACCGGCTGGCGCTCCAACACCGTTGCCAGCCCCAGCCAGTGCACCGCCTCGGCCGTGAAGCGATAGCGGCAGGGCAGCACCTCCACGCCGGCGGCCAGGGCCTGGCGAAAGAGCTCGCCATAACGGGGATCGGCGGAATCGCCGGGGGCGAAGCCGGTCACATCGCCGCGGCTGAGGCAGGGCAGCAGCACCGCCCGCGCCTCGGGAAGCAGGGCGGCGAGTTCCACGAGGTGCTTCTGACCCCGTTCGGTCACGGTGTCGGGAAAGAGGGCCAGCTCGCCGTCGGTCCAGGTGGTGTTCTTCACCTCCAGGTAGATCGGCCGCGGATCGGCCGGCGGGGTGCCATCGGGGCCGGGGGCCGGCGTGAGCAGCAGGTCGATGCGGCTGCGGCGCCCCTCGCCGTAGGGCACTTCGGCACGTATGGCCCCGATCGGCCCCAGCCAGGGCTCCAGAAGGCCCGCTTCGATCGTCGCCCGCACCAAGCGGTTCGGCAGGGCCGTGTTGATCCCCACCCAGATCGGTGCGCCATCGGCGCCGTTGGTTTCGGCCTGCTCCCAGGTCCAGGCGAGCTTGCGGGTGGGGGAGGGGGCGTGGCGCAGCCGCACCCGGCCGCCCGGGTGGAGAACGCCCGTCATCGGGCCGGTGTTGGCACAGTGCACCGTGACCAGCTCGCCATCGGCCAGCTCCACATCGGCCAGAAAGCGCTTGTAACGCTTCAGTAGCACCCCTTCCACCAGGGGCTCGAGGCTGAGCACGGGATGGGGGGTGGCGTGGGCGGCCGGGGCGAGTGGAGGGGCAGGAGCAGCAGGGGCGTTGGGGGCGGAGTCAGGGCCGCCATAGCGGGCAGAGCCCGCGGGGTCGCCGGAGCCGGACGGGGCCGCGGTGCTGCCGGAGCCGGCAGCGCGGGGTTGGTCATCGCTCAGAGCGCGGGGCATGACGGAACTCCTGGGTCGCAGCGGGCGAGGGGGCAGTCCAGCAGGCCAGGCCCCGCCCCTGCGGCAGGCGGCACCACTTCGCCATCCGCCGGACCGATCCTGCAAGTTCAGGCCCCGTAAGCAGCAGCCGCGGCAGGGGCTCGCATCGGCATGAAATCCACCGGGAGGATCAGACGCCATAAGCAAACGGCAGGGCGGGGTGGCCGGACCGGAGGGATCCGGCGAAACGGCGCTGCTGGATGCCCCTAGCGGCGGCTGCGGGACGACCGCCTGGAGCTGGCCGTGATCGACGGCGTCGGCAGCGACCATGACGGCTCCTTTGGCTTCTTTCAGTCGCCGGGATTCCGGATCGGTTTCGGCAAGGGGCAGCGCAAAACTCCTGGAGAGGCGGCAAAGCGCCGGAACCCAGCCACGGGCCTAGCCCCCTGACGGCAATGGTCCGAGACGGCAAAACTGCCGAGCACCGGCGGCCATACTGCCGAGCGACCGAGAGGGCCCCAGGCCCGGCCCGATGGCGAAATCACTGCGAAGGATTGCCCTTGTCGTGGCGGTAGCCACCGCCCTGAGCAAGGTGGTGGGCCTGCTGCGCCAGCAGGTGATCGCTGCGGCCTTTGGGGTTGGTGCCGCCTACGACGCGTACAACTACGCCTACGTGCTGCCGGGCTTTCTGCTGATCCTGCTGGGGGGCATCAACGGACCCTTCCATAGCGCCATGGTGAGCGTGCTCTCGCGGCGGGATCGCAGCGAGGGGGCCCATGTGCTGGCGGCGATCAACACCCTGGTGGGGGCGGCCCTGCTAGCGGTGACCCTGCTGCTGATCGTGGCCGCCGACCCCCTGATCACACTGGTGGCCCCGGGCCTTGACGCCAGCCGCCACGAGCTGGCGGTGGTGCAGATGCGCTGGATGGCGCCGATGGCCCTGTTCGCCGGCCTGATCGGCCTGGGCTTCGGGGCCCTCAATGCCGCCGATGAATTCTGGCTGCCGGCCGTGAGTCCGCTGGTCTCGAGCCTGGCGGTGATCGGCGGCATCGCCCTGCTCTGGTGGCGACTGGGGGCCGCGATCCTGCTGCCCCAGTGGGCCATGCTCGGCGGCATCGTCCTGGCGGCCAGCACCACGGTAGGGGCGCTGCTGCAGTGGCTGATCCAGCTGCCGGCCCTGGCGAAGCAGGGCCTGAACAAGTTAGAGCTGGTGTGGGACTGGAAGCATCCCGGCGTCAAAGAGGTGCTGGCGGTGATGGCCCCGGCCACCCTCTCCTCGGGCATGCTGCAGATCAACGTGTTCGTGGACCTGTTCTTCGCCTCGGGGATCGTGGGAGCGGCGGCGGGCCTGGGCTACGCCAACCTGCTGGTGCAGACCCCTTTAGGCCTGCTCTCCAATGCCCTGCTGGTGCCCCTCCTGCCGGTGTATTCCCGGCTCACCGCCCCAGCCGACCGGCCCGAGCTGATCGCCCGCATCCGCCAGGGCCTGATGCTCTCAAGCGCCAGCATGCTGCCGCTGGGGGCGCTGATGGTGGGCCTGGCGGTGCCGATCGTGAGGCTGGTGTACGAGCGGGGCGCCTTCAATCACGGCGCCGCCCAGATGGTGGCCTCGCTGCTGATGGCCTACGGGGTGGGCATGCCGGTGTACCTAGCCCGCGATGTGCTGGTGCGGGTGTTCTATGCCCTCGGCGATGGCAACACGCCCTTCCGCTGGTCGGTGGCCGGCATCGGCCTGAACGCCTGCTTCGACTGGTTCCTGGTGGGCGGGCCCACCCCCTGGGGGCTGCAGCTGCCAGCCCTCAACTTCGGGGCTCCCGGCGTGGTGCTGGCCACGGTGAGCGTGAACCTGATCACCTGCCTGGGCCTCACCTGGGCCCTGGCCGGCCGGCTCGGCGGGCTGCCCCTGCGGATCTGGGGCCGCGACACCCTGCTGCTGCTCCTCGCCGCGGTGGCCGCCGGCGGCGTGGCCTGGGGACTTTCGACCTTCGTGGCCTGGCCGGCGGGCTTCCTGGGCCTGGTGCTCCAGAACGCCATCTGCGCCGGCCTGGCCCTCGGGACCTATGGCCTGATCGGCAGCCTGGCCGGGGTGCCGGAGGTGCATCACCTGTTGGCGATGCTGCGGCGGAAGCGGGAGGAATGAGCCGGGCTCAGCCTGCGCCAAACGAGAAGAAGAGATTCCGCATCGCCAAGAGAAGTTTGTTGGTTTCCTGCTGACGCTCTTCTCCGCCGAGGCTATCGAGCTCCCGCCGCCTGGAGCTCACCAATTGGGCGAAACGCTCCAGCAGGTCAGGATCGCGCTCCAGCAATTCGCGCACCCCGGTGCGGTCGACCCGCAGCAAGCGTGATTCCTGCAGGGCTCGCACCGTGGCACTGCGCGGTGAATCCTGGAAGAGGGTCATCTCGCCAAAGATCTCCCCGGGTCCTAACTCCACCACATGGATAATTTGACCATCCTGCAGCTTCTTTTCCACATCAACCCGACCATCAATCACCTGATAAAGCGATTCACCCGCGGCACCCTCCTCCACGATCGCCTCGCCGGCAGCGAAAAGCACGACCCGGCTGTGGTCCAACAAACAATCAAGGTCCGCCGGTGGCAGATCAGCAAAAAGCGAGTGGGCCGCCAAAATGCTCCGTCCCTCCTCGGGCTTCAGGGGGCCCAGCAAGGCTGCTGCCTCCGGATGAGGCCGACGGCGCTGCAGCTCCCGCACCGGAAAGGGGAAACTGCGACCTTCGCGGTTCACCGCATACCAGATCTGCTGAAGCAGGTCACTGCGCAGCGTCAGTCGGAGGTCATCGCTGGGTTCCCGCAACCAAACTTCCAGTTCATAGGTGATGGCACTATCGGCGAAGGCCTGCACCCGCACTTCAGGAAGGGGCAGATCAAGCACGAGCGGATGCTGCCGCAACACCCGCAGCAACAGTTGCGAGGCCCGGGCGGGGGGAAAGTCGTAATCAAGACCAACATGGAAGCGATCGCATAGCGCTCCCGTCACGCTCAGGTTGCGGAGCACCCCATCCGTCATGTGGGTGTTGGGCAGCACAATCCGCTTGCCATCGAAGGCTTGCAGGGTGGTGCGGCGCCAGCTCACTGATTGCACCACTCCACGGGCCTCACCATCCGACCCGACCTCCACCAGATCACCCAGGCGCAGGTCATCGGAAAGCTGCAACTCCAGACCAGCGATCAGATCCTTCAGGGGCTCCTGAATCGCCAAGCCGATCACGGCGGTCAGCACCGCCGAGGTGGTGACCAGCCCCACGAGGTCGAAATGGCCCATTTTGTGGACCAAAAACACCGCAGCCAGCGCCCCCCCGCCGGCCAAGATCAATTGCACCAGCAGCTCCGGCGGCCGCCGCCACCACCCCAGGGCGCCGGGCAACTCCAGAGCCAACCAAATCAACAACCGGATCAGGGCCAGCGCCACCAGGAGGTTGACGCCGATGCTGAGCCAGATGCGGCTGACCGGTGGCACCAGGGAGATCAACCCAAAGCGCAGGCCAGTCCAAGCCACCACCGCCAGCAGCGGCAGGCTGCGGGGTGGCAAGGGCAGCCGACGACGACGGCAAGCAACGGTGGCCAACAGCAGGATCCCCACTGCTGGCAAAATCACGAACCAGTCGGGCATCGGGCTCGGTAGGGCGCACAGAGCAACAAGAATCGCCCCATCTTGCCTGGATTGGTGGAGCTGGATCGCCTGGGGGACTGCACCTTTTCCAAAACCTCGGCCAAGGCCGCATTGAATGAGCGGCTCAGGGCGCGCCGGCCTGCTCGCCCAACGCTGCGCCGAGCTCCTGCCGGGCCGCCGCCAGGGCGCCATCCAGGGCCGCACCATCCTTGCCGCCCGCCTGGGCCAGGTTGGGACGGCCGCCGCCGCCGCCGCCGCAGGCCTTGGCCGCCGCGCCGATAAAGGCCCCGGCCTTGGGGCCCGCCGCCACCACGGCCGGCCCAAAGGCCGCCACCAGGATCACCTTGCCGATGTCGGCTGGATCGGGCAGGCCGCCCAGCACCACGGCCGCCGCTTCCCCCATCCGCTCCTGCAGCTGCTGGGCCGCCCCCTGCAGGCCGGCACCATCCACCCCATCCAGGCGGGCCACCAGCAGCTGGAAAGGGGCCGCCCCCACGCTCTCGGCCTGGGCCACCAGCGCCGCCGCCTTGGCCACCGCCAGCTCAGCGCGAGCCGCCGCCAGGGACTTCTGGCTGCCCTTGAGCTCCTCCTGCAGGGCCACCACCCGCTCCACGATCTCGCCGGGCTGGGCCTTGAAACGATCGCCTAGGGCCCGCACCACCGCATCGCGCTCCTGGAGGTAGGCCAACACCGCCGGGCCTGCCACAGCCTCGATGCGGCGGATGCCGGCCGCCACACCCGATTCGGCCACGATCTTGAACAGGCCGATCTCGGCGGTGTTGGCCACGTGGGTGCCGCCGCACAGCTCCATCGACACGCCGGGCACATCCACCACCCGCACCACATCGCCGTATTTCTCACCGAACATCGCCACGGCGCCGGCGGAGCGGGCCTGCTCGATCGCCATCTCCTGAACCTCTAGGGCGTGGGCGTCGGCGATCCAGCCATTGATCAGGGCCTCGATGCGCTCCAGCTCGGCCGGGGTCACGGCGCGGGGGCAGTGGAAATCGAAGCGGAGGCGATCAAAATCCACCAGCGAACCGGCCTGGCCGATCGAGGGATCAACCACCTGCTTGAGGGCGGCCTGCAAGAGGTGGGTGGCGGTGTGGTTGGCCTGGGCGCGGCGGCGGCAGGAGCGGTCCACCTGGGCGTTGAGCAGATCGCCCACCGTCAGAGTCCCCCGCTCCACCTGGCCGCTGTGCACAAACACACTGCGGTTGCGGCTGACGCCCTCGATCGCCACGATCACCCCCTCACCGGTAGGGCCATCGCCGTTGAGCACGCCGCGGTCGCCCACCTGGCCACCGCCTTCGCCATAGAAGGGGGTGGAATCGAGCACCAGTTGCACGGCATCACCGGCGCTGGCCCGCTCGGCCGGCTGGCCGTTCACCACCAGGGCCAGCAGGCAGCTGGGGTGCTCCAGGGCCTCGTAGCCCTTGAAAGAAGTGGCCTCCAACGCAGCGGCCATCTGCTCGATCGCCCCCTGCAGGGTGAGGTCCAGGCTCACCGCCGCCGCCTTGGCCCGCTGGCGCTGGGCCTCCATCGCCGCCTCAAAGCCCGCCAGATCCACCGTGAGGCCGTGTTCCTCGGCGATCTCCTCGGTGAGCTCAAGCGGGAAGCCATAGGTGTCGTAGAGCTCAAAGGCCTGGGCCCCACTGATCTGGCTGGGGTTGGCGGCGAGCACCTCGGCCAGCAGCTTCTCGCCGCGCTCCAGGGTTTCCAGGAAGCGGGCCTCCTCCCGTTCCAGCTCGGCCAGGATCACCTTTCGCCGCTCCAGCAGCTGGGGGAAGGCCGGCGCCATCAGGGCAATCGAGGCCTCGCCCATCGCCGGCAGGAAGGGCTGAGTGATCCCGATCAGGCGCCCATGGCGCACCACCCGCCGCAGCAGCCGGCGCAGGATGTAGCCACGCCCGAGGTTGCTGGCGGTGACGCCATCACTGATCAGCTGAGTGATGGCGCGACTGTGGTCGCCGATCACCTTGAGGCTCGTTTTTCCCTTCTCATCGAGGTCGCGGTAATCAACAGCCGCCAGGCCCGCCGCCGTTTCGATCAACGGATAGATCAGATCCGTTTCGTAATTGTTGGGCACCTGCTGCAGGATCTGGGCCATCCGCTCGAGGCCCATGCCGGTGTCGATGTTGCGGTTGGCCAGCGGCGTGAGGGTGCCCGCCGCATCGCGGTTGTACTGCATGAACACCAAGTTGTAGAACTCGATGAAGCGCGAGTCGTCCTCGAGATCAATGGCATCGTCGCCGAGTTCGGGCTTGAAGTCGTAGTAGATCTCCGAGCAGGGGCCGCAG
>DAIQNM010000089.1:0-9782 GCA_036788375.1 Cyanobium sp. CTOTU6536 | reverse complement strand
CTCCAGCCGCGGCGACTCCAGCCAAAGCTGTAGCCGCCGTGGCGACCACCCGTTCAGCCCCCAGGGCCACCAGCGCGAGATCCGCAACGGCGAAAGCCAGCGCGGCTTCCCGCTCCGGCGGCCGCCCGGCCACCCGGGCGAGCCGAAGCCCTGAGCGCTCCGCCCCCGCCGCGACCACGCGTCGCGGTGGGAGTGGTGCGATCACACCCCCATCCAAACCTTCCACCCTTTCCTTCCCCATGGCTGACACGGTTCAGGGCATTGCCCTCGGCATGATCGAAACCCGCGGCCTGGTTCCCGCCATTGAGGCGGCTGACGCCATGACCAAGGCGGCCGAGGTGACCCTGGTCGCCCGGGAATTTGTGGGTGGCGGCTACGTCACCGTGATGGTGCGCGGCGAAACCGGTGCCGTCAACGCGGCGGTGCGCGCCGGCGCCGATGCCTGCGAGCGGGTGGGTGATGGCCTGGTGGCGGCCCACATCATTGCCCGCCCCCACGGTGAAGTGGAGCCCGCCATCGCGGCCAGCGGCGTCGGCCGTCGCCTCTGATGCCCATGGGCGCCGTCCATCCGCGCGTCCTCGGCTACCTAGGACGCGCCCTGAGCCTGGAATTCTCCGCCGTTCAGCAGTACATGACCCAGGCCTCTCTTGTGGAGTCCTGGGGAGATACGGCCTCGGCGGATCAGTTCCGGCGGGACACGGTGGAGGAGATGCAGCATGCCGAGCGCATCGTGCAGCACATGCTTGGGTTGGGGGTCGTTCCGGCGGCCTCCCAGCTCAGGCCGGTGACCCACGCCCCCGACCTTGTGGCGCTGCTGCGCCGCAATGCCGTGCTTGAGCACGACCTGGTCGCCCACTACGCCGAGGCCATGCAGTTCTGCCAGTTGGTCGGCGACGACCACAGCCACGCCCTTTTCGAGGGCCTCTGGCAGGACGAACGCCACCATGGCGATGATCTGGCCCAGTGGCTGGCAAGCCTTGGTGCCAACGACCGAAGCGTGCCAGAGCGCTCCACCTTCTGACCGTGGCGGGCCGCACCCCCGCGGCCCCATGCTGCGTGGGGTTGACCTGGTGGCCAAGCCCTCCGGGTGACTAAAGTCCGGCGCCAACGGCCTTTCCGAATCCCTTCCGCCCCTGGCCGCCCCCTTGAGCGAAACCCTGCCCCTGCCGATCCAGCTGGTCTGGATGATCCCGCTCTACGGGGTGATCGGTATGGTGCTGTCGTTGCCCTGGGCCAGCGGCTGGATCAAGCGCAATGGGCCGAGGCCGGCGGCCTATCTCAACCTGCTGACGACCCTGGTGGCCGTGCTGCACGGCAGCCTGATCATCAGGGAAGTCCTCGTGCTGGGTCCCCAGCACCTGGAGTTCCCCTGGTTTGCGGCGGCAAACCTCGATCTCCGGATTGGCTTTGACCTCTCGATCACCAACCTGGCGGCGCTGGAGTTGGTGACCTTGATGAGCCTGGTCTGCCAGGTTTTTGCCCTTGGCTACCTCGATAAGGAATGGTCGCTAGCTCGCTTCTATGCCCTGGTGGGTTTCTTTGAGGGCGCCATGGCGGGGGTGGTGCTGAGCAGCAATTTGTTCATGAGCTATTTCCTGCTGGAGATGCTCACCCTGTCCACCTACCTGCTGGTGGGCTTCTGGTATGCCCAACCCCTGGTGGTCACGGCCGCTCGTGATGCCTTTCTCACCAAGCGAGTGGGCGACATCCTTCTGCTCATGGCCATGGTGGCCCTCTCAGCCTGGGCCGGTTCGCTGGAATTCACCGACCTCTACCGCTGGGTCGGCACCGCCCAGATCGCGCCCCTGCCAGCCACGCTTTTGGTGCTGGGCCTGATTGCAGGACCGATGGGCAAGTGCGCCCAGTTTCCGATGCACCTCTGGCTCGACGAGGCGATGGAGGGTCCGAACCCCGCCTCGATCCTGCGCAACTCCGTGGTGGTGGCCTGTGGCGCCCTGGTATTGCTCAAGCTGATGCCCCTGCTGCAACTCTCGCCGATTGCCATTGATGTGCTCTTGGTGGTGGGCACGATCAGTGCCATCGGCGGCGCCCTGGTGGCCATCGCCCAGGTGGACCTGAAACGCGCCTTCTCCTATTCGACCACCTCCTTCCTGGGCTTGGTTTTCCTGGCGATCGCCCTGCAGAAACCGCTGCTCGCCCTCTTGCTGCTCCTGGCCCACGGCCTGGCCAAGGCCCTGTTGTTCATGAGTGTGGGCAGTGTGATCGCCACCACCAACTGCCAGGACCTCACCGAATTGGGGGGCCTCGGCAGCCGTATGCCCGCCACCACCACCGCCTTCCTCGTGGCCGGTGCCGGACTCACGGGCCTGTTTCCGCTGGGTTGCTTCTGGTGTTTCGGGCTGATGGTCGAAAATTTCCGCAGCGACCACCCCCTGCTGGCGGGAGTGGTGCTGCTCACCAACGGCCTGAGTGCCTTCAATCTCGTGCGGGTGTTCCGGCAGGTGTTCCTCGACAAAGCCCACCCCAAGACCCGGCGCAGCCCCGAGGTGAACTGGCTGATGGCCCTGCCGATGGTGAGCCTGGCGGTCCTGGTGTTGCTGACCCCCCTGGTGATGAGCCGAATCGACGCGAGCTCGGCCATCACCTCCTTCTCAGGCTCCAGCACCGTTTGGGTCCTGGCCAGTTCCCTGGCCGGGGTCGCTGCCGGCTGCCTGGTGCGCCTCGATGCCTTCTGGTCGCGTTCGTTGTTCAAGCCCCTGCGGGTGCTGCAGGATCTGCTTGCTTCCGACTTCTACACCGAGAAGATCTACAAGGCCACGATCGTGGCCTTCGTGAGCGGCCTGGCCCGGCTGGTGAACAGCGTGGACCGGGTGCTGGTCAATGGCCTGGTGAACCGCATCGGCAGTGCCTCCCTGGCCAGTGCCGAGGGGCTGAAACTTGGGGTCAGCGGCCAAATGCAGAGCTACGTGCTCACCCTGGTGGCCGGGATCATTGCGTTGCTGGCCAGCCTGGCCTGGCTGAAGGGTTGAGCCAGCCATGATGCTCAGTCTGCTGCTCCTGATTCCCTTCCTCGGGGCCTTCGCGTTGCTGCTGTGGCCCAGCAATCCAGCCCCGGGACGGATGCGCTCCATTGCGATCACGACCCTGGCGATCCAGTTGCTCTGGAGTCTGCGGGTGCTGCTCGCCTTCGATCCCCACCAAGGGGGCATGCAGTTGCAGGAGGCCATCGGCTGGGTACCGATGATCGGGCTCGATTACCGCCTGGGCATCGACGGCCTATCCCTGCCGCTGGTGCTGATGAATGGGGCCCTCACCCTGGTTTCAGCCGTGTGCACCCGCGACATCAGTCAGAGGCCCCGCATCTACTTCGCCCTGCTGCTGCTGATCAGCGGCGCCGTGAACGGTGCCTTCCTGGCCGAAAACCTGCTGCTCTTCTTCCTCTTCTACGAACTCGAGCTGATTCCCCTGTGGCTGTTGATCTCGATCTGGGGGGGCAGCGAGCGGGCCTACGCCGCCACCAAGTTTCTGATTTTCACCGCCAGCTCCGGCGTGCTGATCCTGGGGGCCTTTCTAGGGCTGGCCCTGTTCACCGGCACGGTTGATTTCAGCCTCACGCCGATCCTGAGTGAACGGCTGGCCATGGGCAGCCAACTGCTGCTGCTCGGGGCCCTGCTGATCGGCTTCGGCATCAAGATTCCGCTAGTGCCCTTCCACACCTGGCTGCCCGATGCCCACACCCAGGCCTCCACACCGGTATCGGTGTTGTTGGCGGGGGTACTGCTGAAGCTCGGCACCTACGGGCTCCTGCGCTTCTGTCTTGGCCTTTTTCCCGAGGCCTGGGCCCTGGTGGCACCATGGCTGGCCATCTGGGCGGCGTTCTCCGTGCTCTACGGATCACTGGCGGCGATTGCCCAACGCGATATGAAACGGATGGTGGCCTACAGCTCCGTGGGCCACATGGGCATGATCCTGTTGGCGGCAGCGGCGGCAACGCCGGTGAGCATGCTTGGTGCGGTGTTCCAAATGGTGAGCCACGGTCTGATCTCCGCCCTTCTCTTCCTGCTGGTGGGGATCGTGTACCGCAAAACCGGCACCCGCGACCTCGAGGTGCTGCGGGGCCTGCTCAATCCCGAGCGGGGCCTTCCCTTCACCGGCACCCTGATGATCCTTGGGGTAATGGCCAGCGCCGGCCTGCCTGGCATGGCCGGCTTCATTTCCGAGTTTCTGGTGTTCCGGGGCAGCATTGGCGTCTTCCCACTGGCGACCCTGCTCTGCATGGTGGGCTCAGGCCTGACGGCGGTCTATTTCCTGCTGCTGGTCAACCGTGCCTTCTTTGGCCGCCTGGCCATCACCCCCCCCAGCGTCGATCCCAGCGCCGATGCCCGCCTCGATATTCGCCTGGCGGGGGTGGCCCTGCGCGAAACCCTGCCGGCCCTAGGGCTCACCTTGGCCGTGGTGGGGCTGGGCTTGGTGCCGTCTGGTCTGGGATGGCTCAGTGAATCCACCGCCACCGCCATGGCCCAGCTGCCGGCACAATTGGCGGCGGTAGCTGGAGGAATCGGCTGATGCCCGTCATCCCTGCCCTGCTTACCCACGCCGGCGGCAGGCCAAGCGCCGCCGAACTGGAGGCCACCCTGCTGGCGGGCCAGACCCTGCTGGCCGAGACCCCGGAGCACCTGGTGGAGGTGGTGGATGTGCTCGAGAGCTACGGCGAAGTGCTGGATGCTTACAGCATCAACCTGATTTTCCAAGCCGAGCAGCAATTCCTCAACCCGTTTCCGATCTTTCGCTTCCTTGATGGCGATCTGAGCCCGGCCAAGATCTGGCGCCACCTCAACCACGATCGCATCAACTTCGAATACGCCGAATACTGCATGAAAGCCATGCTCTGGCACGGCACCGGCGGCCTCGATGCCTACCTCGATTCGGAGGCCTTTGCGGCCAACTGCGCCGCCATCATCCGCCACAAGACCCGTCGTGATCCCCTGCTGGGGGTGCTGCATCCGCTCTTCCCCAATTTTCTGCCGGAGGCGATCCGCGCCGCCGCCACCACCCATGCCCTTGGCCAGTTCTGGCGGGTGATGAGTGATCTCTTCCTCGATCTGGCCCGGGCCGAGGCGGCTGGCACGGTGGCCTCAATTGCCGATGTCGTGGCCTTCATCAAGGCCGGACTGGTGAAGGCCGCCGCCAATCCGATCACCTACTGCGTGGCGATCGGCGGCAAGAGCTTTTGGGTGTTGCCGCCCGAGGCCGGTCTCACCTTTCTGGTGGATGTGGCGGTGCCCTACGTCGAAGCGGTGTTTTTACGCGGCATGCCCTTCCTCGGCACGGTGTCGTTCAACGCCCAGGCCCAGCAGATCTCCCCGGACCAGGGCAAGTTCGCCTACGGCGCCCTTTACGCCGATCCCCTGCCCACGATGGGGGCCGGCATCCCCCCGAGCCTGCTGATGCAGGACATGTACCGCCACCTGCCGGAGCGGCTGCACGCCCTCTACCGCCAAAGCAGCCGCGGTGAAGGCGATGTGCGGGTGAAGATCTGCATGAGCTTCCAGAAGTCGATGTTCTGCGTCACCAACGCCGCCATCGACGGCACCTTCCCCCACCCCCTCGGGGGCAGCGATCCGGCGGAGCAGGCCGCCAACCGGGCCTACGCCGCCGCCTGGGCCAAGCGCCTGGCTGTGGCCCGCACCGACTGCCTCGACCCCTGACCTAGGTTCGACCGATGAATCAGCCCTGGACCCAGCGGCCCCGCCCCGATCGACTGGAGCGCCGCATCGAATTCGACGACTACGAGAGCACTCGTACCTTTCTGGAGCGGCTGAATGCCCTGGCCGAACAGGCGGGCCGCTTCCCGGACATCAGCTTTGGCCGCACCTACGTGAATCTCACCCTCAGCCCCGAGGAGGGCCAGCCGGTAGGGGATGGGGACGAAGCCTTCGCGGCGGCCATCGATGAGCTTCTCTGAAGCGGTTCACCCTGATCAGCCCACCGTGGATCTCCGGGCCGCCTACGAAGCGGCGGGCATCCAGGAGGTTCTTGATCAGCTCGATCGCGAATTGGTGGGTCTGCGCCCGGTGAAGGCCCGGATCCGGGAGATTGCCGCGTTGTTGGTGGTCAACCGGGCCCGGCGGGAAGTGGGGCTGGAATCGGGCCCTCCCAGCCTGCACATGTCGTTTACGGGCCGGCCAGGGACGGGCAAGACCACCGTGGCCGAAAGGATGTCGAAAATCCTGCACGGTCTGGGCTATGTGCGCAAGGGCCATGTGGTGACCGCCACGCGGGATGACTTGGTGGGGCAATACATCGGCCACACCGCACCCAAGACCAGGGAGATGCTGAAAAAAGCCATGGGTGGGGTGCTGTTCATCGATGAGGCCTACTACCTCTACCGCCCCGAGAATGAGCGGGATTACGGCGCCGAAGCGATTGAAATCCTGCTGCAGGTGATGGAAAACAACCGCGATGACCTGGTGGTGATCTTTGCCGGTTACAAGGATCGAATGGATGTCTTCTATCAATCCAATCCCGGCCTGTCTTCACGCGTCGCCAACCACATCGATTTCCCCGACTATAGCGCTAGCGAACTCCTTGCTATTGCCAAACTCATTTTAGCCCAGGAGAATTACCGCTTCAGCGAGGATGGCGGTGCGGTGTTTTCCGATTACATCGTGCGCCGCATGCAGCTTCCCTTCTTTGCCAATGCCCGCTCGATCCGCAATGCCATCGACCGGGCCCGCATGCGCCAAGCCAACCGGCTGTTCAACGGCATGGGCACCAGGCTCAGCAAGCTCGATCTGATGACGATCGAAGCCGAGGACATCACCGCAAGCCGGGTCTTCCAGGGAGAGGTGGAGGGCTTGGATCCGAGTGAGCCGATTACGGGCTGAACAAAGGGGCTGCTCAAGCAGCCAATCAAAAAGTTTTTTTTGTGGTGGTATCAAGCATTATCTGAAGTGTTTCAACCCAAAGACGAGCCACCTGAGGCGCAGAATATCCATCAATGGCTTTCTTGTTTATTTCATAGGCCCTAACAAAATCACCGCGATCATCAACCAAGCGCGTAATTGCGGCAGCAATTGCCGCGGAATCAAGAATGTCACAATAAATACCAATACCAAGGAGATTAACGATGGCCTGGATCGGATTTCCGATGGGCCCCAACACCAAGATGGGCTTACGGTGGCCAAGATACTCAAAAAACTTTGATGGTTGGTTATCCAAATGCCGCGGACCAATAACAACCAGCATAGCGCTTGAATCTTCGGCTATATGATGGGATTCATAATAACTTACAGGCTTATTGCAACGGATTTGACTACGCAAACGAGGGCTTGATCGAATGGATTGACGAGCCTCGGGATAAACATAGCCGTACACATCAATCAGTACTGGCAAGCTCACTTGCTCAAGAGCTTCCAGCAGCGCTTCAATAGGACGCCACTCAGGCAGCATACCGAGATGGACGAGATGAAGTGTGGCTTGCTGACTTTTACCTGAGTCCGCCCAAGATAGCGCCAGACCACCCTGGTAAAGGTGTGGGTAGCTAGGAAAACTATCCGTGAATGCGTAAGCCTTTTCGCGGCCAACAAGGCCACATTCAACATAGCGCTGCAAAGTTAATGGCGACATAAAAATGGCACCACAACACTGATCAAGAATTCTCTTTTGCTTTGGCATTTCGTATGGCAAAAAGATTGCTCCATCCCGCTTGCCATATGGATCATCAACCATGGCGACAAGAGGCTTATTCAAGGAGTTGGCCTGGTCCGCCACCGCCTCAAGTATTGCAAAATCAGGACTTTTACCAGCAATAAGATCGAAATTCCATTGTTCTTCAGCCTGCCTAATCGTAGCCATCAAGCCTGAGATGAGATATTGGCGACCGTCATGACGAACAAGCCTCTCAACCGAGCGAGCAACCAGCTGCAAAAGCCCATACAGATAAAAAGGAAGAGTTCCTTGTCTGTGACGATTTTTAAGAACAGAGAAGCGGAGTGACCAAGAGACGCTATTGGTATAGTGCAATCGCGATGGTGGGCAATCCACCTCTTCGGCAAGAATAGAAGTTAGTTCGGGAGAGGGACCAGCAAAATGAAACTCCCAGTCACTAGTCTCTAGATATGGAAGAATTTTATTATATATTAAACCTTGAACGCCACTACTGCCGGGCGGCTGCATCATGACAAGTAGGATGCGTTTCACTGTACCAGCAATGCTGACAGCAGCATAGAACGAGTATAAAAGCTCCGCATCAAGAAACCCAGATCCATGCTCGAATATCGCATAGCTACCGCCGTTTCCTCGAATCGATCTGCAACAGATCCCTCACCTGTTGGACTTGGCGGGCCACGGCCGGGTCGGAGCTGAGTTTCTTTTCCACCTGCTCCACCGCGTACATCACCGTGGAGTGGTCCTTGCCACCGAAGGCCTCACCGATCCGCGGCAGAGAAAGGTTGGTGCTCTGGCGCATTAGAAACATCCCCACCTGACGCGCCTGGCTCACGGCCCTGCGGCGGCTGGGGCTCCTCATCTCATCCACACTCACCCCAAAGACCTCCGATACCTTCTCCAGCACTTGCTTCGGGGTCACCTCCACATCATTGCCCACCGGATCCAGCATCGGCGCCACCGATTCCACCGTCATCGGCAGACCGGTGATCGAGGCGAAGGCCACGGCCCGGGTCAGGGCCCCCTCCAGTTCGCGGATGTTGGAGGTAAACCGGCCGGCGAGGTAGTGGATCAACTCGCGGGGCAGGGCCATCTGCTCGGTTTCAGCCTTCTTGTGGAGAATCGCCATGCGGGTTTCCAGATCGGGTGCCTGGATGTCGGCGATTAGGCCCATCGAGAAGCGGGAGATCAGCCTTTCCTGCAACCGGGGAATCTGGCTGGGGGGACGGTCGGAGGCGATCACGATCTGGCGGCCCGCCTCATGCAGGGCGTTGAAGGTGTGGAAGAACTCCTCCTGAGTGTATTCCTTGCCTTCGATGAACTGGATGTCGTCGACCAGGATCAGATCGGCGGCCCGGTAGCGATCGCGGAAGGCCTGCATGGCGTCCTTGCGGATCGCCTGGATCAGGTCGTTGGTGAAGGTTTCGGTGCTCACGTAGAACACCCGCGCCTGGGGGTCGATCTCGAGGCGATAGTGGCCGATCGACTGCATCAGGTGGGTCTTACCAAGCCCCACACCGCCGCAGATGAACAGGGGGTTGAATTCCCGCCCCGGCGCCTCGGACACCGCCAGAGCCGCCGCGTGGGCCATGCGGCAATTGGGACCCACCACGAAGCGGCTGAAGCTGTAGCGGAGGTTGAGCCCCGCCGCCGGCCGGCCCGTTAGCGGCTGGGAAGCGCTGGAGGCGGTGGATCCCTGGCGGGACGTACGGGGATCGGTTTGGGCGCTGGCTTGGCCGCCCCGCTCGGCGACCGCCCCATCGCCAAGGGCCCCGCCCGGTTGATCCATCACCGCGAGCTGGGGAGGCTCCATGGGGGTGCCGGCGGCGGCCACCACCAGCACCACCACGGTGCGACCGGCAATCTCACTGGCCACCGCAGCGATCTGGCTTTGGTAATTCTTGCGCAGCCAGCCACAGGTAAAGGCATTGGGGGCCTCGAGCCTCAGCTCGCCATCGGCGAAGGCCAGGAACCGAGCCGGACGGATCCACGTCTCAAACGTGGGCTTGCTGAGGTTGGGCTGCAAGGCCTGCTGAACCTGGTGCCACAGCTGCTCGCCCTGCTGCACCCTTGAAACTCCCTTCAAGTCCCGAATATAGGCAGCACCGGAGCGGGGGTCCGTCTTTAATGAAACCTCCCCCCTAGCCCTGCCC
>DAIQNM010000088.1:0-9849 GCA_036788375.1 Cyanobium sp. CTOTU6536 | reverse complement strand
GCCCACCGGTAGGTGGGCCACCACGGGGATGCCCAGATCGAGGCTGCGCTCCCGCAAGACCGCCTCCAGGTCGAAGCGGTGCTCGGCCGGCCCCTCCCGCCGGCCATCGGCCTCCTCCCAACCCTCGAAGTTGCCGAAGGCCAGGCCCGCCAGCCGCTGGAGGGCACCGCAGAGGCGCCAGTGGGTGAGCATCCGCTCGATCCGGTAGGGGGCCTCCCCCACATCCTCGAGCACCAGGATCGCGCCACGCAGTTCGGGCAGGTGGGGCGTGCCGAGCAGGTGGGTGGCCACGGTGAGGTTTGCCACCAGCAGGGGGCCCTCCGCGATCCCACCGCGCCAGCCCACCGCCTCCAGGTCGGGCACGGGCTCTCCGAACAGCAGGGCCCGCAGTCGCTCCTGGCTCCAGGCCGGCTCCGCCGCCAGGGTGGTGAGCAGGGGCCCATGCACCGCTCCGCTACAGCCCCGGGCCACCTGGGCCCAGAGCAGGGAGGTCACATCGGAGAAACCCAACAGCCACCCTTTGGGCAGCGGGCGCGGCTGCTCCAACAGCCGGGCCGCGCCCCAGCCCCCACGCACACAGGCCAGCAGGGCCGGGGACGGATCGGCCTCAAGATCAGCCGCCCGTTCGTCATCCCGGCCGGCCAGATAGCCCCAGCGACGGCCCACCAGGGAGGGCCCCTCATCCACCACCAGCCCCCAGCTGCGCAGCACGGCCAGGCCGGCCGCCAGCTTCTCGCCGTCGTCGAGGGCCGAGCTGACGGCCACCAGGCCGACCCGATCGCCAGGGCGCAGCGGCGGCGGCAGGGGCAGGGTGGGGGCAGACATCGGACGGGTTAGCAGGAAAGGGTTCAGGAAGGAAGGAGGCGGAGCCGGACCGGGTGGCGTTGAACCAGGCGGATCTTGGCTCCCAGTCAGGGAGCTGCGCTGAGCACCAGCCCCAACAGGAGCAGAGCCCCCAACTGCACCTGGCGGCTGAAGTGCCGCCCGTAGGCACTTCGGGGAAGGCCCGGACGCGCCAGGAGCAAGGCCTCGCGCAGCATGCCGGCCGAGGCCACCAGCCAGGCCAGCCAGAAGGGGGGAGCGGCCAGTCCCCGGACTAGGGCGGCGGCGGCCAGGGTGGCGGCGGTGATCCCGTAGCAGGCTGCTACCCAGGCGGGGGCAGCCGATCCGAGGGTGAGGGCGCTGCTGCGCACCCCCAGCCGGGCATCGTCCTGGCGGTCACTCATGGCGTACACCGTGTCGAAGCCGAAGGTCCAGGCCAGGGTGGCCAACCACACCAGGGCCAGGGGCCAGCCCCCCGCCAACGAGCCGGTGGCGGCGGCCCAGGGGATCAGCACCGCGAAACCCCAGCAAAGCGCCAGCACCAACTGGGGCAGGGCGAACCAGCGCTTGGCCGAGGGATACAGGAGCACCGGCGGCAGGGCCGCCACCGCCAGGGTGAGGGCGGGTGCACGGCCAGCCGTTGGCAGGGCCAGCACCACCAACAAAGCCAGCACGAGACAGAGCAGCAGCAGGGCCGCGGCCATCGGCACCCCCACCCGGCCGGAGGCCAGGGGGCGCGTGCGGGTGCGCTCCACCAGGGGATCGATGCGGCGATCCCAGAGGTCGTTGGCGATGCAGCCGGCGCCGCTCACCGCGAGCCCCCCCAGCACGATCAATCCCACCAAGATTGGGGCCGGAGGAGCCTGGGGATTGAGCCATAGGGCCCAGCCAGCTGGGATGAGCAGGATCAGTCGGCCGCTGGGCTTGTGCCAACGCAGCAGCTCCAGCAGGGCCCTTGCCGTGGCCATGGCGGATCCGAGGCTGGCGGCACCCTAGGGCTCCCCGGCGCGGGATCCGGTGGCAAAGTGTCGGCGCCGCTGGCCGGTGTGCCCCCATGGCCAAGAACCCGATGGCCAAGCCATCCCCGCCGGAGCCAGCCGGCATCGTGGTGCCCATGCCTGCCCCCGTCGCCAGCACCCCTCAGGTTGGGGAGGCCATCCCGGCAAGCGGGGAACGCCGGGTCGCCGCCATCGACATCGGTACCAATTCCATTCACCTGCTGATCGCGGCGATCGATCCAACCCTCCACGCCTTCAGCGTGGTGCAGGCGGAAAAATCCACCGTGCGCCTGGGCGAAAGGGACCCCGAAACCGGAGCCCTCTCGGCCGAATCGGTGGCGCGGGCCCTGCTCACCCTGCGCCATTGCCGCGACCTGGCCCTCAGCCATGGCGCCGAGCAGATTGTGACCGCGGCCACCAGCGCCGTGCGGGAAGCACCCAATGGTCGGGAGTTTCTCCAGACGCTGGAGGAGCAGTTAGGGCTGAGCGTGGATCTGGTGAGCGGCCCTGAGGAGGCCCGGCTGATCTATCTCGGGGTGCTCTCCGGACTTCCCCTAGGGGGGTCTCCCCACTACATCCTCGACATCGGTGGGGGCTCCACCGAGTTGATTCTTGCCGACGGCCACGATGCGCGGGCCCTGACCAGCACCCGCATCGGGGCGGTGCGCCTGCAACGCGAGTTCTGCCAGCAAGACCCCCTGCCGGCCACCCGCCGCGACTTCCTGGAGGCCTACATCCAGGGGTCCCTTGATCCGGCCGTGGCCCAGGTGCGAAGGGCCCTGGCGCCAGGGGAAAAACCGGTGCTGGTGGGCACCAGCGGCACGGCGATGGCACTGGCGGCCCTGGCGGCGGCGGAGGACGCCAAAGCCAGCCTGAAGCTCAATGGCTACCGGCTCAGCCGGGCCCGGGTGGATCAGCTGGTGGCCCGCCTTGTGGCGATGACCCCAGAACAGCGGCGGGCCCTGACCCCCATCAACGACCGGCGGGCCGAGATCATCGTGCCCGGTGCCCTGATCCTGCAGACGGCCATGGCCATGCTGCAGGCCCAGGAGCTGGTGGTCTGCGACCGCGCCCTGCGGGAGGGGCTGATCGTGGACTGGATGCTGCGCAATGGCCTACTGGGAGATCGCTTCTCCTTCCAGAGCACGATCCGGGAACGCACCGTGCGCCACCTCGCCCGCAGCCATGGGGTGGATCTTGCCCGGGCCGACCGGGTGGCCGCCCATGCCCTCTCCCTCTACGACCAGACCCGGGGTCTGCTCCATGACGACAACGGTGAAGGGCGGCGGCTGCTCTGGGCCGCCGCCCAGCTCCACAGCTGCGGCAATCACATCAACATCGCCGCTTATCACAAACACACCTGGTACCTGATTCGCCACGGCGAACTGCTGGGCTACAACGAAACCGAACATCTGATGGTGGCGGCCATCGCCCGCTACCACCGCCGCGGACTGCCCAAGAAGCGGCATGAATCCTGGCAGCTGATCCAGGGGCGCAGCGAGCGCCAGACCGTGGCCTCCATGGCCCTCCTGCTCCGCCTCGCCGTGGCCCTGGACCGAAGACCGGCCGCGGTGATCGCCGGACTGCGGGTGGAGGGAGACGGCTCCCGCAGCGCAGGAACAGCCGGCCTCTCGGTGGCCCTGCAGCCGGCTTTGGGCGAAGGGGACACCCCTGCGGACCTCAGCTTGGAACGCTGGAGCCTGCGCTCCTGTGCCCCGGCGGTGCTCGAGGCGACCGGGCTGAAGCTCAGGGTTCCGGAGCCGGGGCAGCCTTAGGCGCCTTGGCGGCCGGGGCTGGGCCAAAGGAGCGCCACTGCACCGCACTGATCGGTCCGAGCACCCGCTCAGGCTGCCCCCCCAGCTTGGCCCGCACCAGATCGGGCCGGCCGGCCATCACCTGGAGGCCCTGGCCAAGGGGAAAGCGCTGCTCTCCCAACAAGTTGCCCTGGAAGAGGGTCTTGCCGCCCTGATCCCGCACCTCGATCCAGCTGGCTTCGGCACTGGAGAGCAGCAGGTCGCCGGAACGGTCGGGAGCCAGAGCGGCTGCGGCCCCAGCCGCGGCGGGGACTGCCGCTGGGGGCGGGGATGGAGCTGGGGCCTGGGCGACAGCCAGCTGGGGGGGGCGGGCCCAGGGACGGAGCAGCAGCAGGGAGGCGGCGCCGATGGCCAGGGCACCCAGGATCAGGGCAGGTACTAGGCGGAACCGGTGGGCTTCAACCGGCGAAGGCGGCGTGGTGGCGGCGGGCGATACCAACGGGGCTGGCCGGGCCTTGAGGAGATTGGGGCGCAGGGCCGCCAGCTCGTCCTCCACATCCACCCCAAGGATGGCGGCCACCCGCCGGGCCGTGGCCACCACAAACACGGGTTCGGGCAAGCGCTTCAGGTCCGCGCTCTCGAGGGCCTCAAGCTGGTCGACGCCGAGCCGCAGGCGATCGGCTAACGCCTCGAGGCTGAGTCCATGGGACTGGCGGGCTTTGGCAAGGCGGAGGCCCAGTCCTACCAGTTCTGGAAGCGTGTCCATAGGAGCTGGGGATGGCTTGGCCTCCTGGAAGGAGGATGGGGGTGCCGGTAGATCTGGCACAGCAAAACGACCCCCTTGAGCCGTACACAGCCCCAATTATGGCAAGAATCGACCGCGAGTCCAGTTGAACAGTATCGACCAACACCAGATCCTCAGGATTGATCGCAGTGGGGATGCGCCACTGGACCCAATCCAAAGAATCTGGGAATTTATATTACCGGTGAGGATGGGCGATACTGGATTCGAACCAGTGACCCCTTCCGTGTGAAGGAAGTGCGCTACCGCTGTGCTAATCGCCCCTGATCGGCCCTGAAGGGCCTGGTTCTGCCAGCAGTGCGAAACCACCGCTCTGGAAGCCTTTGGGAGCATAGATCACCAACCTCTGGGACCAGCGGCGGGCCCGCCCCATCGGTCACCATGGGATCTCGGGGATCCACTGGGATCCCAAACCCAGGCCGCGCCCCCCTCCGTTTCCCTTTCCCATCGCCTTGAGCCCCCTTCCCGACCCCGCCGAGCCGGCGACCAGCGCCACACCCACCGGTGAGGTGGACGTCCTGATCGTGGGAGGCGGGGTCTGCGGCACTGCCTTGCTGTTTGAACTGGCGCGCTACACCGACCTGCCCCGCATTGCCTTGGTGGAGCGCTACGGCCAGCTGGCGCAGGTGAATTCCAAGGCCACCAGCAACAGCCAGACCATCCACTGCGGCGACATCGAGACCAACTACAGCCTGGAGAAGGCTCTCAGCGTCCAGCGCACCGCCGCCATGGTCGGCCGCTATGGCGATCTGCTTGAACCCGCCGTGCGGGAGCGCTGCGTGTTCCGCACCCCGAAAATGGTGCTGGCAGTGGGTGAGGCCGAGGGGCAGATGCTGCGGCGGCGTTACGAGCAGTTTTCCCCCCATTTCCCGGCGATGGAACTGCTGGAGGCGGAGCAGATCGCCGCCTGGGAGCCCCAGGTGGCCCTGGTCGATGGCCAGCCCAGGCCGGAGCCGATTGTGGCGATCGGCATCCGCAACTCCACCACGGCGGTGGACTATGAAGCCCTGGCCGAATCGTTCGTGGCTGAAGCCCGGCGGGCCATGGGGGCCGAGGGCAGGACCCTTGACCTGCGGCTGGGCACCACGGTGCAGCGGATCACCCCGGAGGAGGAGACCTTCCTGGTGGAGATGGGCCCGGGGGGCGAAGGGGAATCGACCGTGCTGCGGGCCCGCCATGTGGTGGTGGCTGCCGGGGGCCACAGCCTGCTGCTGGCCCAGCAACTGGGCTATGGCCTCGAGTATTCCTGCTTGCCCGTGGCGGGAAGCTTCTACTTCACCCCCGACCTGTTGCGGGGCAAGGTCTACACGGTGCAAAACGACAAGCTGCCCTTCGCCGCCATCCATGGCGATCCCGATGTGCGCGCCCCAGGCCAGACCCGGTTCGGCCCCACCGCCCTGCTCCTACCGCTGCTGGAGCGCTTCCGCTTTTCCTCCTTCTGGGACTTCCTGAAGGTGCTGCGCCTGGATGGGGCCGTGCTGGCGGTGTTGTGGCAGCTTTTTGGCGTTGCCGATATCCGCAACTACATCCTGCGCAACCTGCTGTTTGAGGTGCCCTGGTTCGGGCGCCGCCTCTTTCTCAGTGATGCCCGCAAGATTGTGCCCTCCCTCCAACTCAGCGACCTGCGCTTCGCCAAGGGCTACGGGGGGATCCGCCCCCAGTTGATCGATCGGCGCAGCCGCAAGCTGCTGCTCGGGGAAATCCGGATCGAGGCGATGCCAGGCCTCAGCTTCAACGTGACCCCCTCCCCCGGCGGCACCTGCTGCCTGGGTAACGCCCTGCGGGATGTGGAAACGATTACCGCCCGACTGGGCTGCCGCTTCGACCGGGAACGGTTGGAGCACGAGCTGGTGGGCAACCCGAACCAGGCCGGTACGGTCGAAGGGATGGCCCAGGCTGCCTAGCTTGGCGGCTCAAGCCCGTCGGTTCCCTCCACGCCCATGGCCCAGCCCAACCCGTCCCAGGCCTGGGGCCAGGAACTGGTCGAGGCCATCGTGCGCTGGGGCATGGACGGCGCTCCCATTCCCAACCCAGTCCCCGGAGCTGACCCTTTCCGGCTCAAGACCGCCTCCCAACTGGCCAACAATTACCGCGCCCGGGCTGGGCAGGTGGGGCTGCCCCAGGCGATCGAGGAACTGATCGAGGACCAGGCCCGCTGGAATGCGGGCACGGGCTTCCTCACCGGCCTCGGGGGGTTCGCCCTGCTGCCGGTGCAGCTGCCGGCGGCGGTCACCGCCACCTGGGTCATCCAGACCCGGCTGGTGGCCGCCATTGCCGACCTCTATGGCTTCGATCTGGAGCACGAAGCGGTGCGCACCCAGATCCTGCTCACCCTGATCGGCGAAGAAGCGCGCGAGGTTCTCAAGCAAGTGGGGGTGAAGGCGAGTCAGCGGTTTGTGCGAGCACAGCTCAAGCGCCTCTCTCCCCAGGCCTTGGCCACACTGAATCGGGCCGTGGGCTTCCGGCTGGTCAGCCGCTTCAGCGGCCAGGGGGTGCTGAATCTCCACCACGCCATTCCCGTGCTCGGCGGTGTGATTGGCGGTGGCATCGACTACGTGATGACCCGCCAGCTGGGAGCCTGGGCCGCCACCGAACTGGGACGGCGGGTGCCCCAGGGCAGCGACCACGCCGAAGTGATCGACGTGGAGATCCTCAGCTAGAGGGCGCCGCCGCGGAAAAGGTGGCTGTGGCTGGCGGAATAGAGCAACGAGCGGGTTTCTCCTGCCGCCGCCAGGGCCGGACTGACCACGTAGAGAGTGGTGCGGATCAACCCCCGTTCGCGGCTGGTGGCCGCCATGGTCTCCAGGGGCACCACCGTGAGCCACTGATCGGGCCAGCTGACCCGATAGCCAATCGCCACCGGGGTTTCGGGGGGATAGTGGCGCAGCAATTCGGCCTGCACCTCCTCCACGTGGCGGGCACTCAGATAAAGGCAGAGCGAGGCCCGTAGGGCGGCCAGCCGAGCCAGGGATTCCGATTCGGGCACCCCGGTACGTCCGCCGGCGCGGCTGAGCACGATGGTCTGCACCAGCCCCGGGATGGTGAGTTCCTGGCCCAGGGCGGCGGCCGTGGCCTGATAGGCGCTCAGGCCGGGCACCACCTCCACAGCGATGCCGGCATCGGCGAGGCGGCAGATCTGCTCGGCTAGGGCTCCATACAAACAAGGATCACCATCGTGGAGCCGCACCACCCGAAGCCCAGCCCGGGCCCGCTCTACCACCACCGCCAACACCTCCTCGAGGGTGAGGGTGCTGGTGCGAATGCTTTCGCAGCCTGGGGGGGCCAGGGCCGCAATCTGGGGGTTGATCAGGGAGTCGGTCCAAACCAGCACCTCGGCGGCCTCGATGGCCCTGGCCGCCCGCAAGGTGAGCAGATCCAGGGCGCCGGGGCCAGCCCCAACGATCTGGACGGCGGCGGGGGTGCTCATGGGGAGGGGACTGCGGTGGATACGGCGGGATCGGGAAGGGGCCGTCTGCGGCCATAGAGCCACCAGAGGCCGAGGGAGCCGAGGGCGATCAGCAGCAGACTCACCAGCTGGGCCATCCGCAGGCCACCTTCACAGAAGGGTGGCTGGGCAAGAAGGCAAAGGGGATCGAGCCGCAGACCCTCGATCCAGAGCCGGCCGCTGCTGTAGGCCATCAAGTACACGCAGCTCAGGGCACCGGCGGGCAGCTGCAGCCTCCCCCTTGAGGCAGCACGGAAGAGGCCGAGCAGAAGGGCTAGCACCACCAGGTTCCAGAGGGATTCGTAGAGGAAGGTGGGGTGGAAGGTCTCGGCGTCGAGGAATTGGATGGGACGATTCTGGATCGGAATCGTGAGCTTCCAAGGCAGGTCGGTGGGAAGGCCGAAGGCTTCGGAATTGAAAAAATTGCCCCAGCGGCCGATCGCCTGACCCAGGGCCACCGCCGGCACGAGCACATCCAGCAGACTCCAGAACGGTTGCCGCCGCCAGCGGCAATACAACACCGTGGCCAGGGTGCCGCCCAGCAGGGCCCCATGGATGGCGATGCCGCCGCGCCAGATGGCGAGTGCATCAAACCAGTGCCCTTGGTATTGGCGCCACTCGAGGGCCACGTAATAAAGCCTGGCCCCGAGCACCGCCCCGAAGACCAGCACGGGCAGCAGATCGGCAATCACGGTGGGATCGATGCCGCGGCGACGGCCCAGACGGGTGGCCAATACCAGACCCAGCAGCACCGCCGTGGCGATCAGCAGCCCATACCAGCGAAGAACGATGGGCCCAAGCTGGAAAACCAGGGGGCCCGGCGAGGTGAACACCGCGGAGGGGAGAGCCAGCGGCATCAGGTCAGCCACGGCGATGGCGATGGAAGGGCGCGGCAGACCAGGGGGATCAGATGATCCCCTCGGCGGCCTGCACCTTCTCCACCTGCCGCTTCTTCAGCACCAGCAGGATCTGGGAAAGGGCCACGAGGGCAAAGAAGGCGAGCAGGCCATAGATCCGCAAGGGGTTCTGCAGCACCACCTCCACATCCACCTGGCCAAAGCCACCGACGTTGGGGTCGTTGGTGAGGGCGGCACCGGCGGTGAGGGCATCACCCAGGGCCACCTGCAGGGTGGGGCCGGCGGGGATGGTCTCGGTGACCTTGCCATCAGGGGTGGCGATCTCCACGAGCGTGGTTCCGTTTTCACCGGCGCTGATGGCGCTCACGGTGCCCGCCGCGGGGGCGGTGTAGAGGTTGTTGTTGGTTTTTTCACCGGCCGGGGTGACCTGGCCCCGGCCGCGATTGCCACCCACATGCACCTGGTATTTGCCGAAGTGGATCTTGCTATCGGTGGCGGGATCGGGGGAGAGAACCGGGAAGACGATGGTCTGGTGCTGGTCACCGGGCAGGGGGCCGACCAGCAGGATGTTGGGCTGGGTGTCGCTGTACTGGGTGTAGTAGATGCCGGCGGTCTCCTCCTTGAGCTCATCGCTGAGCCGTTCAGGCGGTGCGAGCTTGAAACCCTCCGGCAGCATCACAACAGCACCGACGTTGAGCCCGGTGGGGCTGCCATCGCCAGACACCTGCTGAACCGTGGCGTCGTAGGGGATCTTCACCTCAGCCTTGAACACCGTGTCGGGGAACACGGCCTGGGGGATTTCCACCTGGGTGATTTTCTTGGCCAGGTGGCAGTTCGCGCAAACAATCTTGCCGGTGGCCTCGCGGGGGCTGGCGTAGTTCTGCTGCGCCCAGAAGGGGTAGGCCCAGCTGGGGCTGGCCCCGGTGACCAGAACGCCGGCCCCAAGGGTGAGGGTGAGCAGGCAACCGAGCAGGGAGGAGAAGGAACGACGCATGGCGGTGGATCGGGCGGGCGCGGACGGCTGGGCAGGGGGCAAAAGGTGCCGCAGGGAGGGGATCAGGCCCACCAGGGCTTCTCGCCGTTGCGGAAGTCGGTTTCAGTCCAGGGGCTGAGGAACACGTTGTCGTTCTCGACCGTGACGTGGGCCAGGGCCAGGGAGAGGGGGGCGGGG
>DAIQNM010000087.1:0-9868 GCA_036788375.1 Cyanobium sp. CTOTU6536 | reverse complement strand
GATGGATGGTTTTGAGGGCAACAGCGGCATCATCATCATTGCCGCCACCAACCGGCCCGATGTCCTGGATTCGGCGCTGATGCGGCCGGGCCGTTTTGATCGCCAGGTTCAGGTGGATGCCCCCGATATCAAGGGCCGCCTTTCCATCCTCAAGGTGCATACCCGCAACAAGAAACTCGCCCCCGATGTGAGTCTTGAGTCGATTGCACGCCGCACCCCTGGCTTCACCGGGGCTGATCTGGCCAACCTGCTCAACGAAGCCGCCATCCTCACGGCCCGCCGGCGGAAGGAAGCCACCACCCTGGCCGAAATCGATGACGCGGTCGACCGGGTGATTGCTGGCATGGAGGGTAAACCGCTCACCGATGGCCGCAGCAAGCGCTTGATTGCTTACCACGAGGTGGGCCATGCCTTGGTGGGCACCCTGGTCAAGGCCCACGACCCGGTCCAAAAGGTCACCCTGATCCCCCGGGGCCAGGCCCAAGGGCTCACCTGGTTTGCCCCCGATGAGGAGCAGATGCTGGTGAGCCGGGCCCAGCTGCGCGCCAGAATCATGGGGGCCTTGGGGGGCAGAGCCGCCGAGGATGTGGTGTTCGGCCACGCCGAAGTAACCACCGGCGCCGGTGGCGACATCCAACAGGTGGCCTCAATCGCCCGCCAGATGGTGACCCGCTTCGGCATGAGCGAGATCGGTCAGTTCTCCCTGGAGGCCGGCAACCAGGAGGTGTTCCTGGGCCGTGACCTGATGACCCGCAACGATGGATCCGATGCCCTGGCCCACCGCATCGATGGGGCCGTGCGCGCGATCGTGCAGAGCTGCTATGCCGATACTGTGAAGCTGGTGGCCTCCCAGCGCGATTGCATGGACCGTCTGGTGGAAATGCTGATTGAGAAAGAAACCCTCAATGGCGATGAACTGCGCAGCGTGGTGGCTGAATTCACCACCCTTCCCGAGAAGGAGCGCTTTTCTCCGCTTTTATCCGAACCCGAGGTGGTGAAGGGCTGATTCGCCCTTCACCCTGAAACCGGCCGGCCGATCCGGCCGGTTTCAGACCGGTCGGATCGGCCGCTTATCAATCACCTTGTCAATCAGGCCATACTCCACGGCCTCGGCCGGTGACATGAAGAAATCCCGGTCGGTGTCCTCTTCGATCCGGCTGAGGGGCTGGCCGGTGCGATCGGCGAGCTCCTGATTCAGCTTTTTCTTGAGATAAAGGATCTCATCGGCCTGGATGCGGATGTCGCTCGCCTGGCCGCGGGCCCCGCCGAGGGGCTGGTGGATCATGATTCTGGAATGGGTGAGGCTGCTGCGCTTGCCTTGGGCTCCGGCACAAAGCAGGAAGGCGCCCATCGAGGCGGCAAGCCCCACACAAACGGTCTGCACATCGGGTTTGATGTGCTGCATCGTGTCGAAGATGCCGAGCCCGTCATAGACGGAGCCACCGGGGGAATTGATGTAGAGGAAGATGTCCTTTTCAGGGTCTTCAGCCTCGAGGAAGAGCAACTGCGCCACCACGCGGTTGGCGGATTCGGCGGTCACGGGCTCACCGAGAAAAATGATCCGCTCGCGCAGAAGGCGCGAGTAGATGTCGAATGCCCGTTCTCCCCGACCCGACTCTTCAATCACGATCGGGATCATGGGCTGCACAGGCAAAGCGGTTTTGATCTTAGCCAGCCAGGGGCAGCCCTATCGGGGCCTCAGGCGGCGCTAGGGTCGCCCCAACAGTCCGCCTTGCCGCGTGAGCGCTCCACTGACCGTTGCCGATAGCAAGCGTGCCTTCCACGGCGCCTTCCCCCATGTGATCGCCCCGCTGCATCGGCGCATGGTCGACGAGCTGCTGGTGGAATTGCACCTGCTCAGCCACCAAAAGGGTTTCCAGGCGGATCCCCTCTTCGCCGTGGGCCTGGTCCAGGTGTTCGATGCATTTGCCAAGGGCTACCGGCCCGAGCAGCACCGCGAACAGCTGCTGCAAGCCCTCTGTGGATCCTCCGGCTTTGATGCCTCAGACCTGCGCCACCGCAGCGAGGTGGCACTCCAGGCGATGGGCTCCCATGGCGTGGAAGAGGTCAAGGGTTGGATCGATGCCCAAGGAACCAGTGCCCCCGAACCGTTGGCTTCGGCGTTGGCCAGCATCCGCCGACCGAATTTCCACTACTCGCGGCTGATGGCGGTGGGTTTGCTTTCCTTGCTGGAGCAGGCGAGGGGGGCCGATTCCCTCGAACCCCAGGCCATCCGGGCCCATGCCCACGAGCTTGGCGAGGCGATGGGGCTGATGCGCGATCGCGTCGACAAGGACCTCAGCCTTTACGCCACCAATCTTGAAAAGATGGCCCAGGCCGTGGAACTGATGGAGGAAACCCTGGCGGCCGAACGGCGGCGACGGGAACGCCAGGCCACCCCCGAAATCAGCGCGGCACCTGAAGCCGCCCCCTCAGACGGCTGATCGGATCAGCCGAAGCCTCCCTTGGACCATCCTCGGCATCCAGCCAGAGCTGCGAGGCCCGCCGCAGCAAGGGTGGCATCGCCTCGGGCAGCAGACCCAGTGATTCGAGGGCTTCGGGCCTTAAGCGGAGGTGAAGCTGGCCCTTAGGGGCCTTGGAGGTGCTGGTCTGCGGGCTGAAGGGCCGGGGAGAGGGGGGATTGGGGCCGAGGAAGAGGAGTAATTGGTCGTGGCCATCGCCGCCGGGGATCCAGGTCCACCCGCCGACGGCGGTGCCATCGGGTCGAGTCCAGACCGTGGGGGTGACGGCGGATCGTGCCTGCTGGGGCTTGGTCTGGGCCTTGGTCTGGGGCTGGGGCAAGGTTTGGGTCAGGGATGGCGTCGGTGTTTGGTTCTGGGTTTGGGGTTTGGTTTGGTTTTGGGTTTGGTTTTGGGGTGCTGAGCCGCTGGAGGGTGTCTGCGTCACCGGGGTGGCCAA
This sequence comes from Cyanobium sp. CTOTU6536, assembly GCA_036788375.1. Classification (GTDB taxonomy): domain Bacteria; phylum Cyanobacteriota; class Cyanobacteriia; order PCC-6307; family Cyanobiaceae; genus Cyanobium. The sequence continues at coordinate 6,949 of DAIQNM010000087.1, read as the reverse complement.
GGCCCCAGGGAGCGGCACATCACTGGCCTTGAAGCCCTGCGCCACCAGGTTGGTGCTAATGCGTTCCAGCAGCCCCTGCCAAGTGCCATGGGCCCCTCCAACCGCCAGCTGGAGTTCCAGGCTGGCCTGGAACGGACCGGTGCCTTGGGGGCGCAACTGCAGCCGGAAGGGGGTTTGGCGGGCCTGGGCAAGACGGGCACCATCGAGGCCATAGCTGCTGGCGAGGGGGTCGCGAATCATCTGGCGGGCCAGCAGGCCCTGGAGCAACTGGTCGAGGGAGGAGCCCTCCAGCTCGACCAGGAGGTCCGCTGGCAGCGGCGGCTGGGCGGCAAGGCCTGCCACCACGGGCTCGGCGGCTGGGGCGGTGGAGGTGGCGCTGGAGCTCAGGCGCGCTGCGGAGGGCACTGGCGTCAGACGCCCATCAACGGCAGCCGCCTCGCCCTGCCAGCGCAGGGCGTTGGTTTCCAGGGCCAGGCTGAGGCAGCCCACCTGAAAGCGTTCAAAGAGGGGTGCCACCGGCCCAACGATTTCGCCGAGGGCGCCAGCGTTCCAGTACACCGCCTGGCCGCCCTGGAGTCGCTGCAGGCAGCGCTGGGCCAGGCTGGCCTGGCTGCGGCGCTGCAGGGGCCGCAACGACTCAGCCAGCTGCTTGCGGGCGATTGGGTCCTCCGCCAACACCAGCAGGTCGCCCACCCGCAGGGCCAGGGGCGGGAGGGTCTGGGCTGCGGGAGCCGTGCGATCGACTTCCAGCACCAGGAAGGGTGCCGACTCCGCCTGGTTGGCCCACACCTGCCACCACACCCGCCGTTGCCGTTGCCAGAGCAGCCTGGCCTGGGCTGGGCCAAGCCTCTGAATCCAGAGGGCGGGCACGGGCCGCTCCGGCGTGGCCGGGAAGCTCTGCACCAGGCTGGCGGAGGCCATCAACTGCTCCAGGCCCGCCGCCCGCGGGCGGCTCCAACGCAGCAACAAGAGGCTGGGCACCAGCACCAGCAGGGCCACGGTGGCGAGGGTGCGGGGGAGCGGAACGCTGGGCAGCCGGGCCAGCCCTCCCGGGGGGAGACTGCCCAGGCGACAACGCCGCGCCAGAGGGAGCAAAGGGCCACCAAGGCTGATGGAATCCCGCTTTGGCAGCGGCAGACGAGCCAGGGAAGGGGGAATCTTGAGGCCCTTGAGAAAGGGAGGGAACCTCCACCGGGGAGGGGAGGGTAAGCGCGATGGAGGCAAGGGAAGATTGGCGGGCCCTTCAGCCCCCGGGAGCCAGGGCACCCGTAGTGGCAAGGAAGGCTCTGGCTGGAGGGAAGGCTCAGGCGCGGCCGGACGGACCGGAGCCGCGGCGGCGGCGATCCCGCCATTCAACCGTGGAGAGATAGGCGACGCCGAGGCTGACAAAGACGAGCAGCGTCACGGCCACAGCCGACAGGGCGGTGTTGAGCGGCAGAGTGCCGATCGCCACGGCCTCAGAACCCGATGGTGTTGTCACCATTGCGTCCCCAGACGACCATGGCGATCGAAAAGCTGAAGATGGCGGCGAGGGAAGCCCAGCCAAGGGAGATCAGCATCGGGAGCGCCGGATCCGGTTTGACCGATGATACCTAGGCTTCAGACCCTTCGCCTGCGGCCGCCATGGGCGTGAACCGGTTCTTCATTCTTGCGGGGGCCCAGCAGCCATCTGCGGCGGTAATCCGCTGCGGCTCCACCGACGCATCCCCCACGGCGGTGCTGGAGAAAAGCCGGCTGCGGGAGCCATACCCAAATTTCAAGGTGATCGTCCTCAACGACGACGTGAACACGTTTCAACACGTGGTCGAAGCCCTAGTGCGCCATATCCCCGCCATGCAGCCCGACCGGGCCTGGGAGCTGGCCCACCGCATCGATGGAGAGGGCTCGGCGGTGGTGTGGAGTGGTCCCCAGGAGCAGGCCGAGCACTACCACCAGTTGCTACGGGCTGAAGGCCTGACCATGGCCCCCCTGGAACGGGCCTGAGGCGGGGCATGGGGCGCCTGGTGATCACCCACAGCACCTACGTCGAGGGCTTGATCCCGCTGCTGCGGCGTCTGGCGGAGGAAGAAGGCATCACCACGGTGACCCCGGCGGTGATCGGCCGGGTCCGCGGTCGCAGCACCAGCCTGCAGCTGCGGATTCAAAGTCCGATCACCGGCGGCTGGAAACTGGTGGCCCGCCGGGGCACCACGGCCCAGGAGGTGTTTGTGGTTACGGCCTGGGAACGGGATCGTCTGCAGCAGCACCTGGATGGGCTGGTGAACTGAGCAGGGTGGTCGGGGCAGCCCGTTCGTAGACGGCAGGGGCCGTAAAGCGCGCCCAAGCCCCCCCATCGCGAAACCAGGCAGCATCAGCCATCGGGGTCAGGTCATGGGGATGGAGCTGCCAGCGCTCGGCCAGGTAGGCGGCGTAAGGGGCCAGGTCCAGCTGGGGACCATGCCAGTGGACGAGAGCAAAGGCAACGGCCCTGATCCGGACCGCGCCTCCGGCCGCCTCCTGGATCTCCTCCTCAAGCAGGAAGGTGCGGAAGGCGGAGCTGGGGTCTGGCTCGAGGGGGTACTTGCTCAGATAAAGCTGCCGCGCCCGAGGGAACACCGGACCCGGGGCCCGACTGAGCAGCTGCTCGAAGGCTTGCTGAAACGGGGGTTGAACGCTCAACGTCAATGCCTCCGGCAGCAGGGCCTCCGCTAGGGGGAGGCGATCAAAGGGGTGGACCACCGTGCCGTCTTGCCCCGGTTTTCGACCTGGATGAACCAGAAGAGGGGTCAGGGGCGGGGCGCCATTTCCGGCTACGGGGCCGGCCTACGTTGCCGTCGCTGCAGACCCCCCATGTCGAAGAGGGAGTCAGATCAGAAAACAGTGAAAGGCAGTCACCAACACGGCAGTCCTCTGACACTTTAGGGGGTTGATTGCTGATTTACGGCCTGGGTCAAGGGCCAGATGCAACGCACCTGCTCCAGCAGGCGTTCCTTCTCGGCCTGACGGTCTGGGTGGGTCAGGCCCTCGAGGAGCAAGGTGAGATGGCCCAACTTGCGACCCGGCGCCGGGTGGCTCTTGCCGTACCAATGGAGATGGGCGCCAGGCAGGCCTCGGAGGGCCGCCAGCCGGGAGGCCTCCTCCGGCGGCGAGAGCCCAGGAACCGCACCGAGCAGGTTGACCATCAGCGCCCCGGGCACGATCGGGTCGGTGGGTCCCAGCGGCAGGCCCGCCACCACCCGCACCTGCTGGGCAAACTGGCTGCACTGGCAGGCTTCGATCGTGAGGTGGCCCGAGTTGTGGGTGCGGGGGGCGATTTCATTCACCTGCAGGCCAGCCGGTCCGTAGAAGAATTCGATCGCCAACACCCCGACGTAGTCGAGGGCGGTGAGCAGGGAGGCGGCCACGTTGCGGGCAAAGGCCTCGGCGGCATGGTTCACCGGCGCCGGAAAGAGCACCCAGTCGCACACCTGGCCCTGTTGATGGGTTTCGACCAGGGGGAAACACACCACGCGGCCCTCCCGGTCACGGGCGGCCACCACGGCAAGTTCCCGCTCGAACGCCACCCGCTCCTCGAGAATCCAATCGGCTGGGTTGACCCGCTGCAGCAACCGTTCCAGTTCGGCCTGGTCGGCAATCGGAACGGTGCCCTTGCCGTCGTAACCACCGCGGCTGGCCTTCGCCATCAGCGGAAAGCGGAACCCGGGGGGAAGGCTGGGGCCCAACGGCCCACCGGTGCTGAAGGTGTCGATCGAAGCCTGCGGGACAGGGGTGTAGGAACCGCCGCCCTCCCAGAGGGGCGAAGACTGGGGTTGGTAAGGCGAAACCACCCTCTGCTGGGCCGGTACCGGGTCCAGCACGGCCTCCAGACCGCACCAGCGGGGCGATGGAAGGTTGAGCCGCTCCAGCAACTCCCGCTGGGAGCGCTTGGCCATCAGCGGCGCCAGGGCATCCAACCCCGGTACAAACCGCACCCCCCCCTCGGCCAGCGGCGTGAGGGCCTCGATGGGCACCCATTCGTTTTCAAAACTGATCGCCCCACAGGCCTGGGCCAGTTGGCGGGTGGCTTCGGCGTCATCCAGGCGGGCCAGCACCAGGGACGTCGCGAGTCGGGCAGCCGGATCGTCGGCGCCGGGGGTCTGCACGTGGAGGGCAACACCGAGCTCGGCCGCCGCTTCGGCAAGCATCAGGGCCAGTTGACCACCGCCCACGATGCCGATGGATGAAAGGGGCTGGGAAGCCACGGTGCGGCACCAACAAGGATCCAGATTGGCACCGCACCGCCTCGGTCAAGGCATCCGTCAGGGCATCAGTCACCGCATCAACCACCGCATTGGGGGTGGCGCAGCCCTCAGGCCAGGCCCTTGTCGCCGGCGAAGGCAAAGCGAATCAGGCTGAGCAGCAGCACGATCAGGAAGAGGGCCAGGCCCACGGTGCAGGCATAGCTGATCTCCAGCTCGGAGAAAGCCTGGTCGTAGACGTAATAGACCAGGGTGCGGGTGGCATCGGCAGGGCCGCCCTGGGTCATCAGAAACACCTCCTCAAACACCTTGGTGGCGCCAATCGCCGAGATCACCGCCACCAGGGTGATGTAGGGGCGCAGGAGGGGGAGGGTGATGTCGAGGTGGCGCCGGAGGCCGGTGCTGCCATCGAGGGCGGCGGCCTCATACAGCTCCTGGGGGATGCCCTGCAATCCCGCCAAAAAGATCACCATGTAGTAGCCAAGCCCCTTCCAAAGGGTCACCAGCATCACCGCGGGCAGGGCCAGGGCCGGGTTGGTGAGGAAGCCGATCGGTTGGAATCGGCCACCGCTGAGGGCTGCAAGGGCACCTGTGGGTCCGAACAGCGCCGTGAGCCAGCCGTTGAGCAGACCGTTTTCGGCATAGAGCCAGCGGAACGCGATCGCCGCCACCACCAACGAGACCAACACCGGTGTGTAAAAGGCGGCGCGGAAGCCATGGATGCCCGGCAAGCTCCGGTTGACGAGCACCGCTAGGGCCAGGGAGCCGGCCAGGATCGGCGGCACCACGCCAATTAAATAGAGGAAGGTGGTGGTGGTGACCTTGGCCAACATCGGATCGGCCAGCAGGCGCTGGAAGTTGGCCAGGCCAACGAAATGCAGGGGCTCACCCACATCCAAGCCACTGCGGGTGAAGCTGATCAGCAGGGCCATCGCCCCGGGGATCAGCACCGAGAGCGCCAGGAGCAGCAGGGCCGGCGCCAGGAAGGCCCAGGCCGTGGCCGTGCCAGCACCGAAGCCGGCTGGGGATTTGGTGGGCTGGGATTCTGGCATCAAACCATTGTGAACCTCATGCCTTGAAGCACGCCTGGCGGCAAGCGTTGATGCCACGTTGAAGCGGGCGGCGGAGTTGCAACGGCGCAGTCTCACGGATTTTGTCGTCAGTGCAGCCCACGACGCGGCCCAGCTAGCCTTTGATGAGCAAGCCATCCACCGCATGAGCGCCGAGGATCAGCAGCGCTTTGCCGAAACCCTGATCCAGTCACCAGCAGCGAACGCAGCCCTGAACGAGGCCAAGCGTCTACCTCTGGAGAATGTTGAGGGTCGGTGGAGCGCTTGCTGCCGCGCTATTCCAGCGTGCCTCTTGTATTGATTCGCTGGATGGGCAGGAACCTGGCCTTCCGAGGGGGCAGGGCTTGACATCATGCTGCTGTATGAAGCCATCAGTCGCGTCGCCAAGGCGCTAATAGGGGCTTATGCAATCTGCGCCGATGCTATTGACGAGGCCGCCACTGCCTTCTACTCAGAATCCGCGTCTGGGGGTTGATTCATGAGGGCAAGAAAGGTTTGGAGCTGGGCTCGATTGGTGTCTGAGGGATCGAGCTGGACTCGGGCGGAAAGCACAGCCGCTTGATGGAGGCGCTCAAGGCTTTCTCTTTGGCGTTCTCTTGCCTCAGCTGCTCGGTATCTTTCTCGATCCACTCGCTGTCGTTCCTGACCTGCAAGATTTCGCTCTCGATCTGCTTGATTCACTCTTTGCTCCGCTCGATCGCGATCCGATTTTCGTTCATCCGCTGCTCGTAGCCGGGATCCCGTCGCCAGTTGAGCGTCGCGCCCAAGTGGCGCGCCGTATTGCACGCACCCAGCAACAATGATCGCCACCGAGGCAGCGATGAGGGGGATGCCCCATTGCTGGTGGATGGGGATGTTGCGCCCGGCGATGGTGAGGTGGTCATAGGAGGAAAACAGGGCGATCAGCCCGAGGGCGAGGCCGCCGATCGCCTGGGTAAGACCGAGGCGATCGAGCCCGGGCCAAGAAGGGGGTGTTGCTAGCAATTCTGGCGGAACCTGCGGCACCTCGCTGCCGGGTGGCGGCCCGGCGGCGCTGGTGGGAGGGGACACGGGGCTGGGGCGGAGACGGGAGGCGGGGGCTCCAAGGGATCAGTGCCACCATTGGGTTCAATTCGTCACAGGCCTCTGATGGCGCAGAGGCTTCAACCCACGCCGCCTTGCTCCGGAGGACGCTCGGCAGCGATCAGGGAGAGGAAGGCTTGGAGCCGGGCTCGGTTGCTATCGCTGGGATCGAGGAGGACTCGAGCGGAAAGCAGAGCGCATCGATCTTGGCGAGCAGTTGCCTGCCCCTGGCGTTCTGCTGCCTCAGCTGCTCGTTCTCTTGCCTCAGCTGCTCGGTCTCGCTCTCGAGCTGCTTCAACCGCTGCTCGTAGCCGGGATCCCGACGCCAGTTGAGCATCGACAACAATGATCGCCACCGAGGCAGCGATGAGGGGAATGCCCCACTGCTGGTGGATGGGGATGATGCGCCCGGCGATGGTGAGGTGGTCATAGGAGGAAAACAGGGCGATCAGGCCGAGGGTGAGGCCGCCGATGGCCTGGGTGAGACCGAGGCGATCGAGGGAGGGCCAAGATGGGGGTGTTGCTGGCAATTCTGGCGGAACCGGCAGCGCCTCGCTGCCGGGTGGCGGCCCGGCGGCGCTGGGGGGAGGGGACACGGGG
>DAIQNM010000086.1:817-9921 GCA_036788375.1 Cyanobium sp. CTOTU6536 | reverse complement strand
ATCGCCATCGGCACCAGCCACGGCGCCTACAAGTTCACCCGCAAGCCCACCGGTGAAGTGCTGGCGATCAGCCGCATCGCCGAGATCCACAAGGCCATCCCCAACACCCACCTGGTGATGCACGGCTCCTCCTCGGTACCTCAGGAGTGGCTCGACATGATCAACAAGTACGGCGGCGCCATCCCCGAGACCTACGGCGTGCCCGTGGAGGAGATCCAGGAAGGCATCCGCAACGGCGTTCGCAAGGTGAACATCGACACCGACAACCGGCTGGCCTTCACCGCCGCCGTCCGCGAAGCGGCCTTCAAGGATCCCGCCAACTTCGACCCCCGCCACTTCAACAAGCCCGCCCGGGCCTATATGAAGCAGGTGTGCCTCGACCGCTACCAGCAGTTCTGGGCCGCCGGTAACGCCAGCAAGATCAAGCAACGCGACATCAACTACTACGCCGCCCTCTATGCCAAGGGTGCCCTTGATCCCAAGAGCGCCGTCGCGGTCTGATTCGCATCCAACCCAGCCGGACCCCTACGGGGGTCCTTTTTTTGTGCCGTTGCCAGCTCAGGGGGTCTTTGGCACGGCGGTGGCAGGAGCCACGGGGCCCGGGAGCGCTGTGGTTGGAGCTCCATCCCCCTTGCGGCTAACCAGTTCGTTGAGGGCCTGCTGCAGGTTGCGCTCCATCACAAAAGTGCGTCCATCGGTCACCACCACCCGAACCAGGGTGGGCAGGTCGTTGTTGCGGGACTGCAGGTAGATGGGCTCCACGTAGAGCAGCCCCTTGCCCACCGGCAACACCAGCAGATTGCCGTGAATCAGGCGCGAACCAGCACGGTTCCAGAGGCCAAATTGATAGCTGATCGCAGGATCCTGCTCAATCAGCGACGACACCTGCTGGGGCCCGAGCAGCAGGCTCTGTTGGGGGAAACGGGCCAGCAACTGTTCGCCGTAGTGGGGGGGGTCGTTACGGGCCGCCAGCCAGGCCACCAGGTTGGGGCGTTTCAGGGGCGAGAAGGGCAGCAGCAGCACGAACTCAGGCTTGTCCTGACCAGGGAGCTGCAGGGTGATGTGATAAGGCTCCACGGGCGTGTTGGTGGAGCCGTAAATCTCGAGCGGGATCGACCAAACGTCGTCGCCGTTGTAGAAGGTGCGCACATCGGTGACGTGGTAACGCAACAGGCGTTCGGCTTGAATCGCAAACTGGCTGCGGGGCACCTGGATGTGGGCCTGTAGCGCCTTCGGCATGGCCGAAAGCGGCAGGAACAACTCCGGGAAGGCGCGTCTCCAGGTGGCCAGCACCGGATCGTTGGGATCGCTCACGTAAAGCCAGACCTTGCCGTTGTAGGCATCCACCACCGCCTTGACCGGGTTACGGAAATAGCGAACGCCACTGGCATTGGCCTCGGAATAGGGGTAGCTGTCACTGGTGGTGAAGCCATCCAGCAACCAATACTGGTGCTGATCGGTGGCATAGCCCGGGGTCGGCTCAACGCGGGCCGTCACCAGATAGGGCTGGCTCTCAAACCGCAAAAAAGGTGCCAGGGCCTTGAGCCGCTCATTCACCCTGCGGCGCAGGTGCAGCCGCGACGACGGTGTCAGCGAGCCAGTGAACAGCAGGCGGGGCTCGGGGAGGTAGGCGGCCGCCATCAGGCGATCCAGGGCCCCGTGGATCGGCACCCCACCGCTGCCGGCGTAATGGGAATAGACGTTCAGCTCGCCATCGGGGTAATCAAACTCCCGCACCTGGGTGGGGGCGATGGCGTAGGCAGCTGGGGCGGAGCCGAAATAGAGGCGGGGGCGACCCACCGGCAGGGCCTGGCGCACCGCCGCGTCGGTGAGGCCAAGGGAAGGGATCCCCTGAACGATGCCGCTGCGGCCCAGGTCTTTGACAAAGAACAACGGCAGCCCATCGGGCCCAAAGGCATTCACCGGAGACACGGTGAAGCCATAGCCATGGGTGAAGACCATATGGCGGTTCAGCCAGGTGCGCGAATCCTGGGTGAGGCTGCCGGTGTCGAGTTCGCGGGCCGCAATCAGCACCTGTTGGGAGCCCTGCCGCTGGGGATCGCTGGCCAGGGGATAGCGGTCGACGGCAGCCGAGAAAAAGCGGTAATACAAGCGCAGCTGCTGCAACTGGCGGTTGGCGGCCAGCAGGGGTTTGCTATCCCAGAGGCGGATATTCGCCAGGGTTCCGGGGGCCTGCTCCAGATCCGCCGCCGTCAGCTCCTGGCGGGGCGTGAGGGTGAGCTGGCGTACGGCCTCCAGACCGAAGGCTCGGCGGGTGGCCCGGATCGAGCGCTCCAGGTAGGGGGTCTCCATGGCCAGCTCCCGCGGCTGCACCACCATGCGCTGCACCAGCGGGGCCACAAACCATTCGGCAATCGGCACCAGCAGGGCGGTGGTGGCCAGGGGGATCAGGGCAACGCGCCGCAGCCAGCCCCGCGGCACGGGCACCAACAGCCCCGTTGCCGTGAGCATCAGCAGGGCAGCGAGCAGCAGCCGCAGCGGCAGCCGCACATGCAGATCAACAAAACCGGCGCCGGAAGCTACCCCACTGCCCTGCACCATCAGGTCGAAGGGGGCCAGGGCATTGCTCAGGGCCGCCATGGCGGCCAACACCGCCAGTTGGGGCTGAAGCACCCGCTGCTGGGGGCGACTCAGGCCCGGAAAGCGCAAGTCAGAAAGGGATGTGCCCTCGGTGAGGGTGAGCCAGAAGCAGCCCGCCAGCCCAACGGCCGCCTGGGCGATCACCACACTCACCAACAGGTGCAGGGCCGGCAGTTGCAGCACCGTGAAGCCAAGGTCAAAACCGGTGACCGGATCCCTTTGCTGAAAAGGAGTGGCCAGCAGGGCAGGCAACCAGAGGCTCCATCCTCGAGCCAGGGCGGTGGCGGAGGCTGTCAGGGCAGCACCGAGGGTGATGCGCAAGGTGGTGAGGGGCCAGAGCAGCAGGGGCAGCAACAGGCCGGCCGCCAGGCTGAGGAAGAGCCAAGGGGGAAAGTCGGCCAGCACGGGAATGCCGGTGATCACGCGGCCACTGAAGGGGGCGGCGATCAGGTCGCGGGCCTGCACCAACAAATAGGTGAGTCCACCGGCCAGCAGCAGCAACAACGCCGCAAGCACCAACACAAGGGGCGTTGACGCCAGGGAAATCAGGGGGTTGGCGGGAAGCACCTTGGCAGGCACGGCCTGGCGAAGTCGCCAGCTGCGTTGCAACTGCTGCAGCTGAAGCGGCACCCCGAGACCCATCACCAGGGCGAAGGCCAGCACCTGAAGCAGCCAGCGCCGCACCAAGACCCCCTGGGCATCGAACTGTGCAAACCAATGCCACTCAATCCATAGGCGGGGGACGAGCACGAGCAACCCGGTCAGCAACGCCAGCAGGGGCAGGAGCTGCCGCAGCCGCAGGCGGCCGATCGGGGCGGGGGCTGAAGATCTCACCGTTTGAGGCTAGGGAGGTGGACCGACGGGTCAAGCCCCGCCAGCACAACAGCCCTTATACCCGACCTGCGATATCGGGTAAAACCGGCCACGCCAGAGGCCGCTGCTAGCGTCGCTCCATTGCGGCGCGACCTCCGTGACGGCCACCCTCTCCCGCTCCACCTTCATCGGGCTGCGCTGCAAAGAGTGCGGTCATCCCTATGAAGCAAGCGCGCGTCACGTCTGCGAAGACGTTTGCTTCGGACCCCTAGAGGTGGTCTACGACTACGAGGCCATTCGCAGCCGCGTCAGCCGCGCCACGATCGAAGCAGGACCCACCTCGATCTGGCGGTACCGCGAATTCCTGCCGATTGAAGGGGATCCGATCGACGTGGGCACGGGCTTCACCCCCCTGCTCAAGGCCAACCGACTGGCCCGCCGCCTGGGCCTGAAGGCTCTCTATATCAAGAATGACGGCGTCAACATGCCGACCCTTTCGTTTAAGGATCGAGTGGTGTCGGTGGCCCTCACCCGGGCCCGTGAGCTTGGATTCACCACCGTGAGCTGCGCCTCCACCGGCAACCTGGCCAACTCCACCGCCGCCATCGCCGCCCATGCCGGTCTTGAGTGCTGCGTGTTCATCCCCTGCGATCTCGAACTGGGCAAGGTGCTGGGCACCTTGATCTACAACCCCACCTTGATGGCGGTGAAGGGCAACTACGACCAAGTGAACCGCCTTTGCTGCGAGGTGGCCAACACCTATGGCTGGGGCTTTGTCAACATCAACCTGCGGCCCTACTACTCGGAAGGCTCCAAAACCCTTGGCTACGAGGTGATCGAGCAACTCGGCTGGCAACTTCCCGACCACATTGTGGCGCCTCTGGCCTCGGGGTCCCTGTTCACGAAGATCCGCAAGGGTTTTGACGAGTTCATCAAGGTGGGGCTCGTGGAGGAGAAGCCCGTGCGCTTCAGCGGCGCCCAGGCCGAAGGCTGTTCGCCGATAGCCCAGGCCTTTGCCGAAGGGCGTGATTTCATCACCCCGGTCAAGCCCAACACCATCGCCAAATCGATTGCTATCGGCAATCCGGCCGATGGCCCCTATGCCATCGACATCGCCAACCGCACCGGCGGCACTATCGCGGCGGTCAGCGATGCCGAGATTATCGAAGGCATCAAGTTGCTGGCCGAGACCGAGGGGGTGTTCACCGAAACGGCCGGAGGAACCACGATTGCAGTGCTGAAGAAGTTGGTGGAGCAGGGCAAGATCGACCCCGAGGAAACCACCGTGGCCTACATCACCGGCAACGGCCTCAAGACCACCGAAGCGGTGGCCTCCTCCATCGGTGAACCGTTCCTGATCGAAGCCCAGCTGGCCAGCTTCACCAGTGCCTGGGAGCGGGCCCAGTCCCTGCATCGGGCCACCTGGGAAACGGTGGGCTGATACCGCGCTGCCCCTTCCCACCGCTTTTCCCTTCCCCTCAACCCCCACCCGCCATGGCCGTCCAGGTTCTGATTCCCACCCCCCTGCAGAAGTTCACCAACGACGAAGCCACCCTCAACCTTGAGGCCGGCAGCGTCGATGAACTGTTGGTTGCCCTCAATGCCCGGTACCCCGGCATCCTGGATCGCCTCTGTGATGAAGGTGGCAAGTTGCGGCGTTTCCTCAATGTCTATGTGAACAGCGAAGACATCCGCTTCCTCGACCACCAGGCCACCGCCCTAGCCGATGGCGATGAGGTGAGCATCGTTCCCGCGGTGGCAGGCGGCTGAAGCCGAGCCCCAGCCCAGGTGTTGAGCTGATCATGCCGATCAGGGATCCAGAAGCAACAGCAACCCCAAGCACACCATCGGACCCATAGGGTGGCCTTTCTGAGGTCCGTCTGGAGGCAGAACCCATGGTCACCATGCCCCTGAACCCAAGCGCTCGCCCGACCTGGCAGGAAACGGCCCGGCTCTACGACTACCGCCAGGCCGCCAATCCGGTGCGTTCGGGCCTCACCGAACCGATCGGCTACCACCGCTGGAGTCCCGCACTCCACGCATCGGGTCCCACCGCGATACTGCCGCTCGACCTCAGCGCCGAACTGGGCTGCGAAGGACCGGCCACCAGCCCCGCCCTGGCCGCCCATTTCCTGCGCATCCTGAGCGGGGAAGGTCTCAAGGCAGCGGCCAATGCCACCAGCTCCCTGTTTGTGGTGCTGCGGGGGGAGGGAAGCCTGGTCCGGCCAGCCATTGGGGCGGCCGAAGGCCTTGACCTCGTCTGGGGCAAGGGCGATGTGGTGGTTTTGCCAGCGGGTGGCGCCCCCCTCCTGCAGGCGAGCGAGGAAAGCGTGCTCTTCTGGGTCCACGATGGCCCCCTGCTGAAGCACCTCGGCGTCGAGGCCACGGTGCCCCGCTTCCGGCCCTGCCACTACACCGCGTCCAGCCTCGAGGCTGAACTGGAGCGGCTCCTGGCCGATCCCAGCGCCGCTCGGGCCAACCGGCTCAGCATCTTGCTGGGCCATGCCGATCTCCCTGCCAGCCGCACCGCAACCCATACCCTCTGGGCGATGCTGGGCCTCGTACCCGCCGGCGCCCTGCAACCACCCCACCGCCACCAATCGGTGGCCCTGGATCTGGTGCTCGATTGTGATCCGGGCTGCTACACGCTGGTGGGCACCGAGCTCGAAGCCGATGGCCGGATCCGCAATCCCAGGCGGATCGATTGGGAGCCCGGTGCCGTGTTCATCACCCCTCCCGGCCATTGGCATGCCCATGCCAATGAAAGCGGGCGAACGGCGAGGATCCTGCCGGTTCAGGATGCCGGGCTACACACCCACCTGCGCAGCCTCGACATCCGCTTCGCGGGAGGTGTCAACGGCGAGCAGTGAGTCGAGCTGGGCCGGCACCGACGGCAGTTGGGGGTGCTCGGCCTCCCACGCATCCACGGAAGAGCGGAAACTGTCGCCAGCGATGGTTTCCTCGGTGATCAGCCGTTCGACCAGCAGATCCATCAGCTCCCTGCGGGGCTGCAGCACCGCCAGGGCCTGATCCAGTGCTCGGCAGGCCAGGGCCCTCACCTGCTGATCAATCTGGCGGCCGGTGCTGCCGGAATAGGGGGCATCCGGGCGGAGCCAGTCTCGACCGAGAAACACCTGGCCGCCATCCGATTCGAGGGCGACGGGACCGAGGCTGGAGAATCCGTAGCGGGTGACCATCTCACGGCAGATGCGACTGACCATCTGCAGGTCTCCGGCGGCACCTTGGGTCACCTCACTGGGGCCGAACACCACGATCTCAGCGGCCCTTCCCCCCAGCACCACCACCAGGCGAGAACGGAGATAGGCCTTGCTGATCAGGCCGGAATCCAGGATGTCCTCGTCGGGCATGGTGCGGGCAAAGCCACCCACCCCTCCGGCCCGGGGGAGCAGGGTCACCTTGTCAAGCTTGTCGGCCTTGGGCAGCAGGGTGGTGAGCAGGGCGTGGCCCACCTCGTGGTAGGCGATCAGGCGTTTTTTGGCGCTGTCCTGGAGCGGAGCAGCGGTAAGCCCCATGGTGATCCGCTCCAGGGCATCGCCGATGGCGCTGTCGTCGATCCGATCCTGCTGGCGCCTGGCGGTCAGGATGGCTGCCTCATTCAGCAGGTTGGAGAGGTCGGCCCCGGAAAAACCCGGCGTGCGGTTCGCCCAGTCGGAGAGGGAAACGGTGTCGGCGAGCGGGCGACTGCGGGCGTGGACCGAAAGGATGTCTTCGCGGCCCTTGCGATCCGGCAGGTCCACGGTGATGCGGCGATCGAAGCGGCCGGGACGCATCAAGGCCGAATCCAGCACGTCGGGTCGGTTGGTGGCGGCCAACAGAATCACGCCGGAATTCTCCTCAAAGCCATCCATCTCGGTGAGCAACTGGTTGAGGGTCTGCTCGCGCTCATCGTTGCCACCGCCGATACCCGCCCCCCGCTGGCGACCCACGGCATCGATCTCATCAATGAAGATGATGCAGGGGGCCTTGGCCTTGGCTTGGCGAAAGAGATCACGAACCCGACTGGCGCCCACGCCCACAAACATCTCGACAAATTCTGAGGCGGCCATCGAGAAGAAGGGCACCCCCGCTTCGCCGGCAATCGCGCGGGCCAAGAGGGTTTTGCCCGTTCCGGGAGGCCCCACCAGAAGGACACCCTTGGGAATCTTGGCGCCGATGACCGTGAACCGTTCCGGTGATCGCAGGAAGGTCACCACCTCTTGGAGCTCTTCCTTGGCCTCCCCGATGCCGGCCACGTCCTCAAAATGGACCGCAACCGAGCCCTCCGGCTGGAGCCGCGGCTGGCTGCGGCCAAAACCCATGGCCCGGTTGGCCACCTGGGCAGATCGGCGAATCAGCAGGGTGAGGCCGGCGAGCAGCAGTGCCACGAGCAGCAGGTTGCCGAGCAAACCCGCTACGGCTTCATCCCGTTGCTCATCGCGGACCGTCAGCGGAACCTTGGCCTGTTCGGCGGTGCGCAGCAGCAGTTGGTTGTCGTTGAAGATGGCCACCTCACTGGAGCGGCCATCGCGATAGGTCACGTCGACCACACCCTGGCGGGGGGAGAGGAGCAGATCCTTGACGCGACCAGCGGAAAGATCCTGCAGCAACTGGCTGTAGGAGGGAGGACCGGAGCCCGGGCCCCGGATTGAAAAGGGGGATCCGCCGCCGCCGGATTGGCCCCCATCCCGTTGGGTTCCAACGCGGACAGGGAGGGGGTTCTGGCCCTGGGGACGGGAGAGGGTCTGATCCTTTGGCAGATCAAGGGATTGCACCTTGGCGGGGCCTCCGTTCTGGCTGCCCGGCAGATCAAGCGGCTGGACCGACGTTTGCTCTGGACTGGCCTTCTCACTGGCCGGGCCCGCTGCCGGCGCGCCAGGGATCTTGACGGCCCCAAGCAGGGATGCAGCAGGCTGGATCGGCGGTCCCGAGGACGGCAATGGCGGCTGTTGTGGCAAAGGTTGTGGTTGGGACGACGACGTTGCCACGGTGCTGTGAAGCAGACCACAACATTAGCGATTTGACGGAAGGGGGGCCTGCAGCGGATGATCTTCGTTTGGCCGCAGGCTTAAAGGGATGGCTGTTCCCAAGAAGAAAACCTCGAAGGGCAAGCGCAATCAGCGCCATGCCCATTGGAAGGCCAAGGCCGGCGTCGCTGCCGCCAAGGCCCTCTCGATCGGCAAGGCCGTGCTGAGTGGCCGGGCTCAAGGCTTCGTTTACCCGATTGCTGAAGAGGCGGAAGACGCCGAGGAGTGAGTCGACTGGACCACCACCCGACGCCGGCCATCCAGCACACTCACCCCCAGCAGGGGCAATCCCTGCGACCCCTCCACAAGCAAGGGATCCTGATACAGCGGGGGCGGTAAGGAATGGAGGCTTGAGCGCACCAACGACCCAAGGGCGGCTCCATCGAGCCAGCCAGCCCCTAGGCGACGCTGCCTGGCCTCGGCTTGGAAACGCCAGCGGCGTGGCAAGGTCCAGGCGGTAGGCCGCAGCAGCCACAGGCCATCACAGGCCTGCCAAAGCGGGTGGTAGTCAGCCAGGGCCCGATTCCAGTGGGGAACCCAACCCAGCTCAGCCTCGCTGAGGGGCCAGTCGTGCAGGCCCTCGGCCAGCAGCTCGGCCAAGCGGGTGCCCCCAAGGGCGCGGCAGCCCATCAACCACCCCTCCAGGAGCAGGGCATCGGCCTCCTG
>DAIQNM010000086.1:0-807 GCA_036788375.1 Cyanobium sp. CTOTU6536 | reverse complement strand
GCCTCCTGCTCCCGCTCACCGCTGCGCTCCCCTTCGCCGGCGGCCAGGGACTTGTCAAAGCACGGCAGGCGCAAGATCCCCCGCGAGCGCCAGGCTTGCAGCCGCTCCAGAAGCAATGGCACGTCATGGCTGCCAGGGGGAACTCGGCTCACCCCGAAGGGATTGCCCGCCAAGCGGGAGCGCCGCTCCGCCAGGGGTAGATAGAGGTCATCGATCGAAGCCACCGCCAAACGCAGGCCCCGCCGGCTGGCCAGATCCGCGATGGTTCGAGCCAGGGTGCTCTTGCCAGCCCCAACGGGCCCGTTGAGCGCCAGCACGGGCCGCCGTCCTGCCCCTCTATGCACGAAGGCCTCGATCGCCTCCAACACCGAAAGGGGCAACCCAGAACCGTTGCCATGGCCCGGGTCTTGGCGCGGCCCATCGGCCTCAGGTGCCAAGTTTGAAGGCCTCCAGCACGGCGGCATAGGTGGCACCGATGCGCAGGTTGTCCACCATCACCCAGCCGAGGGGACGCTCTTCAGGGCGGATCAGGCGGATGCGCAGGCGTACCAGCAGTTCCATGGCCATCACCATGGCCAACACCAAAGCAGGCCGACCACCCGGCAGTCGAATCAGCAACAGGGAGATCAGGTTCTGGCTGAGGTAATAGCCCACCAGCAGGGAGAGCATCGCCAGGCTGCCGGAACGCCAGGTGCGGCGCACCTGGCCAAGCACGCTGCTGGCCAGGCGCCGCTCCACCGTGGCGTAGCGGGTTTGCTGCAGGGGAGGGCGGGTCATGGGGAGGGGAGCAGCCGCTCCAGCCAGGAG
>DAIQNM010000085.1:0-10010 GCA_036788375.1 Cyanobium sp. CTOTU6536 | reverse complement strand
CGCTACCCGCAACAGAGCGAACGCCGCACGCTACCGCGCCGATGCCGAAGTGCGGGCGATGGAGGATGCGATCCTCGCTGGCGCATCGCGCCAGCAGGCCAGCAGAGCCAGGCCACCGGGCCAGAGCCGACCCAGGCTGTCCAGCGCCCAGAACGGGATGAAACGGATCCCAAGCCCATACCCTCGCCAGCGATTCCATATACGACCGCTTCGTTGCGCCGAGAGCTTGAACACAGCCTGCGAAAACTGAAGACCGACTATCTCGATTACTACCTGCTGCATGAATGTCATGCCAGCTATCTCAATCAACCCTTTCTTACCGAGCTCGATGCCCTCGTTCAGGAAGGCAAGATCCGCCACTACGGACTGGGCAGCGGCCGTTGGCTGAGCCACTGCATTCTGGAGCGCTATCCAGACCGGCCCTGGGCGATCCAGATCCCCGATGGCCTGACCGATCGGGACACCGCCTGGTTTGCCGATCACAGCCCCTGTCCCCTGTTCACCCACAGTGCCCTGCGCCTGAGTCTGGAACAGGGCGAGGAGGCGACACGACGCCTCGTTGCACTCTGGGCTGAACTCACCGATCAGGATCCAGACCGGTCGGACCTGCTCGGCGAACTGCTGTTGCAGGCAGCCCTGGCGAAGAATCCCACGGGTTGCGTGATCTTTTCCAGCCGCCATCCCACGCGGATCCAGACCAACGCGAAGATCCTCGAGCGGGCTGCGGCCGATCAGCCCGCGATGACCCAGCTGCTGGCAGCCGTTGTGCACCTGCCTGCGGACCACAGCGTCTGAAGGCACCCAGCAATGTTCATCGATTTCGACGACCAGAGCCACGCCATCCCGGACCACACCGACGTCTGCATCGTGGGCGCGGGTGTGATGGGTCTGGCCATCGCCAGCCACCTGCTGGCCCACAGCCAGCGCCGGGTGTTGCTGGTGGAAGAGGGAGGACTGGAAGACACCGAAAGCAGCTCGGCGGTTCCTGCCGAACGCCATGGGGGTGATGTGGCCTCGGCGGTGGCGGGATCGCGGGCCATGGGCTTCGGCGGATCAAGCCGGCGCTGGGGGGGACAGGCTCTGCCCTTCAGCCCCCTGGATCTGGCCGATCGTCCCTTTCTGGGCGAACGGGGAGGCTGGCCGATCAGCTGGGAGGAGCTGAACCGCTTCTATCCGGCAGTGGACCGGTTTCTAGGGCTGACCCCCCTGCCCTTTGACACGGATCTGTGGCGGAACCGGCAGGTAACCACTCCCTTCGCCGGGGGGCAGGAGCTGGAGCTCAGCATCTCCAAATACAGCCCCCATGCCTATCTGGCCGCGGTGCATCAGCAGGGCATCGCCCGGTCGCAGCAGGCCACCTGCCTGCTCCATGCCAAGGTTGCGTCTCTTGGGCTCGATACGAGCGGAACTAGGGTCCAGTCCCTGCGGATTCGCAGTCGCCAAGGCCGGGAGGCAACAATCTCAGTCCATGTGGTGGTGCTCTGCGCCGGGGGTATCGACAACCCACGCATCCTGCTGGCCTCCAAAAGGGAAAACGGAGAAGCTATAGGCAATCACCACGATCTTGTTGGTCGCTACTATCAAGATCACGTGGGCTTTTTTGCGGCCCAATTAGAACCACTGGACTGGACGCTGTTTCACCAGCTTTTCGCCAGCTTCGTGCCTGGCGATCAGAAATACGTCCCCAAACTGCAGCTTTCGCAGGACCTGCAACGACAGATGCAGCTGCTGAATGTCATCGGCAATCTTGATGTCAGTGAAGCAGAGGATTCACCCCGCAATCGCGCCCGCAGGCTGTACCATGCCCTGCGTCGTAAACGCCCCCAGAACGACTCTGTACGCAGCAACCTGCGAGACCTCAAGCATCTCCTGGCCTCCACGCCTGAAACCCTGGCCCTGTTGAGCAGCCACCTGGTGCAGCGGCGCATCGCCATCCCACGCGGCGCCCGCTATTTCCTGATGGCCAATGCTGAAAGCGAACCCCTGCATGAAAGCCGCATCATCCTGACGGAGCACAAAGATGCCCATGGCCTGGATCAGCCCCAGGTGAACTGGTTGCTGAGCGAACTCACCCTCAAAGCCTTGAAACGCTACGGTGAAGCCCTGAAAAATACGCTCGAACCCGCCGGCATTGCTTCGGTAAAACTGAGTCCCTACCTTACCGATCCAGCCGCAAACTGGAAGGAAAGAGCCTATAGTCTCTATCACCATATGGGTGCCACGCGCATGTCAGCCACTCCTCATAAAGGCGTGGTTGATCCCTTTGGCCGCGTCCATGGCCTCGGCAATCTCTACCTCGCCGGCACTTCCGTTCTGCCCACCGGCAGCTCCTCCAATCCCAGCTACACGGCCCTGGCACTGGCCTTCCGCACCGCCCACCAGATCCTGCTGGACGGCTGACACCGCCGGTCCCCCCGAGGCCGCCACCGAGCACCGGGCGGGAGCCGGGCGGGACCAGCTGAAGATTCTCCGTGTGGGACCCCGCCGACCTCCCTGTCCGTGGCGTTGCAGCGGGACTCGAAGGATTGCGTCAACATTCAGTCACTCCCGATCCGCCAATCCGCCCCAAGGGCCTTGGCGCCAACCCCGGCCCAAGCCTTGTACGCCCAGCAACCAACCGCGTGCCCCTGCACCGATAGGGTGGGTCGGTTGACCAAGGCAGCCCGGCTGCACACCCTTCTTCATGGCTCTCCTCGATGACCTCATTGGCGGCGTGGTGTCCGCCGTTGCCGGCGACAAGGCTCCGGCCCTGAACGATTTCCTCAAGACCAACGGCGGCATCAGCGGTCTCTCCGCCAAGTTCCAGAACGGCGGCGCCGGCGAGCTGTTCGCCAGCTGGGTCGGCACGGGCGACAACAAGACGATCACCTCCGAGCAGATCAGCACCGTGCTTGGCAACAGCCAGCTCCAGGAGATCGCCACCAAGCTCGGCATCGACACCAAAGCCGCCACCGACTTCATCGCCACCAACCTGCCGGTGCTGATCGACAAGCTCACCCCCGACGGCAAGGTGGAGTCCAACCCCACCGCCCTGCCCCCCACCGCCTGATCAAGGCGTTGGCGGTCTCAGCAGCGATCCCAGGCTCTGAGATCCAGGTGCCCCATCAACCCCCAGGTTCGATCACGGAGCCTGGGGGTTTTTACTGAGCGTCCAGAACGCCGGCCTACTGCCCCGGCAGCTGATCAAGGCGGCCATCGCGCTTGAGCCGGGCCTGCAGCTTGAACCAGGTCAGCCCCACGGGCACCCCGAGCACCAGCGGCACCGCCACCAGGGCGGGCCTGGCACTGGCGGCCAGCAGCGCCGCCGCCACCGCCAGGCCCCCCAGCAGAAACGACTGGCCAGTGGTCTGCTGGGCCAGGGCAAGGCGCCGCAGCAGGCGATCGGTTTCACCGGCGCGGATCTGCACCTGCAGATCGCCCTGCTCGATGCGGGCCAGGCTTTCATCGAGCCGCCGCGGAATGCCCAGGGCGCGGCTGCCCACATCGGCGGCCTGGCGGGTGATCTCGTTGAACAGGTCGTTGGGGCCGTTACCGCTGGCGGTCATCAGGGGCAGCAGGTAAGGACGGGCAATCGCCATCAGGCTAAAGCCGGGATCGAGGCTGCGGCCCACCCCTTCGAAGGTGGAAAGGGCCCGCATCACGAAGATCAGCTCCGCCGGCAGCCGAAAGGGCTGGTCGTAAACGAGGGAATAGAGATCGCCGGAGAGCTTCTGCAGCACATTGGAGCTGAAGGGGGGCGTGAGGGCTTCGTTGAGCATCAACCGCACCAGGCGCCGCACCGGCCCCAGATCAATCCCCATGGCGATCACGCCGGCCTGCTGCAACTCCTCCACCAGGCCGGCCGCATCCCTGGAGGCGGCCAGGCGCACCATCTGGCCGATGCGGCTGCGCAGGCGCTCCGAGAGCTGCCCCATCATGCCGAAGTCGTAGTAGATCAGGGCGCCGTCGGGGGCCACCGCCAGGTTGCCCGGGTGGGGATCGGCGTGGAAGAAGCCGTAGCGCACCAGCTGCTGCAGGTAGCTGGCGGCACCCTTTTCGGCCACGGCACCGGGGTCGACCCCGGCCTCCACTAAGGCGGCCCGGTCGGTGATCTTGATGCCGGGCACGTAGTCGAGGCAGAGCACCCGGCGGGAACTCAACTCCCACACCACCGCCGGGATGCGAATGCCCGGATCATCGAGGAACTGCTGGCGGAAGCGGGCGGCGTGTTCGGCCTCCAGGCGGAAATCCAGCTCCCGCAGCAGCACGCGGCGGCACTCCTTGGCGATCCCCACCCAGTCGCGGCCACGGCCCCAGCGGGGATGGCGCTGCACCGCGCCCGCCACCTGTTGCAGCACCTCCAGATCGAGGCGAAACAGGGGCTCCAGACCGGGGCGCTGCACCTTGAACACCACCTGGCGGCCGCTGCGCAGGCTGGCGCGGTGCACCTGGGCCAGGCTGGCCGAACCGAGCGGCTCCACCTCCAGGTCGATGATTTCCAGGCGGCGCTCCCCCAGTTCGGCGGCCAGGATCTGCTCCACCACCGGGAAGGGGAAGGCGGGCACCCGGTCCTGCAGGTGGGAGAGCTCCTCCACCACCTCGGCGGGGAAGACATCTGGCCGGGCCGAGAGGATCTGGCCCAGCTTGATGAAGGCCGAGCCCAGGCCGAGGAATTCGGCGGTGAGCCAACGGGCCTGGCGGCGGCGGCGCACCGCCAGGCGTTCGGCGCTCCAACCATCCGGGTAAGTCCAGCGGCGGCTGTCCCACCAGAGGCCCACCAGAAGAAGGATCACCAGGCGCCAGATGCGCAGGGGCCGGCCGAGGCGGGCGCCCCAGGGGAGGGCCGGGGGGGAATGCATCAGGACGGTCCTGGGCCCTGGCGAGGGGAAGCGGCCGAACCACCGGGGCCCGAGACCGGGACCTCAAGGCGGCGGGCCAGTCGGGCCACCTGGGCCCGCAGCGCATCAATCGCCTCCTGGGGATCGGTGGCGGCCCGGCGGCCTGGCCCCGGCTGGTGGCCCCCACCGGCAGCCGCCGCCGGGGTCCCCTCGCGATCCAGGCGGGCGGCCTCCTGTTCCACTTCCTCCCAAAACAGGGTGAATTCCTGCTGAAGGCGGGCCGGCGCATCCTGGGCCAACACCGAGAGGGTGGCGGCGGTATCGACCAGGCCACTGCCGAGGCGGGCCGCTAGCCGGTTCATGGCGGCCTGGAGCAGAGATTGGGGGGCGCTCATGGTCGGACCGGCGGAACTGCCACGTTGCTGGTGGAACTGTGGCAGATCAGGGCTGGCTTGCGGGGCTCGGGGCGGGCGGTGCCTGGGGCAGGGCCGGCAGGGCGGGCCCTGTACCGCTGGGGGCAGGGGGTTCGGGCGCAGGCGCGGCTGGTGGTGGGGCCACCGATTCGAGCGGAGGCAGGGCCGGCGCCGCAGGGTCGCCCGCTTGCTTGCGATCGAGGGCCTCGATCCGATCCCGCTCCGCCTCCTGGCGGATCTGCTGCTGTTCCGCCTCCTGCTCGCCGTCGAGCTCACTGCGGCGCTGCTCGGCCTCCGCCTTCTCCTGCTGGCTCCGGCGCTCCTTCTCAAGGGCCTCCAGGTCGGCCCGCAGCGGCTGGCTCTGGTTGCCGTAGCGGCGGCGCAGTGCATCGAGGGTTTCGCCAGGGAAGGGTTGCACCCCAAACTTCTGCAAACCCGCCGACCCCTCATCGGACCCAAGGTCGAGCAGCCGCTGGGTGATGCCATGGCCCAGCCCGAAGCAGACACCCAGGGCCAGCCAGAAGCGCCAGTCGCGGCGGGGGGCGGATCGAGGGGAGGAAGCCGCGACCATGAACGCGATGAGGGGGTGAGGTTTCGGGCGTATCCCATCCTGCCCGATGCGGCCGACGATCAAAGCGTCCCGTTGTCGCGATTCGGATCGTTCGCCCTCGGAGCGGAGCTGTGCCGGAGTGGGTGGGGGTGTCGGCAGGAGGTTCCACGATGATCGGGTTGACCAAGGGGCCTTGCAGCCCAACCGGCCCTTCCCTCCAGGATCGCGACGCCATGACGTTCAGAATCCGCACCCACGATTCCTGGGGTGTCGTGCCGGTCGGGGACTTTCAGACCCTTGATGAAGCGCGCCAGGTCTTCACGGCTCTCTGCCAGGACCCCTGGTACAAAGCCGACGGCACCGTGAAGGGCGTGGAGTTGGTGGTGGTCAGCGAGGCGGGAGAAGGGCAGCGGCTTGAGTGGTTTTCTTTCCGCTGACACCGGCAAGGCGTCGTGATCCCTAGGTCGTGTAATCGGCGTTGATGCGCACGTACTGATCCGAAAGATCGCAGCCCCAGGCGGTGCCGCGGCCGGGGCCATCGCCCACCACCAGGCGGATCGCCACGGTGTCCGCGCTGGCGGGATCGCTGCCCAGGTAGGTGCCGGCGACCCGCTCCTCCATGTAGTGGCTGGCGGCAGCGCGATCGAAACCCAGGGGCTGGCCGGCTTGCATCAGTTGCTGGTCGCCCAGCCACAGGGCCACGGCCGCCGGATCAAAGGGCACGCCGGCCCGGCCGGCCGCCGCCACGATCCGACCCCAGTTGGGGTCGCGGCCGTGGATGGCGCACTTCACCAGCGAGGAGCCACAGACGGTGCGGGCGATGGCGCGGGCACCGGCCCCATCGGCGCAGCCCTCCACCTGCACCTCGATCAGGCAGGTGGCACCCTCCCCGTCGCGGGCGATGGCGCGGGCCAGGTGCTGGGCCACCCCCGTGACCCCCTGCTCCAGCGCCGGCCAGTGCTCGGGAGCCAGCGGCTCGCCGGCGGCAAAGGCCAGGAAGGTGTCGTTGGTGCTGGTATCGCCGTCGACCGTGATCGCGTTGAAGGAGCGCCGCACCGCCCGACCCACGATCGCCTGCCAGGTCTCGGCCGGCACCCCCGCATCGCAGCTGAGGTAGCCCAGCATCGTGGCCATGTCCGGGTGGATCATCCCGGACCCCTTGGCCATGCCGCCGATCCGCACCAAGCGGCCAGCCAGACTGGCCTCCAGGGAGATCTGCTTCTCCACCAAATCGGTGGTGAGGATGGCGCGGGCCGCCGCCTCGCCCCCCTCCGGACTCAGGGCCGCCACCAGTGGATCGAGGCCCGCCACGAGCGTGTCGATCGGGATCGGTACGCCGATCACGCCGGTGGAGCAGAT
This sequence comes from Cyanobium sp. CTOTU6536, assembly GCA_036788375.1. GTDB lineage: Bacteria > Cyanobacteriota > Cyanobacteriia > PCC-6307 > Cyanobiaceae > Cyanobium. The sequence goes on along the minus strand of DAIQNM010000085.1, from coordinate 2,871 downwards.
CAGCACCTGCTCCGGCTCCAGCCCCAGGCGGCCGGCCAGTTCGGCGGTGGCGGTGAGGCTGTCGGCCAGGCCCCGCTCGCCGGTGCAGGCATTGGCCTGGCCGGAATTGGTGAGCACCGCCCGGGCGTGGCCGCCGCTGGCCTGAAGCCGTTCGGCGCAGAGGTCCACGCAGGCGGCCCGCACCAGGGAGGTGGTGAAGCTGCCGGCGCAGACCGCACCCTCCGGCGCCAGGAGCAAGGAGAGATCAGGGTTGCCGGAGGGCTTGAGGCCCGCCGTGATGCCCGCCGCCAGGAAGCCGGCGGGGGCGGTGACGCCGCCGGGGATCGGCTGCCAGGGGCCAGGGGCGGAGGCGGAGAAAACCACGGCGAAGCGGGGGAGCGCGCTGGCTCCATCCTCCCCTGGGCTGGGCCCGTGCATGGCTGGCGCAATGGACCGTGAACCCGAAGGCCCGCAGAGCCAAACGCCACCCTGCCCAAGACAGGAGCACAAGGCCGGCGACAGCGCCACACTGGCCCCATCGAGGGCATCCGGCGTGGAGGGAGAGGGCGTGGAAGGAGAGGGGCGGATGGGAGCAGGGGCCGAGGCGGCGCAGGGCGGCACCAGCACTGATGTCGCCAACGCCCTGGCCGTCAACCTCGAAGCACAAGACGCTGCCGCCGTCGCCCTCTGCCGCCAGCTGGCCGGCACCCTGTTCCCCTGGGACATCACCCGCGCCCTGGAGCTGGCCCTGCTCAAGACCTTCTGCGTGCCGTCGATCTCCGGTCTGCTCAGCCGCAGCGGCGAATTCGAGCAGCGCCCCCGCAAGCGCTACGACGACACCGGCCTGATGGTGGCCGAGCTGTTGCGCCATGGCCCCAGCAGCGAGGCCGGCACCGCCGTGATCGCCCGCATGAACCGCATCCACGGGGCCTTCGCGATCAGCGACCGCGACTACCTCTACGTGCTCTCCACCTTTGTGTGTGAACCGATCCGCTGGCTGACCCGCTACGGCTGGCGGGCCCTCAGCGCCGAGGAGGAGCAGGCCCTGTTCCGCTTCTGGGCTCTGGTGGGGGAGCGCATGGGCATAGCGGCCATTCCCGCCACCCTGGCGGAGCTGGTGGCCTTCAACCAGGCCATTGAGGCCGAGGTCTTTGCCAGCGCCCCCAGCAACCGCCGGGTGGCCGACGCCACCCTCGCCATGCTCCTGGGCGATTGGCCGGCGCCGCTGCGGCCGGGGCTGGCGAGGGTGCTGGGATCGCTGCTGAGCGCTCCGGAGGCCGCGGCCCTGGGCTGGCCCGAGCCGCCCACGGCGCTGCAGAGGGCGGTGCTGCTGGCTCTGCGGCTGCGCAGCCGCCTGGCGGGCCTCTCCCAGCGGCTGCGGCCGCCCCGGGGCAGCCGTTTCTATTCGGAGCGGCCCACCCCCAGCTATGGCCAGAGCTTTCAGCTGGAGCAGCTGGGGCCGCCGGCGCGGCTGGCGGAACTGAACCGGCCCCGCTGGGCCGGCCGGCAACGACGGATCGGGCTCACCGGCGGCATCGCCACCGGCAAGAGCTCGGTGGCTCGCCTGCTGGCCGAACGCCATGGCCTGCCGGTGCTCGATGCGGATCACTTCGCCCGCGAGGCGCTGGCCCCGGGAAGCCCGGGAGCCCGGGCGGTGCTGGAGCGCTACGGGGAGCGGGTGCGCCTAGGCGCTGACGGGCCGCAAGCAGGAGAAAAACTCAGCGGCAGCCCCGGCCCCAGCAACGATGCCGGCGTGGCGATCGACCGGGCCGCCCTGGGCCGGATCGTGTTCGCCGACGCCGCCGAACGGCGCTGGCTGGAGGCGCTGGTGCACCCGATCGTGCGGCAGCGCTTCAGCGCCGAACTGGAGCGCTTGGCCGCCGCCCCGGTGGTGGTGCTGATGATCCCGCTGCTGTTGGAGGCCGGGCTGGAGGAACTCTGCAGTGAGGTGTGGCTGGTGGATTGCGACGGGGCCCAGCAATTGGGGCGGCTGATCGGGCGCGACCAGCTCAGCGCAGCCGAAGCCCAGGCCCGCATCGCGGCCCAATGGCCGCTGGAGCGCAAGCGGCCATTGGTGGATCGGCTGATCGACAACCGCGGCAACCCCCAGGCCCTGGAGGCCTCCCTAACGGCACACCTCAAAGCCCGGCCGCTGTGGAGCGCCCCGGCGGATGCCCCCCCGGAGGATGCCCCCCCGGCAACGGGGCCTGATCGCCTCAGCCCTTGAGCTTCTCGATCAGGATCTGGTTGGCCAGCTTGGGATCGGCGCGGCCGCCGGTTTGCTTCATCAGCTGCCCCACGAAGAAGCCCTGCAGCTTGTTCTTGCCGCCGCGGAAGGCCGCCACCTCCTCGGGGTGGGCGGCCAGCAGCTCGTCAACGATGGCGCCGATCGCCGCCGGGTCGCTGATCATGCCGAGGCCGCGATCCGCCACGATCGCCTTGGCGGAGCCGCCCTTCTCCAGCAACTCCGGCAGGATCTCCTTGGCGATCTTGCCGCTGATCGTGCCGTTCTCAATCAAACCCACCATCTCGGCCAGCTGGCCGGGCCGCAGGGGCAGATCGGTGTAGGAGAGACGGTTGGCATTCACGTGGGCGGCGATGTCGCCGCTGATCCAGTTGGTGAGCGCCTTGGCATCGGCTCCAGCCGCTACGGCCGCCTCGAAATACTCCGCCATCGGCCGCTCATCGGTGAGCACGCGGGCGTCGTAGATCGAAAGGCCGAATTGATCGGCATAGCGGTGACGCTTGGCGGCAGGCAGCTCGGGCAGGTCGGCGCGCCAGGCCTCGCGCTGCTCATCACTCACCTCGATTGGGCCGAGGTCGGGATCGGGGAAGTAGCGGTAATCGCTGGCGCCCTCCTTGGAGCGCATGCTCTTGGTGAGCTGCTTGCCC
>DAIQNM010000084.1:0-10257 GCA_036788375.1 Cyanobium sp. CTOTU6536 | reverse complement strand
CACGGCGTAGCGCTCCTGGCGCAGCAACCGCTGCAGCGCCAAGAGCTCGCGGCTGCGGCCGATGAAGCCGGTTTCAGGGTTGGGCGGCAGCTCGCCGAGGCGGGTCGCCAGGGCATCTTGAAAATCGGCCAGCGTTTGCTTCGCGGGGGTGGATTTGAACAGCTGCGGATCGTCTTTTTCCTGGTAAAGCACCGGCACAAACCAATCTTCGAGGCGCAGTTCTCCGGCGCCGAAGATGCGGCCGCGGCAGGTGTCGTCTTTGAGTTGGCGTTGGCCGGCGAGCATGGCGTCGCCCACCCGCTTGCCCTGGGCGAGGGCGCCGTAAAAAGCCTCGACAAAACGGCGCGAGGTTTCCACCAGCAGGCTGTGGCTCATGGCCACCACCGAGGCCACGCCCACCTTGAGCAGGGCCGAGGCCACACTCTCGGAGGCCTGGCCAGCCTGGGCGCTCTGGCAGGCATCAAGGCAGACCAGCGGGATGCGGTGGTCGCGCAGCAGCGGGCCGAGCTCGTCGCTGAAAACGGTGACATGCCCCCGCTGCTCCAGCTTGCCGCTGTCTTCTGGCCGCTCGAAGCAGAGCCCGCCGAGGCCCACGCTCGGGTCATACACGCCGTGGCCGTCGAAGTGCACCACGTGATACGGCCTCTGCTGGTCGCGGGCGCGCTCCAGTTCGGCCCGCAGGGCGGGCAGTGTGGGGGGGCTGAGCAGGTGGAGCTTCACCAGCCCTGGTAGCGCCTCCGTTGCTTCCACCAGCGGCAGCGCACTGGAGCGGTGGTCGATGTAGCCGCAGGCGTCGTCGTCGGGACGCGCCGTGATCAGCAAAATGCGGATCGGCGGGGCAACCACAGCCACGCCAAAGCCCTCGGTGCCAGGCAGGCGCCGCCGGACCCGCGTGGGCTTGGCGCCCTGGAAGAGGTAGCTGCTGCCGTTGTGCAGCAGTTCCCAGGGCAGGCCGAGCAGGAGGGTGGCGGCTTCGTGGGAGATGGCGGCTTCGTGGGAGATGGCGGCTTCGCGGGAGATGGCCGCTTCGGCCTGGGCCGCTTCGGCCTGGGGCGCACCGGCCTCAGGTCCACCTGGCTCGGATGTGCCGGCATCAAGCGCACCAGCTACGAGTGCCCCGGCTTCGAGCGACGCATCCACCTGCACGGAGAAGCGACGCCCGGCCTGGTCGCCGACCCTCGCCCAGGCTTGCATCACGTTTGCGGTGTGGGCCAAGGGCAGCGCCGCGGCGTGCAGTTGCTGGCCCCACTGCACGAGCTTCTCCTCCACCTGCTGCGCCCGGCTTTTGAAATAGGGGCTCGGCCAGATCGCGTATTGCTCCAGATACCAGCGCAGGTCGCCCGCTTCGAGCGGTCCGGTGGGCGCCACCAGCCGCCAGCTCTGGGCGCTGTAGACCTTTGGCTGGCCTGGCGTGGCGGCTTCGTAGATCAGCCGCGCCCGGGCCGTGGCGCGGCGCACGCCATCGCGCTCCTGGAATTGGAGGTCGGTGAGTTCGAGCACGAGCTCCTCCAGCGGCTCGGCCTGCGGCTGCGGCAAGGCGGGCACGTCGGCGGGATCACGCTTGCCCAGGGCCACGAGGATTGGATTGATCGCCGCCTCAATGCCGCCGGCGCCTCTGCTGAGCGGGATGTAAGCCGGCTCCTCGCCGAAGAATTCCTCCAGCACCCCGAGCCTGGTGCCATTGAGCGCCAGCGCGAAGACGGGGTACTGGTCCCTGCCGTGCTGCTCGCGAAGCTTGAGCGCGTGGCGCAGCTCCTTACCCACCCACTTCGACTGCAACGCAGCCGGGCTCACCACCACCGCAAAGGCCGTCGCGGCTTCAATCGCCTGCTCAATCACAGGCCAAAGCGGATCGCCGCCGCGCAACTGGCGCGAATCGATCCAGCCTTCCTGGCCGTGATCGGCGAGGGCGGCGCGGAGGTCGCGCACGAACGGGTCGTCCGTTGAGCTGTGGGAGAGGAAGAGCTGGGTCATTCCGTTCAGCGCCGCCAGCTCAGGCCTGAAACTGAGGCAGCTCCAGCGGTTTCTCCACCGGCCGCTTCGGCCGCGGCAGGGCCACCCCCTCGCCATCGAACAGGCGCCAGCCGCTGGGGTCGATCTCCAGGTGCACCGCCTGCCCCACGGTCACGCTCTGCTCGGGCCTGGCCCGCACCAGCACCAGGTGGCTGCCCTCCAGCAGCCGGCAGGTGAGGAGCTGCTCATTGCCGAGGGCCTCCACGTGGCCCACCTCGGCCGGCAGGTTGCGGTTGGTGGCCGGCGCCAGCTTCAGGTGTTCGGGGCGCAGGCCGGCGGTGAGGGTCTGGCCGCTGCGGCCGGCCAGGGCTTCCGCCATCGGGCCCTCCACGGTCAGCCGCCGCCCGCCGAGCAGCAGCTGGCCGGGGGCGGCCACCGTCACCGGCAGCAGGTTCATTGGCGGGCTGCCAATGAACTGGGCCACAAAGGTGTTGGCGGGCCACTGATACAGCTCCATCGGGGTACCCAGCTGCTGGAGGCGGCCGCCGTTGAGCACGGCGATGCGATGGCCCATGGTCATGGCCTCGACCTGGTCGTGGGTCACATACAAGGTGGTGGTGCCCAGCCGCCGCTGCAGCTCCACGATCTGGCTGCGGGTGCCGCCGCGCAGCTTGGCATCGAGGTTGCTGAGGGGTTCATCCATCAGAAACACCGCCGGCGATCGGGCAATGGCCCGCCCCAGGGCCACCCGTTGCTTCTGGCCGCCGGAGAGCTCCTTGGGGCGGCGATCCAGCAGGTTGTCGAGTTCGAGGGTGCTGGCCACCGCGGCGATCCGCGCCTCGATGGCGCTTTCCCGGGCGCTGGGGATGGTGAGCCCCGCCGGCCAGTGGCGGCTTGCCCGGTGCAGCCCATCCACCAGCTGCTGCGGCAGGCTGCGGGGTCGGCTGCGGCGCAGCCCGAAGCCGATGTTGTCGGCCACGCTCAGGTGGGGGTAGAGCGCATAGCTCTGGAACACCATCGCCACATCCCGCTCCGACGGCCGCAGCCGGCTCACGGGCCGTTCCCCCACGTAGATCTCGCCGCTGGTGGGGCTGTCGAGGCCCGCCAGCAGCCGCAGCAGCGTGCTTTTGCCGCAGCCGGAGGGACCCACCAGCACCAGGAATTCGCCATCGGCGATGGCCAGATCCAGCTGCCGCAGCACCTCCACAGGGACTTCGCCGCTCCGGCCGCCCCGGCGCGGCGGATAGGTCTTGCCCACCTGCTGGAAGCGAACCTCAGCCACACCTGCCCCCAGACCGGGGGATCCTAGGGTTGTCCCAATGCAGTTCATCGATCAGGCCCGCATCGCGGTGCAGGGAGGCCGCGGCGGCGACGGCATCGCGGCCTTCCGGCGCGAGAAGTACGTGCCGGCGGGGGGCCCCTCCGGCGGGGATGGCGGCCGGGGCGGCGATGTGGTGCTCCGCGCTGACCCCAACCTCCAGACCCTGCTGGATTTCAAATTCAAGCGCCTCTTTGCCGCCACCGATGGGGTGAAGGGAGGGGCCAACCGCAGCAGCGGGGCCAGCGGCAAGCCCTTGGTGATCAAGGTTCCCTGCGGCACCGAGGTGCGCGACCGCCGCACCGCCATCCTGCTTGGCGATCTCACCGAACCCGGCCAGGAGCTGCTGGTGGCCTGCGGCGGCCGCGGTGGCCTCGGCAACGCCCACTACCTCAGCAACCGCAACCGTGCTCCGGAGAAGTTCACCGAGGGCCGTGATGGCGAAATCTGGAACATCCAGCTGGAGCTCAAGCTCCTGGCCGAGGTCGGCATCATCGGCCAACCCAACGCCGGCAAGAGCACCCTGATCGCCGTGCTCTCCGCGGCCCGGCCCCGCATCGCCGACTACCCCTTCACCACCCTGGTGCCCAACCTGGGGGTGGTGCGCCGTCCGAGTGGGGATGGCACCGTGTTTGCCGATATCCCCGGCCTGATCGCCGGCGCTGCTCAGGGCGCCGGCCTCGGCCACGATTTTCTGCGCCACATCGAGCGCACCCGCCTGCTGCTTCACCTGGTGGATGGCAGCGTGGACGACGTGGTGGCCGATCTGCAGGTGGTGGAAGAGGAGCTCAGGGCCTATGGCCATGGGCTCGTCGAGCGGCCGCGGCTGGTGGTGCTCACCAAGGCTGAATTGCTCGACCCCGAAGACGTTGCCGAGCGGCTGGAGGCCCTGGCCGCCCATGGCCGCTCGGCCCAGGCCCTGCCCACCCTTGCTGCCCCAGTAGCGATCTCGGCAGCCACCCGCCAGGGGCTTGATGCTCTGTTGGCGGTGGTGTGGCGCGAATTGGGTGTGGTTCGGCCTGAGGAGCCCGCTGGGTCCAAGGCCGTTCAGCCTGCGCCCGCAGCGCCGGAAGAGCACACCGTGCTGGTTCCCTTGGCCGGCCGGGACCTGGTCCGCCGCCCGCCGGCCCCGAGGCCCAGCGAGCCCATGGATTCCATGGATCCCCTCAACATCAAAAACCCCTGAAGGGAAGCTTTCCCCCAGGGGTGCGGGCAGGGGCCCAGCTTGATCCGTGCAAGCGATCAGTCGTCGTAAACCCGGCACTCGGGAGCTTCGGGGTTGAGGTCGCAGTACACCTCCAGGGGGGAGGGATCGTGGCTGTCTTCGGGGTGGTGAGTCTTGTACTCCTCCAGACCTTTCAACTCTTCCTCCAGGTGGCGCAACTTGCCCTGGTTGCCTTCGGCTTTGGCGGCCTCGATGGCCACCTTGTCTTTCTCGATGTGATCGTCGATGGTTTTCATGATTGACCGACCACACTGGCCGGAGCTCACCGCGACCACCATACGGGGGGCGCTCTGGGCCGAGAGGCACTCTGTGAGCTCCCGCCCACCTGCCGCTGCTCAGCCGGGCCTCTCGCTGAGCTCCAACCAGCGTTCCTCGCCCTTCTCGATCCGTTCGATCAGCTCTGCCAGCTCGTGTGTGAGGGTTTCCAGACGCTCGTAGGCCGGGCCCGTTGGGGTTGCCAGCTCCCTCTCCAGGCTCCGCCGGCGCTCCTCCCAGGCCGGTAGGTCACGATCGAGCCCCTCCAGTTCGCGGTTTTCCCGGAAGCTGCGCCGCCGTTCAGCGGCGGGGGGCTTGCTTGGGCGCGGGGGCGTCACTGGGGCGTTTGCAAGGGCGACAGGAGGGGCGGCAGTGGGGGCGGCGCCCTGGGGGGGCTGCTCCCGGCTGGGGGCTTCCCCCTGGGCCTTTTCCCGCTCCAGGTAGGCGCTGTAGTTGCCCTCGAAGCGTTCCAGCTGCCCATCGCGGAAGCAAAAGAGCCGATCCACCGTGCGGTCCAGGAACCAGCGGTCGTGGGAGACGACCACCACGCAGCCGCGGAAATCCTCGAGAAAATCCTCCAACACCCCCAAGGTGTGCACGTCGAGGTCGTTGGTGGGTTCGTCGAGCAGCAGCACGTTGGGTGCCTCGATCAGCAGGCGGCAGAGGTGCAGGCGCCGCCGCTCGCCACCCGAGAGCTTCGCCACCGGCTGGTGCTGCTGGGCCGGCGGAAACAGGAAGCGCTCCAGCAGCTGGGAAGCACTCAGCTCCACCCCATCCACCTCCACCCGGCTGGCGGCCTCCTGCACCACATCAATCACCTTGCGCTGGGCCTGCTTTGCCACCAGCACCTCGCTGTGCTGATCGAAATAGGCCAGCTTCACGGTGGACCCCAGCTCCAGCGTGCCGCCGCTGGGTTGGCGGCGGCCGGCGATCACCTCCAGCAGGCTGGATTTGCCGACGCCGTTGGGGCCGATGATCCCCACCCGGTCCTCCGGGCTGAAGTCGTAGCTGAAATCGCGCAGCAGCAATGGCGGCGCTTCAAGACCCGGGGCGGCCTCGTTCCGCGGCACCGCCACGCAGAGAGCTTCGGCGGTGATCGCCTGCTTGCCGATGCGTCGGGCGGTGGCGGCCAGGCTGAGCTGGCCCCGGCCCTGGCGGCTGGGCTCTTCCCGCATCGCCTCGATCCGCTGCAGACGGGCCTTCTGTTTGGTGCTGCGGGCCTTGGGACCCTGCCGCAGCCAGGCCAGCTCCCGCCGCAGGGTGCCGCGGAACTTTGCGGCGCTGGCCGATTCGGAGGCCTCCTCCTCTGCCCGCCGGGCCAGATAGGTGGCGTAGTTGCCCTCGTAGGGCCGGGCTTCGCCCCGCTCCACCGCCACGATGCGCCGGGCCACCCGGTCCAGCAGGTAGCGGTCGTGGGTCACCAGCACCAGGGCCCCAGGGAAACGATCCAGCCAGGTCTGCAGCCACTCCACCCCCTCCGCATCGAGGTGGTTGGTGGGTTCATCCAGCAGCAACACCTCCGGCTCGGCCACCAGGGCAGCCGCCAAGGCCACGCGGCGGCGGTTGCCGCCGGAGAGATCCCCCACCCGGCGGTTCGACAGCCCCGATCCGGCCCCGATCCCGAGCCGTTCGAGCACCTCCTTGCACTGTTGTTCCAGCTCCCAGGCCCTGCAGCTGTCCATGCGGCTGTTGAGCTCGCCGAGCCGGGCCAGGAGGCTGGCGCTGGCGGGATCGAGGGCCAGGGCCTGGCTCACCGCTTCGTGCTCGCGCAGCAGGCTGGTCCGTTCTCCACCACCGGCGAACACCGCCTCCAGCACGGTGTGGTCGGGGTTGAGTTGGGGGTCCTGATCCAGCAACACCACCTTCAGGCGACTGTTGCAGCGCCGCTCGCCCCGGTCGAGGCTTTCCTTGCCAGCCAGCACCCGCAGCAAGGTGCTCTTGCCGGCCCCATTGGGCCCGATCAGCCCGAGCCGCTCCCGCGGGCCCACATGCAGTTCCAGGTCGGTGAACAGGGTGCGGATGCCGTAGTCCTTGCTGGCCCCCACCAGGGAGATCAGGCTCACGGCCCCTCCAGGGCGGCGGCGCCGCCGCGGCGCAGGGCCTCAAGGTGGTCAAACACGCTCTTGTCGCCCACGTCAGCGGCGGCGGGCATGGGGAACTTGCGCAGGCAGAGCACCAGCAGCAGCAAGCTTTCCAGGCCCAGCAGGTTGCCGGTGGCGGCCGGGCTGAGCAGCCCGGTGAGGTGCCCCAACAGGGCGACAGGCAGCAGCAGGGTCACCCCGATCGCCTCGGGTCGGCGGAAACAAAAGAACTCCTTGAAACCCACGCCGGTGAGGGCGGCGAAGAAGGGGCCCACCGCCAGGATCCAGAGCGGTTGTGCCACCAGGGCCGGCCCCAGACCGGCCGGGCCCACCCGTTGGGCCAGGGCCAGGGCACCGAGGCAGCCGATCAGCCAGAAGATTTTCAGCGCCAGGTGCAGAGGCCGTAAATAGATGTGGATCCACTGCAGCGCCCCACCGAGGCCCACGGCCATCAGCAGCAGCCAGGGCCAGAGGTGCTCTGCCCCGAGCTGGCGCCATTGCAGCAGCAACCCCAACTGGCCAATCGCCAGGGCGGTGAGGGCCAGCCGGTAGGCGAGCACGCCACGGCGGTCGGTGGCGGTGATGCTGAATGGGCCGAACATTCCCTCAAACACCGGATCGGCAGGGCTGCTGGGCGGGGGGGAAGCGGTGCTGCTGGCCACGGTGATGGTGTCGGTCGACGGGAGGACGAGGCGAAGGCCTCAGGTTTGGAGCGCGGGGCCTGCCACCAGGGCGGCCAGGTCGGGAGCGGCGGGAACGATGCCGGAGGGGTGGAGCGGGAAGAGGGAGCCGAAGTAGTCGTGGCGCCAGGCCTCGGGGAAGCAGGTGGCTGCCACCCCGGGCAGGGCAAAGAAGCGGGCCCGCCAACGGGCCAGGGAAGGCAGTTGCCAGAGGGGGCGGCGGCTGCAGCCGAAGAGGGGCGCGTAGACCAGTTCCATCCGGATCAGGGTGGCAAAGAGCACCACATCGGCCAGGCTGGGCTGCGGCCCGCAGAGCCAGGGGTTGGCCCTGCCCTCCGGCCCGCTCAGGTGATGGTCCAGGTCCTCCAGGGTGGCGAAGAGCTCCTGTTCAGCTTCATCGTAGGCAACCTGGTTGCGGGCGAAGCCACAGCGGTAGACGCCGTCGTTGACGCTGGCCTGAAGCCGGTTGCGCCAGTGCTCGATCGCCCCCCGCTCTTCCGCCGGCCAGAGGTCGGCTGCGGCACCGGGCCAGCCATTCAGCAATTCGATCAAGCGGGCGCTTTCGTTGACCAGAATGCGGCGCTGGCTGCGGGAATAGAGGGCCGGCACGGTCGCCCGGGTGCCGGCCTCGGCGCCGCTGGCGCGGTAGAGCGCCGCCAGGGTGTCGCAGCCCTCGAAGGGGACCGGGAAGCGCCAGCGGCCGGCGGCCGGATCGGGCTCCACCACCACCACGCTGATGCTCTCGGCCAGCTGCAGCAGGGTGAGGCTCAGCCAGGCCCGGTGGGCCCAGGGGCAGCTGCGCCCCACGATCAGCACATGGCCATCGGGCTCGCCGGCATCCGAGGGCAGGCTTGGGCTGGCCGCGAAGGCGGCGGATGGACGGCGGTAACGCCCCTGGGCATCGGCCGGAGCGAGGCCACCCATCAGCAGGTCCCATTGGCCGTGCCAGAGGCTGCGGGCGGTGCTCACCAGCACAGGTGGGGGAAGCAAAGGTGGCTCGCCGCGTTGCTGGGAGACTCTGCGACAGGCCGGGCTCCGATGGCGGCCGTTGCGATACGAACAATCCATGGACGTCACCCCAACAGGCCCAGCCACTGGCATGGTCACCGCCGGCTCAGCCCCAGCGACCACGACCTCCAATGGGAAGGTGCTGGTCGTGGGGGGCACCCATGGCAACGAGCGCAATGCCCCCTGGCTGCTGGAGGCCTGGGCGGCCGAACCCGGCCTGCTCAACGCCGCCGGACTTGCCGTGGTGCCTGTGGTGGGCAATCCCAGGGCCCTGGCGGAAGGGCGGCGCTACCGCGACCGGGACCTCAACCGCAGCTTCGATCCGGCCCTGCTGGCCGACCCGGCCCGGTCTGAGTGGGAGGTGGAGCGAGCCAGGGCCCTGCTGGCCACCCATGGATCCAGTGGGGAGGAGCCCTGTCTGGTGGCGATCGATCTCCACAGCACCACCGCCGCCATGGGCAATTCCCTGGTGGTGTATGGCCGCCGGCCCGCCGATCTGGCCCTGGCCGCCGCCATGCAGGGGGAGTTGGGGCTGCCGATCTACCTGCACGAGGGCGATCCCCGCCAGACCGGTTACCTCGCTGAGCACTGGCCCTGTGGCCTGGTCATCGAGGTCGGGCCGGTGCCCCAGGGGGTGCTCACCGCCCTGGTGACTGAGCAGACCCGCCTTGCCCTGGAGGTGGGCCTGGCCCTGCTGGCCAAGGCCCGGCGGGGAAGGCTGCCCCAGCCCCGGAGGCTGGTGGTGCATCGCCATCTGGCCAGCCTCGACCTGCCGCGCCGGTCCGATGGCTCCCCTGCCGCCCTGATCCATCCCCTCCGCCAGCACCGCGACTGGCAGCCCCTGCGGCCCGGGGATCCCCTCTTCGTTGGGCCCGATGGAACCACCCAGGCCTACCGGCCCCCGGCAGGGCTTGAGGAGCGCCCCGTGTGGCCGGTGTTCATCAATGAGGCGGCCTATGGCGAAAAGGGAATCGCCCTGGGCTTGACCGCCCGGGAGGTGTGGCCGCTCGATCCCCAGTGGGCCCAAGCCCTGATCGCGCTGGCCGCCGGACTGGTGGCTGCCTGAGCAGGATCAGCCGCAGGCGAAGGTGGCCTGCTCCTTGGTGCAGGGCAGATCGGTGGTGCCGCCATCGGCCCAATAGATACGAAGCCGGTCGTCTTCGCTGCCGGTGCGGATCGTGAGCGATTTGATCCGGCCCACCGGGGGTTTGCCCTGGCGGTCAGCCCCATCGGTGTGGTCGCGGGAGACGGTGTTGAGCCGCTGCTCCAGTTGCTGGATCCTCAGCTCCAACTGCTCGATGCGCTGGGCTTCCGGGCTGGGGCCCTTGGGCCCGCAGCCGGCCAGCAGCAGGGCCGATGCCATCACAACGGCCCCCGTGCGTCGGGAGGAAGGGAGCAACCGCAGCGGGGCCATGGCGGGGGATCGCGAGGGTCTTGGAAGGTGGTGGCTCGACCGCAGCGGCCGATACCCCTTCTCCTAGCAACCCCGCGGCCGCGATCCTGCAACGGTTGGATCTGCTGCGCTGTGGGTCTCGGGCTGGGGGCTGTTCAGGGCCATGTCCCGATCAGCGCAATGTTGCGTTACAATCCTCATCGACGGCACCGGTTCGCCCCTGGGTAGACCCTCCGTCCTTCCTTCCGTCCTGGTTCCCCTTGGGGAGCTCTGACACACCCCCCTCGATCTCATGACCGCCACTATCCAGCAGCGCTCCGGCGCTTCGGCGTGGAATCAGTTCT
>DAIQNM010000083.1:0-10429 GCA_036788375.1 Cyanobium sp. CTOTU6536 | reverse complement strand
CCCTGCTGCGGCGCCAGTTGGTTGAACCCCTGCCGGGGGCCCTCGACCAGGTGCTGCTGATCAACGACAACAACCCCGAGCTGATTCGCGCTCCGGGGATCCTGCTCTCCGGCTTTGATCCCCGACGCGGCTGGGATGGCCGGCCCCTGGGGGTGGCGTCGGCCCACTTCAATGTGCCCCTAAGCGGCGCCTTTGACCTGTTCAGCCACCACGTCTTCGCCGGCAAGCCGGAGAGCCTCGATTCCACCCTCTGGCTGGCAGTGGTGGGGGCTCCGCGGGGGGCGACGCCGGTGAAGCTGCGGCTGCGCAGCGGATCCACCGCCCTCTCCCAGGCCACCGCGCCTGGCCAGAGCGCCGCCCCCTTCCTGCCCCTGCCTCCCCTGATGGTCCAGGAGAGCACCCAGCCGGTGTGGTCCGGGCCCGGCAGCCGGGTGGCCACCGAGCTGCTGCAGCGCAGCCGCAGCCCGGAGCTTCCGGGCGAGTGGAGCCTGCCGGCTGGGATGCTCACCCCCCTGGTGGTGCTGCCCCTGCCGGTGCGGGGCCTCGATCCCCTGCTCAACGGCCGCAACCTGCAGCTGCGCCTGGCCAGCGAGGCCCCCGTGGATCTGGCCGTGCTGGCGGCCTTCGGCCCCAACGACCGGCCGCCGGATCCCAGCGTGTGGAGCGGCATCCTCGAAGGGCCCCTCAGCCCGAAGGAACACGAGCCCAGCCCCCGCGGCGCCAGCGGCCCGATGATCTACTCAAGGGTGAGCGGCGTTCAGGTGGGCAGCACCTGGCGGGGCAAGATCACCGACCCCGGCAGCCCGGTGCTGGCGGCCAGCCGGGCGCCGATCTCCTGGCCGATCGCCTCGCTGGCCAAGGGAAGCCTGGGCACCGGCCAGGTGCAGACCGCCGAGCTGAAGGCCTTCTACCCCGGCACCGCCTGGGCGGCCCACGGCAACTACGGCGTGACTTACGACCTCACCCTGCCGCTGCGCAATGACACCGCCGCCGCCGTGAAGCTCCAGCTGGCGCTGGAGTCGCCCCTCAAGCACGACCAGCCCCTCGGCGGCCTGCGCTTCCGGATCACGCCGGCGCCGGCGGTGGTGTTCCGCGGCACGGTGGAGGTGGCCGGCCTCGATGGTGCCGAGGGGCGGCCGGTGGGTCGCCAGGCCTTTCATCTGGTGCAGCGGGCCGGGCAGCAGGGTCCGGCCTTGGGCACGGTCAGCCTGGCGCCGGGGCAGGAGCGCACCCTGCAGGTGCGGCTGATCTATCCGGCCGATGCCACGCCTCCCCAGGTGCTGAGCCTGCTGCCTGCCGGGGAGGCTGTGAAACAATCCCAACCGATGCCAGCCGCCAGCCCGTGAGTCAGACCAGGAAGCGCAGGGTCTTCCCCTTCACCGCCATCGTGGGCCAGGAGGAGATGAAGCTGGCCCTGTTGCTCAACGTGATCGACCCGCGCATCGGCGGCGTGATGATCATGGGTGATCGGGGCACCGGCAAGAGCACCACGATCCGGGCCTTGGCGGATCTGTTGCCCGAGATCGACGTGGTGGCGGGCGACCCCTACAACAGCTCGCCGGACGATCCCGATCTGCAGAGCGTGGAGGTGCGCCAGCGGGCCGACCAGGGCGAAAGCCTGGCCACCGAAAAGCGTCAGGTGCCGATGGTGGACCTGCCCCTGGGCGCCACCGAAGATCGCCTCTGCGGCACGATCGACATCGAGAAGGCCCTCAGCGAGGGGGTGCGGGCCTTCGAGCCAGGTCTGCTGGCCAAGGCCAACCGTGGCCTGCTCTACGTGGATGAGGTGAACCTGCTCGACGATCACCTGGTGGACGTTTTGCTGGATTCGGCCGCCTCAGGCTGGAACACAGTGGAGCGGGAGGGCATCTCGGTGCGCCACCCGGCCCGCTTCGTGCTGATCGGTTCGGGCAACCCGGAAGAGGGGGAATTGCGCCCCCAGCTGCTCGATCGCTTTGGCATGAGCGTGGAGGTGCGCACCGTGCGCGATCCCGAGCTGCGGGTGCAGGTGGTGGACCAGCGCACCAGCTTCGATGCCGACCCGGACAGCTTCAATGACGCCATCCAAACGGGCCAGGACGCCCTCCAGGCCCTGGTGGTGGAAGCCCAGAACCGCTTGCCCCTGGTGGCGATCGACGACGACCTGCGCATCCGCATCTCGGCGGTCTGCGGCGAGCTGGATGTGGATGGCCTGCGCGGCGACATCGTGACCAACCGGGCGGCCCGGGCCCTGGCCGCCTTTGAGGGCCGCACCGAGGTGACCGATGACGACGTGGCCCGGGTGGTGGCCTGCTGCCTGCGCCACCGCCTGCGCAAGGACCCCCTCGAGCAGATCGATTCCGGCGATCGGGTGGTGAAGGTGTTCTGCAAGGTGTTTGATCGGCCCCTGCCCAGTGACCGCAGCGCTTTTCAGCTGGCGTTGGCGTCCTGAAACCTCCAGCGGCCCGCGGTTGTGTTGCGGCGCACGTGGGACTGGCTGCCCAGGGCACCCGGAAGGGCCAGCCCGCCGACCAGCTTTGTCATTGGTCCGTCACCGACCGATGGCAGCCCTCAGCAACCCCTCCCACCCCTTCGCCCAGCCCACGCCGTTGCCCGAAGCCCTGAGCCTCGAGCCTCCGGCCGTTGCCGCCCAGGATCTTCCCGTGGGCCCGATGTTTTGCAGCCTGCCCATCGGCAAGCCCCACGCCCCCCTCTCCTGGCTGGAGCTGCTGGGCGAACGCTGAGTTCCACGGGTGAACCGGTCGCAATCCCGTTCATTTTTAAGGTGTGATCTTTTGATCGTGGGGCGCATGGCCCGCCGCCCGGCAGCACGGCGACACCGCCCTGATCGCAACAGGCTGCTCGCCTTCGCCCTCCTCGGGATCGCCGCCCCAGGCCTACCCGTCGCTCCGGCCCGGGCCACACCGGAACTGGTGCTGCTGCTGCGCCATGGCCACAAGAGCTGCGAGGCGGGCGACTACAACCTCTCGCCCCAGGGCTTCGAGCGGGCTGTCGCGCTGGCCTCCCTCCTACCCCGCTGCTTCGGGCGCCCAAACCAGATCCGCACGTTCTATCTCGATCCGGAGTCCAGCAAGAACGCCCGCAGCTACCAGACGGCCGTGCCGCTGGCGGTGGCCACGGGGGTGAACATCAGCATCGACATCGCCTCCCGCGAAAACTCCTTCGGCTCCGGCCGCCACATCCTCACCGACCCTTCCTTCGATGGCCGGCGGGTGGTGCTCTTCTGGGAACACCGGCGGCTGCCGGAGCTGGCTGCCGGCCTGGGCTGGCCAACGATGGCGCCGATCGGCGACGACGACTTTGACCAGCTGATCGTGTTGCGCTACCGGCCCGCCGAGCCGCGGCCGGAGGTGACCCATTACAGCCAGTCCCGGTTGCTGGCCGGCCAGCAGCGCTGTGAACCGCCACCATCACCGCCACTGTCACCGCCACTGTCACCGCCATCGGCACCACCACCAACACCGCACCCTGGGCCGCGCCTGCAACCACGGCCTGGCCCGCCCTGACCCCAGCGCCGTACTCGCCGGGCAAGCGCTGCCGCAACCTGCCACTCCCCACGCCACCCCTCGCCGATCGCCTGTCGCCATGGCCGCGTCCACCCCTCGCCGCTGCCCGCCTCTCGATGGGATCCGGAGGATGGCCGGGCTCCTTCCCGCCCTGGCCCTGCTGCAGAGCAGCCTGGCCGCCCCACAGCCCGCCCTGGCCGGGCCGACCGACCAAGCCCCCGGCATCGCCGCCGGGCTAAGGCTCGATGCGCCCGCCCTGGGCCGCGCCGCCGGCACGCCACCGGCGCCGGGCAGCCGGGAGGAGGCCAGCGACCTGGCGATCCTGCTCTGGCTGCAGCGCTTCCGCACGCCGGAGATGGTGGCGGCCACCTGGCTGCTGCTGGATCGCAACCTCAGCACCTTCAGCAGCGCCGTCGGGGCGGAGCTGGGCACCGCCACGCCGGCGCTCAAGACCGGGTTGGAGTCCTTCATGGCCCCCGTGAGCGCGGCCTATAGGGAGATCAAGCAGCAGCGAGCCCGCGTCCGTCCCTACCTCGCCCACCCTGAGCTGCGCCCCTGCCTGCCGCCGGAGGCCACCGGCTCCTTCCCCTCCGGCCACGCCGTGTGGTTCCGGACCACCGCCGAGCTGCTAGCCGACCTGCTGCCGGAGCGCCGGGACCGCCTGGACGTGGTAGGCCGCCAGGGCGGCGCCAACCGGGTGTACTGCGGGGTGCACTACCCCTCCGATGTGGAGGCCAGCCAGCGCCTCGGTGCGGAGGCGGCTCGGCAGATCATCGCCAGCCCCCAGTGGCGCGCCTTCCGGGAGAACCCCTCCCTGCAGAAGGAGCTGATGGGGCTGCGCGCCACGGAGCAGAAAGCGCTGCCACCGTTGGTGCGGTGAACGGGCCCCAAGCATGATCATCCTCGGCATCGACCCCGGCCTGGCCCGGGTGGGCTACGGCGTGATCGAGGTGGAGGAGCGGGCGCCCTGGCGGGCGGGCGAGCCCCTCGCCGAGTCGGGAGTTCAGCGCCTGCTGGATTGCGGCATGATCCGTACCGATCCAGGCCGCAGCGAGGGCGACCGCATGGTGGAGATCGCTGCCGACCTGCGCACCCTGATCCGCCGCTGGCGGCCCGAATTGGCGGCGGTGGAGAAGTTTTTCTTCTACCGCTCCAGCACCACCATTGCCGTGGTGCAAGCCCGGGGGGTGGTGATCATGACCCTGGCGCGCTTCGGCATCCCGGTGGTGGAGTTTCCGCCGATGCAGATCAAGCTGGCCGTGGCCGGTCACGGCCACGCCGAAAAGGATGAGGTGCTGGCGGCGGTGATGCGGGAGCTGGATCTGGAGCACCCCCCCCGGCCCGACGACGCGGCCGATGCCCTGGCGGTGGCCCTCACCGGCTGGTTCCAGCGATGAACGGGGAAGGGCTTGGGCCCGCAGAGATGCCCGAGAAACGATCTGCGCAGGCACCACCAGGGTTGCCGGCACCGTTGGCGCCGCCAACGGGCCATCCAACGGCGCTGGAGCACCCCGCCCGGGCCGAAAAGGTGGCCCTGAGGCGCCACTACCGCAGGCTGCGCCGGGAGCTCAGGCAGCAGCCAGGCGGCGGCTGGACCAACCTGGAGGAAGCGATCGCTGCGGCGGTGCGGCGGGAGCTGCCGGCCTGGCTAGGCCCCGATCAGTGGCTCGGCCTCTACTGGCCCCTGCCGGGGGAGGTGGACCTGCGGCCCCTGGCGGCGGCGGGCATTCCTGTGGCCCTGCCCGCGGTGGAGGCCACCGCCTCGATGGCCTATCGCCCCTGGAGCCCGGCCGATCCCCTTGCCCCCGATGGCTGCGGCATCCCCGCCCCCCTGGCGGCGGCCGGCAACCTGCCGCCGGCCGCCTTGGCGGTACTGCTGGTGCCCGCCCTGGCCTTTGATCCCGTCACCGGCATCCGGCTGGGTTCGGGCGGCGGCTGGTACGACCGGCTCCGGGCCGATCCCGCCTGGGCCGCTGTGCCGGCCCTGGCGGTGCTTCCGGCCCACGGTCTGCACCCGGGCCTGCCCCGCGAGCCCTGGGACCTGCCCTTCGGCGGCTGGCTCGATGGCGAGGGCCTGCACGGCCTGGCCGCCGTGTAACGCATCACAGCAGGATGCGCGCTCCAGGCCGGGATTTGCCAGGATCAGCCGGTGCGACGACCCGGCTCCTTGGACACGCTTCGATCGGCCCCCTGGATGGCCTCCAGGACCCTTACCGTTTCCGCCGTCGCCCCGACGACCCCCTATCCCCAGGCCCCCACCGCCGCCGAGCGGATCCTGGCCGCCGAGCTCCAGGCCCGCGGCGAAAGCTGCGATGCCCTCTCGATGATGGTCACGTCGGTGGCCAGAATGGTGCAGGCCGGCCGGAGCAGCGAGAATCGCTGGAAAGCTGGTTGAATCTGCTTCTGTTCTGGATCATCGCCATGCGCCGCTCCACCCTTTCTTTGTTGTTCGGCGCTGCCGGTCTTGCGCTCGCCCCCCTCGCCGCTGGGGCCCACTCCATCGAGACCGACCTGCACCTGCTGGGCGGTGGCCATGGCGCCCATACCCACGCGTCGCTGCCGACCAGTGCTGGCCGCATGGAGCTGCAGAGCGCCTTCTCCAACGGCGAGCCGGCCCGTGATGCCGCCGTGCGGCTGATCGTCGCCCAGGGCGCTACGCCGATCGAGCTGGGCCGCACCGATGCCCAGGGTCGCCTGGCCTTTGCCCTGCCGGAGCGCACCGGCCGTGATGCCGAGATCCAGGTGGATGCGGGTCCGGGCCACCGTGATTGGATCGAACTCTCCGAGCTCGGCGCCGGCCGCCGCCAGGCTTCCCTGCCCCTGGGCGCTGTGCTGCTGAGCCTGGCTCCGGTGGCAGCCCTGGGCCTGCTCGCTGGCTTGGCCCGCCTGCATCGCCCCCGCGGTTGACGGGAGCCGCCGGCATGGGCAGCAGCATTAGTCCGGCCCTCGACCGGATGGTGGAGCGCCTCGGCGGCACGGCCGATCCGAAGCGCCGCTACGAATACGTGCTCTGGCTGGCCAAGCGGCTGCAGCCCCTGCCCGACGACCTCAAGCGCGAAGAGTGCAAGGTGCGTGGCTGCGTCTCGCAGGTGTATGTGGTGGGGGAGCTGGTGGAGGGGAAACTCCACTGGCAGGGTGATTCCGACGCCCAGATCACCAAGGGGCTGCTGGCCCTGCTGATCGAGGGGTTGGAGGGCCTGACGCCGGCCCAAGTGGTGGCCGTGGATCCGGCTTTCATGGCGGCCACGGGCCTGCAGGCCAGCCTCACCCCCTCCCGCGCCAACGGCTTCCTCAACATCCTGCGCACCATGCAGGCCCAGGCGGCGGCATTGGGCGCTGGGCAGGGGGCTCCGGAGGGGGCGATGGGGGCGCCGGCCCCCGGCAGTGAGGGCTCGCTCGAGGGCGGCGCTTAGGGATAGCAAGGCTGGCCCCAGGCTCTGGGGGCACCGCCCCCGGGGAGTTTGCGGCTGTGCGGCAATGTCCCTGCGGGCCGAAGGGTCTGCCCGCCGATTTCTAGGATCAGAGGACTGCGGGATCTGCGGTCCATGGCGATCGGTGTCGGCTTGCTGGGGCTGGGAACGGTGGGGGCGGGCGTGGCCGCGATCCTGCTGGGTCCAGAGGGCCGCCATCCCCTGGTGGCCGAGCTGGAGCTGCGCCGGGTGGCGGTGCGCGACCTCAACCGGCCTCGCCCTCTGGATCTCGATCCGCCCCTGCTCACCACCAGCCCCGAGGCGGTGATCGACGATCCGGCCGTGGAGATCGTGGTGGAGGTGATGGGCGGCCTGGAGCCGGCCCGCAGCCTGATCCTGCGCGCCATCGCCGCCGGTAAGCCGGTGGTGACGGCCAACAAGGCGGTGATCGCCCGCTACGGCGAGGAGATCGCGGCGGCGGCAGCCGAGCGCGGCGTCTATGTGCTGATCGAAGCCGCCGTAGGCGGCGGCATCCCGATCATCGAGCCGCTGAAGCAATCGCTCGGCGGCAACCGCATCCAGCGGGTGAGCGGCATCATCAACGGCACCACCAACTACATCCTCAGCCGCATGGCCGATGAGGGGGCGGCCTACGCCGAGGTGCTGGCCGATGCCCAGCGGCTGGGCTACGCCGAGGCTGACCCCGCCGCCGATGTGCAAGGGGGCGATGCCGCCGACAAGATCGCGATCCTGGCGGGCCTGGCCTATGGCGGGCCGGTGCCTAGGGCCGGCATCGCTACCGAGGGGATCGACCGCCTCGATGCCCGCGATGTGGCCTACGCGGCCCAGCTGGGCTTTGTGGTCAAGCTGGTGGCCACGGCCGAGCGCGTCGGCGATGGCCTGGCAGTCCCAGGCGAGGCCATCCCCCTGGATGTGCGGGTGCATCCCACCCTGCTGCCCAAACACCACCCGCTGGCGGGGGTGCATGGGGTCAACAACGCGATCCTGGTGGAAGGGGATCCGGTGGGCCAGGTGATGTTTTATGGCCCAGGCGCCGGCGCCGGCCCCACGGCTTCGGCGGTGGTGGCCGACATCCTCAACATCGCCGGCATCCGCCAGGTGGGCGGCGCCGAAGCGGGCCTCGATCCGCTGCTGGCGGCCAGCAGCTGGCGCCGCTGCGCCCTGGTGGATGGCTCCAGCTCCCGCCACCGCAACTACGTGAGGCTCCACACCCGCGATGAGGCGGGGGTGATCGGCCGGATCGGCAGCTGCTTCGGGGAGGCGGGCGTGTCGATCCAATCGATCGTGCAATTCCCGGCCCAGGGGGATGGAGAAACGCCGGCGGGGGCCAGTGCTGGGCCCATTGCTGAGCCCGCGGCCGAGATCGTGGTGATCACCCACGAGGTGCAGGAATCCCACTTCCGCCAGGCCCTGGCAGCCATCGAAGCCCTGGCGGATGTGAAGGCGATCGCCGCCTGCCTGCGCACGCTTTGAAGCACCACGGCTAAAGCCGGCAACACCCCGCACACCACAAAAAAGGCCCCACCGAATGGCGGGGCCTGGAGGAAAGGAAAACCCATCCTGCGGATTTACTCCGCTGAATGGGCTATGCCGAGCGACCTCAGCGAAACCTGAGATCAGGCTTTGGCGCCGGCGCTGGCCTTGATCCGGCTCCTCAGCTTGCGGCTGAAGCCGAAGGCCATGCCGGCTCCCACGACGGGTAGGGGGCCTGGAACTTCACTACTTTGCCTGAACGTATTAGAAAATTCAGACAATTCACCCCCATCAGTGACAGAATAGGTATCAAGTACTCTTAATTTTTTGACATTTCCAGGAACGGTCTCAATAAATGGGGACGGAGGAGAAAGCGGGTCCGGAATTCCATTGACTGATGTAAGCGTAGCAAAATAGGGGCCAAGCAGTTCGGTTTTAACCACTTGCGTAGTGGGCCCTGCGGAATTCAGGCTATCAATCCTAGCGCCACTAAAATGCTTGGTCCCGGTAAAAATCTCAAGGTCATAAGTGAAAGTTGCACTATTTACGACTGGAGTAAGTGGCACCGAAAGGAAGTCAACAAGAATATTGAATACATCCAGAGACGGAGTACTTAAGGTAATAGTCCCTTGGCCAGCCGTAGGGAGAGAGCAATTGTTAATTTTTTATCATCAAGAGTGAAGAAGCTGTTAACGGCGCAGTCATTTAATCCATACCCTCCAAAATCACAGGATACAATTGCCTTTGCGGAACCGGCAGACAACAGCGACCCCGCCCCGCCAACCATGACGGCAGTCATCAAAAGCTTTGGAACCGAAGATCGCAGCGAATGGCCAGGCTTGAGGCCAGCCTTTTGCAGGATTGAAGAGAACATCATTTTGAATCAATGAGCTCACAAAGCCTAATCGCTTTAACTGTAATCAGAATGATGCAACCTCTCCCCTTTGCGCCTATCCCGCGCCGCCGATCTGCATCATCATGCTGGAACTTTCTTTTTGGAGTCTCTCTAACCGTTGCCGCCCTTGTCCAAGCAGTGCGATGCCATTCAGGGACCCTCCCAGCTCCTGGCTTGCCTGGCCATGACCAGCCGGCCGCGGCACCCCGGCTGGCTATGGCGTGTCCGCAGACCCCCACCCAGCGGCTGCGGGGATTCGTGGGGCTGTAGAAATGCTTAAGGAATTACCGTTGCCCGTCGTGGCAGCCCGGCCATGGACCTTCACCAGGGCGACTGCATCGAGCTTCCGCCTGCTGCCATCGGGGTTCTCGAGCCCCTGGATCCGGCCGGCGCCGACGCCCGGCTCTTCCAGGTGATCGGCGTCGACCAGCACGGCAACCGCTGCTGGGTCCGCCGCTGGCCCCTGGCCCGCCACGGCTCGCCGGTGTTTGAGCTGCCCCTGGGCCAGCTGCAGGGGGCACTGCCCCACAGGCCGTTGCCGCTGGGGCGTCACGAGGGCTGAAGGGCCAGCGGCCCCGCCCCGCCTCAACCCCGCCCGTCGACCCCCTTGAATGGGGCCGTTTTGAATGTTCGGGCTTGCCTCCCGCCTCCGGCCAGATTCACAAGCCTTCAGCCATGGGGGCCGTTCCCCCCCGGGGTGCTGAGAGCGCTTGGCGCCGCTGCGGCCGCCCCGCCGCAGGCCTGTTCGCCGCCCTGCTGGCCCTCGCCACCAGCGCCTGCGCCCCGCCCCATCCCGCTGGCACCTTGATTGTGGCCAGCAAGAGCCGCATTGATTCGCTCGATCCGGCCCAGGCCTCGCGCTCCGGCCAGCTGCAGGTGCTCAGCGCCCTGGGTGATCCTCTTTATGCGATCACGGCCGATGGTGTGATCGAGCCGCGGTTGGCCGCGGGGCCGCCCGTGCTCAGCGCCGATGGCCTGCGGGCCCGCATCCGTTTGCGCAAGGGCGTGCAGTTCCACGACGGCACCCCGTTTGATGCGGCCGCCATGGTGTTTTCGCTGCAGCGCTTCATGGCGATCGGCACCCTTGGCTACCAGTTCAGCGACCGTGTGAAGGCGGTGCGCGC
>DAIQNM010000082.1:1981-10438 GCA_036788375.1 Cyanobium sp. CTOTU6536 | reverse complement strand
GGCTTGCCCTCTGGCCGGTGGTGGTGGTGCCAACCCTGGGGGGCCTGGCGGTGGGATTGTTGCGCTGGCTGGGCGGCAACCTCGGCCCGGGCCTGCCGACCCTGATGGCGATGGCGGATGGTGCCGTGGCATCAAAACCCCGCCTGCCCCTGCTCCGAATCCTGGCCGCCTCCCTGAGCCTGGGCAGCGGCGCCTCCCTGGGACCGGAGGGTCCGAGTGTGGAGAGTGGTGGCAACCTGGGACTGTGGGTGGCCCAGCGCGGTGGTCTTTCCCCCGAGGCCCAGAAGGCCCTCGTGGCTGCGGGGGTGGCGGCGGGCCTGGCGGCGGGCTTCAAGGCCCCGATTGCCGGGGTCTTCTTTGCCTTCGAGGGCAGCTTCAGCACCGTGCCCGGCCGGCCAAGCCTGCGGGCGGTGCTGGTGGCGGCGGTGGCCTCGGCCCTGGTGACCCAGCTTTGCCTGGGGGACGATCCGATCCTGCGGCTGCCGGCCTACGACGTGCGCTCCCCTTGGGAGCTGCCCCTCTACCTGGGACTCGGCCTGCTGGCGAGCCTGATGTCTTGGGCCCTGATCCGCCTGATGGCAGCGGGCCGCAGCGAGCGGCTTCAGGCGGTGCTGAGCTATCTGCCCCCAGGCCTGGCAACGGCCCTGGGCGGGGCGGCGGTGGGAGGGATGGCCCTGGCGTTTCCCCAGGTGCTCGGGGTTGGCTACGACACGATCGAGGCCCTGCTTGGCAGTGACGGCGGCATCCCCCTGCTCACCCTGGTGCTGTTGATCGGGGTGAAGTTGGTGGCCACGGCCCTGAGCAATGCCACCGGCTTTGTGGGTGGCGGTTTTGCGCCAGCCCTGTTCCTTGGGGCGGTGCTGGGCAACGCCTATGGCCAGCTGCTGGGGGAGGGGGGCTTCCATCTGCCGGTGGCCCAGCCCCCCGCCTACGCCATGGTGGGGATGGCGGCGGTGCTGGCGGGCAGTGCCCGGGCACCCCTGACGGCCCTGCTGCTGCTGTTTGAGCTCACCCGCGACATCCGCATCGTGCTGCCCCTGATGGCGGCGGCGGGCCTGAGCGCGGCCTTGGTGGAGCGGTGGCTGGGATTTCAGAATTCCGGTCTGCTCGGGGCTGATCCAATCGAGGAGGAACGGCGCAGTCGCTTGGCGGAGCTGGGGGTGGAGGAGGCGATCGACGTGGAGGCACCCCTGGTCTTGGCCGCCCAGACCGCGGCCAGCGAGGCCCTGGCCCGGCTCGTGGAGGCCCACAACCATTGCCTGCTGGTGGAGGAAGCCGATCAAGTGGTGGGCCTGGTGACCCTGCCGGATCTTCAGAGGGCGCTCACCGGTGCCAGTTTCACCGAGCAACCGGTTTTGTTGGCCGAGTGCCGCCGGGGCGATCTGGTGTGGTTGCCCGCCACGGCCCACCTCGAGCGCCTCGAGGACCAGCTCACCCCCAATGGGCTGCGCCAGGTGCCGGTGTTTGACCTGCCCGAGGGTGTGGGGGGATACCTGCCCGTGGGGTTGCCCGCCGCTGGCTTACCGATCTCGGCCCTGAAGGGCTTGGCCAGCCGGGATGGCCTCTCCCTGGCGCTGGCCCGGAACCTTCAGCCGAAGGGCTTGAAGCGTTCTCCGACCAGCGCTTCAGCCAACGGGTCCACCTGAGAGAGCAGGTCCAGGATCCGATCCAGGTCAAGCTTGGAGAGCTCCCCATCCTGACCCCACTTCAGCGAGGTGCTGTTGAGCGGGTCTGCGGTGTGGTCGAGGCCGGACTGGGGCATGGCAAGGGGCCGGAGCTACCGGCTCCAATGGGTCGATGTACTCAGGTTACGTGGAAATCCTGACCGGAAGGAGCTAGACGATCGGATCTGCGGATTGTTTTCCGGTTCAGGGTTTCACCACCACCGGCGTGCCCACATCCACCTGCTCAAACAGGGCCCGCACGTGGGGACCCAGCATCCGCACGCAGCCATGGGTCACGGCGGCACCCTGGTTCACGGCCCAGGCCCAGGCGGGCGGGGTGCCGTGAATGCCGAACTGGTCCTTGGCGGTGGTGTGAAAGCCAATCCAGCGATCGCCCAGGGGGCCATTGGGGCCGATGGTGGGGTTGTTCTTACCGCTCTTGGTACTTTGGTACTGGGGATTCACCACCTTGTTGCGGATGCTGTAGCGGCCGGTGGGAGTGGGGGTTGCGGGATCACCGATCGCCACGGGCCACTTGCCGAGCACTTTGCCGCCCTCGATCAGGCTGATGGTGCGCTTGCGCAGCTCCAACACGATCTCCCGGTTGCTGGTGACCGCCGCGGTGGTGGCCGGGATGGTGCTGGCCGGTGCGGTGGTGAGCGGGGTCTTCGTTGCCCCTGCCGGCAGGCTGGTGGCAGCTCCGGAGGCGGAGGCCTGCGGGAAGCCGGGCACCGGCGGTGGCGGCTCGATGGCCCGGGCCCCCGGGGCCACCAGCACCGGGGTGAGGGTGGAGAGGGCCAGGAGGCCGACGAGGGTGCGGTGCTTCATGGCGGGGGCAGCGGGGGAAAAACCGGTGGGCTGCACGTTCGGCCAGCGGAGCTGGCAACGGATGGCCCGAAGGCGGTGGAAAAGGTGGGCTTAGCCCACCAACTTGGCTTCGATGGTGGTGGTATAGCGCGCCTCGCAGGCTTTGATGATACGGACAGCCTCCGAACTGCCTTCGAAGCCATTCACGCGGCAGGTGCCGGGCTTTTTGAGGTCCTTGTAGTGCTCCCAGTAGTACTGGGTTTCCTTGAGCCAGTGGGCGCCGAGCTGCTCGTAGGAGGTGATGTGGTCCATGCGCTTGTCGTCGGCCAGCACGGCAATCACCTTGTCGTCCACCTCACCGCCATCGTCGAACAGCATGATGCCGATGATGCGGGCCTGCACCAGCGAGCCAGGTACCAGGGGCTCGGTCACGCCCACGATCTCGATGTCGAGGGGGTCGCCGTCTTCGTCCCAGGTGCGGGGGATGCAGCCGTAGGCAAAGGGATAGGCGAGCGAGGAATAGCCGACCCTATCGAGCTTGAGGTGGCCGGTTTCGGTGATCAGTTCGTACTTGTTGATCGTGTTGGAGTTGAGCTCCACGATGGCGTTGAGCCGCAGCTCGGCCTCATCGGCGAAGGCCGGCAGCACGTGCAGCAGGTTCAGCATCGTGCGGCTGGGAGCGTGGTCGATGTTCGCCATGGGAGTGCGTTGCGCAGGGGCATCTTAAAGACCCGCCATCGGCGCACCAGCCGCTTTAGGGGCGCCCCAGGGCCTCCACCTTCGCCTGGAGGTGGGCCAGGAAGGGCTGGGCCTCCAGGGGCCGACCGCTCACCTGCTTCACCAGCTCTTCGCTATTGACCGAGCGCCCGAGCGGCCACACCTTCTCGGCAAGCCAGCCCTGCAGCCGCGTTTCCTGCCCGGCGGCGATGGCGGCCTCGATCGGGCCGATCTCCTGCTCCATGGCCCCGCAGAGCTGGGCACTGATCAGGTGGCCGAGGGCATAGGAGGGGAAGTAGCCCACTAACCCCTCCGACCAATGGATGTCCTGCAGGCAGCCTTCGCTGTCGGTTGGGGGCACCAGGCCGAGCAGCTCGCCCATGCGCCGGTTCCATTGGCTGGGCAGCTCCTCCACCGGCATCCCCTGCTCCACCAGGGCCAACTCCAGTTCGAAGCGCAGCACGATGTGGAGGCAGTAGCTGAGTTCATCGGCCTCAACGCGGATCAGGCCTGGCTTGAGGGGATTGAGGGCCCGCCAGAAGCCGAAGGCGCCGCCCCAGGGATCGGCGTTGGCCCCCTCGCAGAAGCGGCCATGCCAGCGCTCGGCGAAGGCTCGGCTGCGGGCCACCCGGCACTCCCAGAACAGCGACTGCGATTCGTGCACCCCCATCGAGGTGGCTTCGCCGAGGGGCCAGGGGAAATAGTGGTCGTCGCTGCGGGGCAGGCCCTGCTCGTAGAGGGAGTGCCCCCATTCGTGGGCGGTGGCCAGGAAAGCGGCGAGGGGTTGGCCGGGCACCACGCGGGTGGTAATGCGGAAATCCCTCGGCCCCACGGTGCAGGAGAAGGGGTGGGCCGAGCGGGAGCGCTGACAGCGGGCCGGGTCGTAGCCCCAGCTGGCCAGCAGTTCGGTGCAGAGGGCCTCCTGGCGGGGCTCCGTCAGGTCCGGGGCCGGACCTGGGCGCGGCGGGGCGCCGGCCGCCGCCACCTGCTCCAGCAGGGCCGGGATGGCGGCCACCAAGGGGGCAAACAGCTGCTGCAGCCGCGCCTTGCTCACCTCGGGTTCAAAGGGTTGGGCCAGGATTTCCCAGGGGCTGCGCGGCACCGGTTCGGCGGCGGCCAGCTGGCTGGCCTGCTCGCAGCGCAGGCGGATCAGCTCGCGCAGGGCCGGCGCGAAACGGGCGAAGTCGTTGTGGGCGCGGGCCTCCTGCCAGATGGCGTTGCCGCGGGACTGGGCCCGGGCGAGCTCGGCCACCAGGGCCGGATCGAGGCAGCGCTGGCGCTCCAGCTCCAGCCGCAGCAGCTGCAGATTGCGCCGCACGGGCGCCGGGCTGCTGGCATCGAGCTCGGCTTCGGCGGCCGCCACCAGATCGCCGTAGGCACTGCTGCTCTGGCGCGCGTGCAGTTGGCTGGCCAGTAGGGCCAGTTGCTCCCCCCGCCAGGCGGCCCCGTCCGGTGGCATCACCGTGTTTTGGTCGTAGTAGAGGGTGCTGCTGATCGATCCGAGCAGGCGGGTGTGATGCAGATGGCCCTGGAGCTGGGCTAGGGCCGAACCCGACTGGGCCATGGGACGCGCGTGCGGAGGGGCCCCAAGCATGGCGCCGGCGCCGTCTACAGCGGGTGTTGGCTAGATGTAGTAATATGGTTGTTGCGTGAGTCCATTGCCAGGCCGGCTCAGCCATGACCCGTTCCTTCTCTCCGGTTTCCGCCCCTGGCCTCGGCCGGCTGGCCTTGGCGATGGTGGGGGCGTTCCTGTTGGTCCGTCGTGCCATGCCGGCCAACGCTGCGCTGATCAACGACAGCTTCAGTGGTGAATACGGCAACAGTCATGGCCCCCTCATTAAGGGTTCTTTGGTGGCCACGATGATCTGGGATGCGGTCGCCTCTCGAGCAATGCGATTGACGGTCTTAAGCAACCCTGGGACGCCTCCACCCTGGGATCTAACATCAGCGCAACACTGAATCCCACGGCTTGTTGCTTTGCCTCGCCACTGGCGAAGGGCAACTTTGCTGCAGGGCCCTATTCGGACAGTGCTCCCGGCGGCAGCACCTGTGATGGCAGCCATAACGACGCAACTACGGTCTACGGTGCTCAAAGCTTCTTTACGTTGGGTGAGGAACAGGCTGGGCAAGTTGATCCCGGACCCATCAAAACCAATTTCAAATACTTCCGCCTTGCCTTCATGCCTACCTACGATAAAGATTGAAATGTGTTGGCTGCACAACTCCAGCTTCTTGACAGCGGCCATGGCGCGCCCCAGCCCGAGGAGTGGATTGGCATCAGTACTCTGATTCAACAAGCTGCCGGTCCAGAATGTGAAGTTGCAACCAGCTTTAACCAGGAAGGTCAGAACCTTTGCCCCTATTCCGGTAACACCAAGGGCAGCACCGGATTGAATAAGGCCAACCTCGCTGTTGTTCCTCCCGACCCCGATCCCGAACCCACACCGGATCCAGCCCAGACCCCCGCTCCTTTGCCCCTGTTCGGTGCGGGGTTGGCCTTCGGCTGGTCCCGCCGGATCCGTCGCCGCGTCAAGCGCGGATCTGTGTTGGCGCCGATCGCGGTGGTGGGCTGAGGCCCATCCTCCTGGCTGCCCCGATTGAGACCTATGGATGGCGAACCCTATCGAAACATCCGGGAGATGACAGACTTGCCCTTCTGCTCCGGCTGTTCTCCAATGCTATGAATCAGAGCAGTTTCTTATTTTCGTAGCCTTCAATTCCCTCACGATCACCAACACGGAATCCGAAACGTGGGAGTATCATAGGCGCGCAAAAGTCGTGGATCAGGCCCCAGCGCCCCTGCCGCTGGCCGGTGCTTCGGTGGCCTGGCCTGGCCTGGTCGGGCCGGATCGGCCCCGCCAAGGCTGGTGCCGAACCTTGCCGCTAGCCACTTCGGCGAGCTGAGCTTCTGCAGGCTGGGGCATGGGTCAGGCCGTTGGGCGATCGCGCTCGACAACAACCCTTGACATCTCATGTATGCTATGTGTAGCCTAGATGTATCGAGCTCTCAACTCTTCGGTCCATGCGCTCCCCCGGTCAAGCCTCGTCGCCCCTGGGACGCCACCGCCGCCCTTCCCAGAGGACTTGCAGGGCCCTGGTGGTGGTCCTGCTCTGGCCCTTGGCCTTGGTGGTTGGCGTCAGCCCGGTCCAGGCTGCGTTGATGCGCTACAGCTTTAAGGGCGATTACTCCAAGTCGCCCAAGACAGGTTTCGACTGGCTCTTGGGAGCTCGGCTTGAGGGCTACATGGATTGGGACACCGAGGCCAACGATAAGCAAGGCGCTTTCATGGCCTGGGGGATGAGGATCTATCGCACCGAATGGCAGCAGACACAGGAGAAAATAGGCAAAGAGATCAAAGACCTAGAGGCTAGGATTGCCTTGATCGATGGTTCCGATAACCTGGATGAATTGCTAACCACTGCCCAAATGGCCAAGTAGAAGGCCGACTCGGAGCTGCAGACCATACAGACTGGTTTTGAGAAAGCCGAAACCGACGATCAGAGGACAGATCTTGCCAGTCAAGTCTTGGCTGCTAAAACTAACCAGGAGCAAATCGAGATACGCATCCAGAAACTCAGTGATTTTAAGGATTAAATTGATAGATCTGGTGCTGAGATAGTGAAGAATGGTCTTCTGGCCAAAGTCAAGGAGCTGCGTAGCCAAAATCGAGGATTCGCTGGATTGAATCCGGACCCCGCTCGTCCAAAAATTTTGATGGACCTGAGCAGTGCTGCCAACAATTCCTTCTGCTTTGCTTCCCCGGTTGGAGCTGGCTCAGCTTTTAAAGGTGGCAGCTACTCCTAGGGGCCCGCAGGGAGTTCCTTGTGCGATGGAACTAACGGTGGCATGAATGACGATCAGTTCACGGATGAACTGAAGCGGGGTAAAACCCTATATTTTTCAGTCATTCAGTACTTTGAAGATCCTAGGTCTAGTATGAAAAACAGTATCGGATTTTGCCTTGCGTTTCTGACTAATGATGACAAGATTGTTGCGCTCGGCTTCTCTGCCAGGGATGATCAGGTTTCTGAAGGAGAGTCTGGCAGGATTCGTGAGTCTAATTCTTGGTATGGCACTACATTCCGCTTTGGAGTGCAAGGGGGCTTGGATGCTCAAGGTACTGGAAGATGCGCTGGCACCGCAGACGAGCCTGAAGCTGCAGCTCAAAATGGCTGGGAGACCAGTTCTTGTCCATTTGCTCCCGATCAGTCCGAAGAGGTTGCTGGAAACACCTTCCTCTCGAGCCTTGGGTTCAGGGCAGAGAAACTCGATAAAGGTCCAACTGCCTACAGGTATTCTCGCGATGGGGAAGCTGAAGACAATGAAGGTGGCGAAGGTTATGAAGGCGGTGGCCATTGCAATCAAGATTCCGTAGTTTCCTATTCCAGTTCTGAGTACAATGAAGGTGGTGAGGGTGGTGAAGGTGTAGGTGCCTGCTCCACCAGCCATGCCCCTGCCCCCCTGCCAATCCTCGGAGCCGGGGCGGCCTTTTCCTGGTCCCGTCGGGTGCGACGCCGCTATGGCCTGGTGATCCCCCGCGGTCTGGATCCGCAATGGCGGTGATGCTTCCCTGTTGCCTTTTGCCAGCTCGCACCGCGATTGGGTTGCGGCCTTGCCCCATCTGGCCATTCCGCCTCCGTCGATGGGGTGCCCCTGCCCCTCCCCCATCGCATCGGACTCGATACCGGTGCCTGTTTCGGTGGGCCGCTCACGGCCCTTAGCCTCCCGCCCCTTTCCGCCGATCCCTCCGATCCGGCGGCCTGAGCACCTAGGCACGAGGCCCCGTTGGGCTGGTCCTCGCCCCGAAGCACCGGCTAGGCATCGTTGTGCGAAGTGAAAGGGGCTGGGGCCGGCACGGATCTGGATCCCTCGCCAAGCTGGATCTCGGGGCCCGACCGGGGGATCACGCCATGACCCAGCGTTGGGTTCGCGGGCCTGGCCTGGCCTGGATTGGGGCGGAGCGCTTTTGCTC
Source organism: Cyanobium sp. CTOTU6536 (assembly GCA_036788375.1). GTDB lineage: Bacteria > Cyanobacteriota > Cyanobacteriia > PCC-6307 > Cyanobiaceae > Cyanobium. The sequence continues at coordinate 2,277 of DAIQNM010000082.1, read as the reverse complement.
GCTGGGGGCGGGGTGGGTTGCCGCTCTGGGCTGCCTGGCCGTTGGCGCCCTTGGTGCCATCGGATGCGCCAGACCGGCGGCGGCTGCCAACCTCGATGACATCCGCCAGCTTGAGGCCTTGATCAATGCAGCCGGTGTGGTGACCCTGGTTTCTGACCATTGTCCGCCCCGCCATGCCGGCTACTACGACCAGGACGGCCGGGGCGGCCACCAACTGGTGCTCTGCCGCCATGGCGTCAACCTGGCCGATGGGGAGGCCGTGTGGGAAGTGATGGCCCATGAAGCGACCCACATCA
>DAIQNM010000082.1:0-1971 GCA_036788375.1 Cyanobium sp. CTOTU6536 | reverse complement strand
GTGCTGGCCCGTAGTAACAGTTCAGGCCCGAATCAGGGGTGATTCTTTGTGCGGTGATAGCAAGGTCGCCATGGATGCTGACTGAATCCTTTGTGTAGTACTCCAGTTCATTGTTGCCCCAACCCACCAAACCGGCAGCGGCGCCATCGCCGATGACCAGATGCCACGCACGTTTAGCGAATTGCGCAGCATCGCGCCCCACTACGCCAAGCTCATCGACCGCAGCTACCCCAGCAGCGACCAGCGCATCGAGGCCGAGGCCTTCTGGATGGAACTCCAGCCTCCCCAGGCTGTGATCAGCCTCTTCCGCCGCCTCTGCTCCGCTGGCCTCCGCAACCGCTAACTCCCATCGGCCAAGCTCCCCGCCAGTTCGCCCTGCGGGTCGCCAGATCGACCAGATGCTTCAGGGCGCGCCCTAGGCCCAGTGCAGCACCATGGCCACCGATCCCTCCAGCGAGAGCTTCACGGGGCAGCGTTCGCCGGCCCGCTGCAGCAGGGCCCGCTGCTGCGGAGTGAGGTCCGCCGGCAGGGTGATCCACACCTCCAGGGTCTCAATGCGGCGTGGGGCGCTTTGGGTCATGCTTTTTTCCACCCGCGCCGTGCAGCCCTCCAGGGCGATCCCGTCCCGTTCGGCCGTGATGCCCAGGATTGTGAGGATGCAGGTGGAAAGCGCCGTGGCCACCAGGTCGGTGGGGGAAAAGGCCTCGCCGCGCCCCTGGTTATCGAGCGGGGCATCGGTGGGCAGCTCCGCGCCGGAGGGGCCGTGCACCGAGCGGCAGTGCAGGTCGCCTTCGTAGCTGGAGGTGATCGTGGTCATCGCTGGGGGCCGTGGGCGGGTTGCATGTCGACCGGTTGGTGTGTCCGTCCTGGTCAGCGCAGGAGTTCCGGCGTCAGCGGGATTATGGCCAATGCCCCGGTGGCAAAGCCATGGCACTGCTGCTGGGCTGGCACCTTTCAAAACCTCGGCCCCGGCCTGGAGCAGTACGGCTGAGCGCCCATGCGTCGCCTGATTACCCCGTGCGTTTCTGACTCCGTGGCAGCATATGGCCGACGCTCCGGCCCATCTTTTGGGGCCGCAATCTCCGCTCCTATGGCCGCCCAGCCCCTCACCCCTTCCGAACACGAGCGCTTGCCTGAGCTCCTGCCCGCCTGGACCTTGCAAGCAGGCAAGTTGCACCGCGAATTCCGCTTCGCCAATTTCTCTGAAGCCTTTGGTTTCATGGCCCGCGTGGCCCTTGCCGCTGAGCGCCTCGACCATCACCCCGAGTGGAGCAACGTCTGGAATCGGGTGGTGATTGATCTCACCACCCATGACACCGGCGGGCTTTCCAACCTGGATCTGGAGCTGGCCCGAAGGATCGATGCCCTGGTGGGCTGAACCTCCGGCCCAGCCCATCCCAGCCTTCAGACCAGCGCCGGCACAGCTCCGCTGAGCGTTGCTGCAGCCGCCTCGCCCAGGGCCAGCCGGCCATCCTCGACCGCCACCTTGATGGTGGAGCCGGCGTCGAACCTGCCCGCCAGGATCGCCTTGGCGATCGGCGTTTCCAGCTCCCGTTGGATCGCCCGCTTCAGCGGCCGAGCGCCGTACACCGGGTCGTAGCCCACCCCCGCCAGCCAGTCGAGGGCTTCGCTCTCCACCTCAAGGCCCAGCTTTTTGTCCTCCAGGCGGCGCGCCAGGCGTTTGACCTGCAGGTCCACGATCTGACGCAGCTCCTCGGCCTTGAGGCTGTGGAAGATGATCGATTCATCGAGGCGGTTGAGGAACTCGGGCCGGAAGTGGCCCCGCAGCGCCTCATTCACCCGCTGCTCCATCTCACTGTGGCGGCTCGGATCGCCGGCCAAATCGAGGATCGAGGCGCTGCCGATGTTGCTGGTGAGGATCAGGATCGTGTTGGTGAAATCCACCGTGCGGCCCTGGCCATCGGTGACGCGGCCGTCATCGAGGATCTGCAGCATCACGTTGAACACATC
>DAIQNM010000081.1:0-10441 GCA_036788375.1 Cyanobium sp. CTOTU6536 | reverse complement strand
GGTTGCTCCCAGAAGCTGGCTTCCTGCAGGCTCCAGTAGGTGGCGTTGAGGTGCTCCCACATCTCGGTGGTGAGCACATCACGGATCTGGCGGGCATTTTCGCGGGCAAAGGCGATGCAATTCACCACGCTGTTGGGGTTGTCTTCCCGGCGCACCAGGAAGTTCACCACGTCGTCGGGGCTGGCGGCGGGGCAAAGCTTGTCGAAGAGGTCGCGCTCACCGCTGGCATCGATCAGGGGCAGCCAGGGCTCGGCGCTGCCGGGGGGGCAGTCGAGGGCCATGGCCTCGCTCACCTCCACAAAGCGGGAGATGTTTTCGGCCCGCTCCACAAAGCGGTTGATCCAGTAGAGCGAATCGGCAACGCGGCTCAGCATGGGATCGGATCCTCCAGACCCGCCAGCGGGGCCTCCACGCTGGTGTCATCCACGATCCAGGTGTCCTTGCAGCCACCGCCCTGGGAGGAATTGACCACCAGCGAACCGCGCCGCAGGGCCACCCGCGTCAGGCCGCCGGGGGTGACCCAATCGCTTTTGCCGCGCAGCACGTAGGGCCTCAAGTCCACGTGGCAGGGGTAAAGCTCCCCTTCGCTGAGGGAGGGCACGGTGGAGAGCTCCAGGGTGGGCTGGGCGATGAAGTTGCGGGGATCGGCCTCGATCTTGGCGGCGAAGCTGGCGATCTCCTCGCGGCTGGCGTGGGGTCCAATCAACATGCCGTAGCCGCCGGCTTCGGCCACCGATTTCACCACTAGTTCACTGAGGTGGTCGAGCACGTAGGCGCGTTCGGAGGGGCGGGCGCAGAGGTAGGTGGGCACGTTCTCGATGATCGGCTCCTGGCCTAGGTAGTAGCGGATCATCTCGGGCACGTAGGCATAGATGAGCTTGTCGTCGGCGACGCCGGTGCCTGGGGCGTTGGCGATCGCCACCCGGCCGGCCCGGAAGGCGCCCATCAGGCCGCGCACGCCGAGCATCGAATCGCTGCGGAATTCGGCTGGATCGAGGAAGTCGTCGTCGATGCGGCGGTAGATCACATCCACCGGCGCCAGGCCGGCGGTGCTGCGCATCCAGACCCGATCGCCCTCGCAGACCAGGTCGCGGCCTTCCACCAGCTCGATGCCCATCTGCTGGGCGAGGTAGCTGTGCTCGAAATAGGCGCTGTTGAACACGCCAGGGGTGAGCAACACCACCTTGGGCGCATCGCTCCAGGGGGCGAGGTCCTGGAGGGTGCGCAGCAGGCGGGAGGCGTAGTTGTCGATCGGCTGCACGGCGCGGCCAGCGAAAAGGGTGGGGAAGATGCGCTTCATCACCCGCCGATTTTCGAGGAAGTAGGCCACGCCGGAGGGGCAGCGCAGGTTGTCCTCGAGCACCCGCCAGGTGCCGTTGCCATCGCGCACCAGGTCGAGGCCGGAGATGTGGCACCAACGCCCCAGGGGCGGCGTTACGCCTTGCATCTGGGGCCGCCAGCCTTGGGAGCTTTCCACGTCTTCGCGGGGCACCACCCCATCGGCCAGGATGCGGCCGGGGCCGTAGACATCGGCCAAGAAGAGGTCGATCGCCTGCAGTCGCTGGAAGAGGCCCCGCTCCAGCCGCTCCCATTCATGGGCAGCGATCAGGCGAGGGAGGGGATCGAAGGGCAGGATCCGCTCCACCCCCTTGCTGCCGGAATCATTGAGCCGAAAGGTGGCACCGAGCCGCTTGAGCAGGGCGGCGGCGGCGGCATGGTTGGAATTGAGCTGGTCGATCCCCATGCGGCCGAGGGAGGAGAGCAGGGGGCTCAGGGAGGCGCGGGGCTGGTCGGCGGCACTGAAGTATTCGTCGTAGCCGTGGCTGGGCCGGTAGTCCGTGAACATCGCACACACACTCCGAAGGTCACTGGGCTGGGGCGCTGAAGCTGGCGCCGCCTTGGCCGACGAAGTGATCCTGGTTGCCAGCGGTGGCCCCCCGCGTAGCGATTGTTACGGGACTCTGGAGGCAGGGGAACTGCTCGGGAACGGCTGAATTCCAAAGCCAAGCCATGCTGATCCAGCCTGTTCAGCGGCTTTGGACTTTGATAGGAAACTCAGCCCTTGCTAATCGGGCTAGGAGTGCCCTTGATCCGGCGGCGCAGGCGGCGGGTCCAAGCGAAGGCCGCACCGGCGCCGATCAAAGGGAGCGGGGCGGGGACTTCGACGATGACGTCGGAGATGTAAAACTCGTTTGCACCGGTGTAAGAGCAACTTGCGCCTGAGCAAACTAATCCGACAGTGATGGCAGTGTTGGCAGCAACAAGAACTTTGGAATCAAATTTAAAACTGGAACCTGTGCTAAGGATGGAGTCGTTTAGCGGTATAATGCTTCCTTGCTGTAGCCCATTATAAAAAAGTGCAAGACCTAGGTTAGCACCCCAAGGAGGATCTTGATTACGCCCAACCCTAAAATTGTTGTAAAGGCCTAGCTCAACAGGTTTGGAAAATGAAAAGGTTACCGCTGCGGCAGCTGCGCTATCATCCCCACCAGCAATGGGACAGTTAAGACGGATCACGCAAAGTCCAGCATTTGTATTGGTCGACACGTTTGTAGATGTGCCGCCAATTGAAGTCAGACTCCCAACCGTCATTTCTGTGTAGAGATCGCTATTTCCCCCGGAGGTAAACGTGCGACTTGTGCCCGCCTGATTGGGCACCTGCATGTTGAAGGTGGCCTGAAAGGCGCCAGCCGGTTGCCCCCCCAGGCTGCCCAGCAGGCTGGCCGCCACAAAACCAGCCCCCATCCAGGCCTTGCGGGGAATAGGTTTGGAGGTGGCTGTCAAGAGGGGATTCACGAGGTCTCGAGGAGTTGGGTAAGGAAAGGGTCCGAAATATTGGGGGGCAGATGCGAATGGCTTTTTGCTGAGCTTACGTATCAGATCTTCAGATAGTAACCCAAGCAACGACCCAATCCGGTAGCGCCTGACACCGGTCAGGGTCTGCGAACAAATTGGCCCCGTGCGGTTGGGAGCAGAGTTTTGGAGCTTATTGGCCTAGCTTATGCCCTTGGGTTGCGCCGCAAGTGGCGCGCTGCTGGCGCCAACATTAAGCCTACACGGGGCCTACATATATGGTAGAATTGAGGTCTTCAATGGTTAATGGCGCCGTGCCGCCGGATCACGACCCCGATGACCACTCTCCAGGGGATGGGCCTCCCCAGGGCGGTTCGCTGAGGCCGGCCCCCGGCCGCTCGGGCCCCTCCCTGCCTGGCTCTGGTCCGGGGGGCGTTGGCGTGCCGGACCTGCTGGCCCTTGGCGGCACCGCCAACCTGTTCATCTACGGGCTCACCGTGCTGGCCGGGCTTCTGCCTTTTCGGCCCTACGAGCCGATTTGGCAGGGCACCGCCGTGGCTCTCTGCGTCAACAACGGTGGCTTCGCCCTGATGGGCCTGCTGCTGATCCAGCTCGCTGCCTACCTCGATCCCGACGCCGCCGACCTGCAGCTGCGCAGCCTCCGCATCCGTCACCGGGCCGTGGCGGCGGCGCTGGCCTTTTTGTTGTTGATTCCCCTCCAGGTTTTCGCCAGCTGGCGCCAGGTGGTGGAGCACGACCAGGAGCAGGCCCGCAACCGCATGGCGGCGGAGCGCACCTTCAGTGACATCAGCCGGGCGGTGAACACCGCCACCACGGTGCCCCAGCTGGCGGGCCGCCTCGCAACGCTCAAGGCCGGCCGGATCAGCCAACAGGATCTCAACCGGCCCCTGGCCGAGCTTCAGCAGGAGGTCATGGCCGGCATCCGGGCGGCCCGCCTGCAGTTGGCTGAGCGGATCAATCCGCTCAGCTCCAATGACATCTGGGCGATCGTGCAGGAGAGCCTGCGCCGTATCGCCATGGCCTTGATCTTTGCCATGGCCTTTGCGGGGGGCTCCCAGCTGCCCGTCAGCCAGGCCTCCTTGCTCGACGCCTTTGCTGAATCCCTGCATCGCCGTTCCCAAAGCCGCCTCCAGCGCCGCCACGACCGCCTGCGCAAGAGGGAGGAGCGGATTCGCTTCCGCGATCACCTGCTCGCCGAAGCCCGGGCCAAGGAGGAGCAGCAGACCCCTCCTGATCCGAGCCTGGACTTTGCGCCCCAGGGCCATGGCCTGCTGCTCCACTCCTTCCAGCTGCACCTGGCGGAGCCAGCAGCCACCCAGCCCGATCGGGATGGAGGCCCTATGGATACGACAACGCCTGACCAAAGGCAGGAGGCTGGCGTGCTGCCCGGCGTGCTGCGGTTCGTGTCCTCCCAGGATCCCGACCTCCACATCGATGCGGAGCTCCTCCCTGATGGTTCCGGCAGCGTGCTGCGCTGCAACCGTGCGGTGACGCCCCTGAGCTTCAGCTTCGGTCCCCTGCCCCAGCGGGGCCAGGCCAGCAGCTTCAGCTTCGCCCAGGCCGACCACCGCTCGGAGCAGGGCCCCATGGATTGGTGGGAAGACTTCGATTATCCCCTGGCCGAGCCCTTCCCGCTAGAGCCTGGTCTGCCGTTGGAACTGGTGGGCGCCGCCCCCGAAGCCCTACTTCAGCATCACAATCCCAGGGGCCTGCTCCCGATCGCCCTGCTCAAAGTGGAAGAGCCCCGCCCCGGTTTGCTGCAGGTGCTGGGCGAAGAGTGGCAGATTTGGCGCAGCCGGCTGGGGGGGCGGCGGGGTGGCGCTTCTGCCAGCAAATCCTGAGTCGCTGGTGGGGATCCTGCGCTGCGCATGGCCAGCGCTAATGTGGCAATGGATACACTAGCGATGTGAAATAGTTTGCCAAGCACCGAGAACGAATTGGCTGGGTCGCGCTGGCAGTAGTGGAGCTTGTTATGGCTGGAATGCTTAGATATGTTGATTTTTTATGGTATAGGCTAGCCGCGCCAGTCTGGTGACCGGCTAGATGCGAATGACTAGATGCGAATGTGTGCGTCGGTCGTTCTGGTCTTGATCTTGGCATTGAATCGCCATTGAGGCGTTATTTCGCAACGTTTCTCCTCCTTCCCTCAGGCGCCATGATCCGCCCTCTCCGTGGTCGTTTTGTCGTGCGACTCTGCATTTCTTTGGCGGATCTTCTCTCAATGTGCAGTTCTCAGCAGTGTTGATTTCACGTGGTCAGAAAGCCCTGTCTGAGAAAAACTCCTGATCTGATCTGCTGATCAGGAGGCTCCCTTCAGCAACTAGGCAGTGCGCCTGAGATCCAGCTTGCAAGCTGCGCTGTTAGCGGTGCCGGGCGCCCTAAAGGTTGCCCGAGCCCGCGGGAGTTCATGATTGGCGCGGGATCATTGCAGTGCCGCCGCGACCGGGACCGGATTCGCGCTGAGGAATCTTGTGGCAACGGTCTGGTGTGGCGGCGCTATCCCCAGCGATCTGCGGTTGGACGATCGCCCAGGCCCGAGGTTTCAGGTTGTGTAGGCCAGCGTGGCCTGCTGGCTCACCTTTGTGTGTCTTGAACGAGGGGGCGTTAGGGTACTTTTCATGAACAGTGCAAATAGATGCGCCGTCAATCCGATGGATTGAAACTGCTGATTATTCATCGAGATGGCCGTTAAGGACGTCAGCCATGCCTGGCTGATCACTGGGATGCTGTGCCCGGGGGTGCCAAACTCCAAATTCCGTCAACGAGGCCTTGAGTGGAACCCGATGGTTCGAGGTTGCGGAGGGAAACGGGCTTCCCCCAGGCAATTCTTGTGAGGCACACCGCTTCTTATCCAGTGGCAGCCCGCCAGGGAACAAGCCTTGCGGCAACTCTTGTCAGTGGATTGGAAGGGGGAGCTACGAGGGCTTGCCAGCAATGGGCGGCACCCAGCCCGAGCCTGAGTTCGGACGCCACCTAGAGAGCGGCAACAGTGCTGGAGACCAGCTGCAGTCGGGACCAGCCCGGTTCACGACACACCCAATACGATCTCAAGGGCGGTCATGACGTGGGCAAAAGCCCGTCGGAGGCCCGTTGTCAGCATTTTCGAACCTTTTAGGGGTGTTCAGCCTTCCGGGCGCAGAGGCATGCTAAGGTGAGTGCAACGACTTTCTTCACTCAATGACCAATCCTTCATTGAAGCGCTTGAGCTTAGCGGCCTTTGGAGTCGCTCTTAGTGTCACCACAGTTGGTGGCAGAGCCGCTTCGGCTGCTACGGTAACCACACCCATCCAAAATGGTACACCCGTACTCAATGGCTCGGGCTCGACGAGCCTAGAATTCAAAGCATTTAATCAAACCAATTTTTCCATTCCACTTCTGAACAATCAGTCGATCATTCTTAGAGATGTTCGCTTGAATGTTGGAGGCACGCTTGGCGGCCAAGTGAGCCTTGGTAATTCCAATTCATTTTCTCAAGTCGTTACAAGTCCTTCCCTTACTTTTTCACTCGTTGTTAATGGGTTGAACCCTGGCACTCTTGCCACCACCAACCAAGTTTCTACAACACTTTCCACCCGCGTCCCCCCTGGCAGCTCCCAAGAACTCGCGGTCCCTACTGGCACCGGAAGCCCTTGCCTGCCTGGTCAGTTAAGTGAATTCCAAGCTACCGAGGCAGGAGAAGATATTTACAGATGTACAACTTTAGGCACTCGAGCCTATACCATCAATCCCGGTACAGCTTCAACTAATACCAACTGGTCACTGATCGGTTCCCAAAGCATTAACCCCCTTGCATCGGCTTTCTGGAGCACTGGAACCACAGGATCTGGCAATGCCAACTTAACTCTGCCAGGTTTTGTTACGATTGCCCCAACATCAAACCTTTCATCTGGGCTTTCCATTCTCCAGTCTTCGTCAACGCAACAGTTTACTCTTAATCCTGCATCTACAATTTCATTTATTACTTATGATTATGACATTCTCACCAACACAGAAGTGCCTGCGCCCCTCCCGATTGCAGGAGCTGGGTTGGCTTTCGGTTTCACACGTCGTCTTCGTCGCCGCATCAAATCCAGCTCTAGGCTTGCAGTCTGATTTTTAATTAGTTTCAACCCTTTCAAATGGCTCTTTATGGGCCATTTTTAATGACTAGCCTGGACTAGTCCGATCCGTTGCTTCCTGATTTAGAAGGCCTAAGTTGTTGATTTTGAACATTGACCCTGGTTTTTCCAAAACCCAGGGTTTTTTGTTGGCTGCTCAACTGCTTTCAGGCACCTTGCTATTGGTAAAGGGCCCTGCCGGAGGGTTCAGGCATTAATCTAGAGCAGTGGCAAGTCGTGCACCTTGGAACCAAAAAAACCAGCTGAGCTAGAGGCGGCGGCCGAGGGGTCCCAAAGCCCTGGTCAAGCCGTTCCCAAGGGTGCTTCGAACCCCACGGCACTCCAGGATCTTTCCGCCGATTCAGCCCGGCTGCTGGCCGATGCTGCCCTAGCCATGTTTGCCATCTACGCGGTGGTGGTGGCATTCGACATCTTCCCTCTCCGCCTCGCCGATCCCCTCTGGTTGATCACCGCCAGCAGCGCCCTGGTGAATGCCGTCTCCATTCCTTTGGCGGGGGTGGTGTTTCTTCACTTGGCGGCCGCCATTGCCCCCTACACCAACTGGATTCACCAACGGCGCCAGAACATCAGCCGCCTCGCGGCCTGGGCCGCCCTTGGCTTCTTGCTCCTGCTTCCCTTGCTTGGTTTTGCCACCTGGCGCGGCATCACCAATGTGTCCGCAGCCTCGCAGAAGCAGACAGCAGGTTATACGCGCAGCGCCCAAAATCTTCTGCAGGCCATTGATCGTGCCGCCACTCCCAGGGAATTGCAGCAGAGCATGGTCAAGCTGCAAGGTCCGCAGATTTCTGATCAAGATCTCAATCAGCCCCTGGCCGTGCTCAAGAAAGCCGGAACCTTGGTGGTGAAGCAGGCCTTGGCCGCCTCCGTGAGCCAACTACCCAAAGCTGATTCCCAGGTTTACAAGCCCCTCTACATCCAGACCCTTCGCACTGCCCTGCTCTCTCTTGTTTCCTCCATCGCCTTTGCGGCGGTGGTGTGGGATCCGCTGAAGCGGCAAAGCTTGCTGCAGTCACTGTTCGGTAAAACCAAGGATCCCAATCGCGGTAGTTTTTATCGATCGCTCCAAAAGCTAATTGGAAAGGCTAGAGACGCTACCAGGAAAGATGCCCAACGGGCTGAGTTCTTAGCGATCCTTCGCCGTCGGCAAAAGGATTTAGACAGGGCAAAAAAAGCCCAGCGCGAGCGGGAAATGAAGCGAAATGCTGAGATGCAAAGAAAAATGGCTGCCGTCCGTGAGAAAAAGCGTTTGCAAGCCGAGCGCCAAGCCCGGAAACGAAGAGACGGCTAGAGCCCGAGCAAGAGCTCAATGCCCATCTATAGCAGGAAATAGCGCTGCGCCATTGGCAGCACCTCCGCCGGTTCGCAGGTGAGTAGCTCGCCATCAGCAAACACTTCATAGGTTTGCGGATCCACCGAGACCTTGGGCAGAGCGCCGTTGTTGCGCATGTCGGTCTTGCCGATCGAGCGGGTGTTCACCACCGGCACGCACGGCCGCTCCAAGCCGAGCTTGCGGGGCACATCGGCATCGAGGGCGGCCTGGGAGAGGAAGGTGAGGCAGCTCGGGGCTAGGGCCTTGCCGAAGGCGGCGAACATCGGCCGACCGTGGACGGGGCCGGGGGTAGGAATCGAGGCATTGGCATCGCCCATCTGGGCCCACACGATCGAGCCGCCCTTGATCACGAGCTCCGGCTTCACGCCGAAGAAGCCCGGCTTCCACAGCACCAGATCGGCCAGCTTGCCCACCTCCACCGAGCCGATCTGGCTGTCGAGGCCATGGGCGATGGCGGGATTGATCGTGACCTTGGCGATATAGCGCTTGATGCGGGTGTTGTCGTTGCGACTCGAGTCGCCCAGTAGCGATCCCCGCTGCACCTTCATCTTGTGGGCCGTCTGGAAGGTGCGGGTGATCACTTCGCCCACCCGCCCCATCGCCTGGGAATCGCTGGCGATGATCGAGAAGGCGCCGATGTCGTGGAGGATGTCTTCGGCGGCGATCGTTTCGCGGCGGATGCGCGATTCGGCGAAGGCGACGTCTTCGGGGATTGAGGGATCGAGGTGGTGACACACCATCAGCATGTCGAGGTGCTCCTCGAGGGTGTTGCGCGTGTAGGGGCGGGTTGGGTTGGTGCTGCTCGGCAGCACGTTGGGCTCGCCGCAGATGCGGATGATGTCGGGGGCGTGGCCGCCGCCGGCCCCTTCGGTGTGGAAGGTGTGGATGGTGCGGCCGCCGATGGCGCGGATCGTGTCTTCCACGAAACCGGCCTCGTTGAGGGTGTCGGAATGAATCGCCACCTGGATATCGAAGCGATCGGCCACGGATAGGCAGCAGTCGATGGCGGCGGGGGTGGTGCCCCAGTCTTCGTGGAGCTTGAGGGTGCAGGCGCCAGCGCGGATCTGTTCCTCCAGGGCCTCCGGGGTGCTGGCGTTGCCCTTGCCAAAGAAGCCCAGGTTCACCGGCAGCCCTTCGGCTGCCTGGAGCATGCGGGCCAGGTGGAAGGCGCCGGGGGTGCAGGTGGTGGCATTGGTGCCGGTGGCCGGGCCGGTGCCGCCGCCCATCAGCGTGGTCACGCCACTGGCGAGGGCCGTTTCGATCTGCTGGGGGCAGATGAAGTGGATGTGGGTGTCGATCGCGCCGGCGGTCACGATGTGACCCTCGCCGGCAATGGCCTCGGTGCCCGGGCCCACCACGATGTCCACACTGCTCTGGGTATCGGGGTTGCCCGCCTTGCCGATCGCCACGATCCGGCCATCCCGCAGGCCGATGTCGGCCTTCACGATCCCCCACCAGTCGAGGATCAAGGCATTCGTGATCACCGTGTCCACCGCGCCGCCGGCCCGGGTGGTCTGGGCCTGGCCCATGCCATCGCGGATCACCTTGCCGCCGCCGAACTTCACCTCATCGCCATAGACGGTGAAATCCTTCTCCACCTCCAGGATCAGCTCGGTGTCGGCCAGGCGCAGCCGATCGCCGGTGGTGGGGCCGTAGGTCTGGGCGTAGGCCTGGCGGGAGATGCGGTAGGGCATGGGCCGGTGGGGTGGGGGGTGCTGCTTTGCCCGCGTGGGCCGGATGGTTGCGGGCGGAGGGGCGCTTGGCGCAGGGCGGGAAGGGTCGCTGGGCTGGTCTGGGCCCTTAATCGAGCGGGCCGTTGATCAGGCCGTTGAAGCCGAACACCCGTCGCTCGCCGGCAAAGGGCACCAGCTGCACCTCGCGGCTGTCGCCCGGCTCAAAGCGGATCGCCGTGCCGGCCGGGATGTCGAGCCGCAGGCCCCGGGCCGCATCGCGGTCGAACTTCAGGGCCCCATTGGCCTCCTGGAAGTGGAAGTGGGAGCCCACCTGCACGGGCCGATCGCCGCTGTTGGCCACGCTCAGGGTGGTCACGGGCCGGCCGGCGTTGAGTTCGAGTTCACCGGGTTCGGGGATCAGTTCACCAGGAATCAAGGGAGGCATGGCTTGAGGGTTGGGTTGATCGAAGGGCGGCGGGGCTGGGGGGCTGGGGGTGTGCCCTGGA
>DAIQNM010000080.1:0-10547 GCA_036788375.1 Cyanobium sp. CTOTU6536 | reverse complement strand
GCCGCCATCACCCAGGAGATCCTGGAAGTGGTGGGTGGTGCTTCGGCGATGTGAGCGGGCCCCCGGGCTCCCTCACCTTGCAGCCGCTCTTTCCCCTCGCCCTGGGGATGGTGCAGTTGCCCATCGATCCCCTGGATGTGGCCCTGCAGATGCAGGCGATCCGGGAGCTGCAGGGCGTATCCGGCTCCAATCCCGACCCGGGCTGCGCCTGGACCGGCGATCTCCATGGCGTCTGGCAACTGCATCGCCATCCCCTGTTTGCGCCGCTGATCACCACCCTCACGGGCCATGCCGCTGCCTACCTGGAGGGGCTGGGGTTTGATCAAACCCAGCTGGCTTTGCACCTCCAGCGCTGCTGGCCGGTGGTGAGCGAGCTGGACCAGGTGGTGGGGCGCCACCACCATCCCAATGCCCACCTCAGCGCCGTTTATTACCTCAATGGCGATGGCAGCGGTCGCAGTGGCTGCCTGCGGTTTTTCCCGCCCCGCCAGGCCAACGAGCTGGTGCCGGGGTTGGCGGTGGGCTACGGCGGCCCGATCCGCGCCGATGCCCCTGCGGCGGCCCAGTGGAATGCGCCCTGGTTTGATCTGGCACCTCGGGCCGGGTTGCTGGTGCTGTTTCCGGCCAGCATCGATCACGCCGTGCTGGAGAACGAAGACCCCGACGACAGCCGCTTCTCGATCAGCCTGGATCTGGTGCTCACGGCCCCGGCCGCCAGCGCAGCAGGGCCAGCGGAGTACCTGGCGCCCCATCCGGCGGATTGGCAGGGCATCGACCCTCTATCAGCAAACAAAAACAATTCCCCAGCCGCTTAAGCCGGAAACGTGGAGGGGGCCTGCTCCGGCCCGGCATTCTTGACCCTCGGAGCTTGACGGATCAGGCGAGGAGGGAGATGATGCAGTTATCGTGCGCCAAGGATGCATCATCGTTTGGCTTAGATCATTGCTTAAAAATCATGAGTTCTTCCCCTGTACATTCTATGTTGCGATCAGCCAAAACCAACCACCAGAAGTTGTGCCGCAAGCCAGCAGCTCTCGCTGGGCGTCTGGCACCGATTGCCCTGGCTGGGGTAGCCCTGGGTTTTGCGGCCAATCCAGCCCAAGCCCTAACCCTGTTTACCGGTGTCTATGCCCCGCCCAACTGGATCCAAACCGTTCAGCCCAACGGCTCGATCAACGCATTCACCGCCCCAGCCAGTGTTTCCTTAACGTCCGCCTCTGACGAATCAGGCCAAAATAAGAATACAGATTTTACAATCGCTGCCCCTTTTACTGGAACAGTGAGCTTTACCTGGGCTTATACGACTACAGACTCACTTGGCCCTGAATATGATCCCTTTGGTTATCTCTTGAACGGCAATTTTACGCTACTTACCGATAATAATGGCGCTAACTCCCAATCCGGGTCAACCTCTTTTTCTGTGATAGCAGGACAAATTTTTGGTTTCAGGCAGAATAGCCTCGATTCATTGGGTAATCCTGCCACCACCACCATCACCAATTTCAATGGCCCTGTCGGCTCGGGATCTGCGTCTGTCCCTGGGCCACTGCCCCTGCTCGGTCTTGGTGCCGCCTTCGGCTGTAGCTCCCGGCTGCGCAAGCGGATTGGTGCCCGGAGCGGTTTGAACTCCGCTGCTGGCCGCGAAATCTGAGCAAGACCTTGGTCTCCACCAGCCCATCCCAAGTGGGGCCTTGGTCCTGCTCAAAACCCAGGGTCTCTTAATGCCCCGTTCTTCGATCAGCGCTCAGAAGTCCGCCGCGATCGCGCGACTTTTGGCGACCCTATCCACTGCCCTGCTGATCGGGTTTGGCGCGGCTTGCCTGCTGGGCCTGCTACCTCCCCAGCTGCTGGATCCAGATTGGCAATGGCGCTTGATTGGCAGCTTGATTGATAACGGTCCAGTGGCGGTGGTGGGGTTTGGTTTGCTTCACCTCGCCGCTTACATCGATTCGAAAAACGTCAGCCTCCAAAAACGCATCGTGGCCCTCGGCCCCTGGGCTGCCGCGGCCGCGCTCGGTTTTCTGCTACTGATTCCCTTGCAAGGGTTGGCGGTGTACCGCGGTCTCAGTACCGCCAGCTTCCAGAGCAACCGCCAGCTTCGGCAATTCGACAGCAGCCTTGCCCAGCTTCGTAAGGACATTCAGCAGGCTCCTGATGCGGCCACTCTTCAACGACGTCTTCCTTCTAGCCTTGCCAGCGCCATTGGTCCGGTGGCGCTGCAACAGCCCCTACCTCAGCTCAGGGCCCAGGTGCTCGACTTGGTGAATCAGGCCCAGCAACGCGCCAGCGCCCGCCTGGGCGGAGGGGTGAACCCCGCCGCCCTCTGGCCGGTGATCCAGCGCAGCCTGCGGGTGCTGCTGATTGCACCCGCCTATGCCACTGCCTTTGCTGCGATGGTCTTCATGCCCGGTGCAGAACTATCGCGGCTGGACATTTTTCTGCGCTCGTGCAGCCGTCTGCGTCTGCGTCCTTGGAGGCTGGGCTCAACAGCCAAAAACGCCAATGCCTCTTATTTGCACAGGCTCGGGTTTGAGGATGAGCAGGAGTGAGTTCTTGCTGATTCCTTGGGCTTGTCGGAAGGCTGCCTGGGCTCCTGGATTTCACCTTTGAACACTGAAGATCTCACCGACCCACCCACAAGTCAGGAGACGGGCCCCAGGGATCACTGCCAGGGTCCCTAAGCAGGCCATCGGATTGCCACCGACCCCTGCAGGATCACAATCACCTGCCATCGCCCCCTCAGCGAAGATGGAATCCAACCAAGGCATTCCGGTGAGCGACACCCCCACCTTCCAGGTCAAGGCCAGCCTCGACGGCACCCTCCACACCTTCCCCTGCCGCGCCGACCAGACCGTACTAGCGGCGGCCGAGGCTGCCGGGGTGCCGGTGCCCAGCTCCTGCTGCTCCGGGGTGTGCACCACCTGCGCCGCCAAGCTCAGCAGCGGCAGCGTGCATCAACCCGATGCCATGGGTGTGAAGGCGGACCTCCGCGATCAGGGCTATGCGCTGCTCTGCGTGAGCTACCCGCTCAGCGATTTGGACTTGCTGGCTGGCCAGGAGGATGCCCTCTACGAGGCCCAGTTCGGCCAATACCAGAAGTGAGGCTGGAGCCGCTGGAGGTTTGGTTCCAGCCGGCGGCGGGGGCCCTATTGCCGCAGCTGCGGCCGTTTTTGATCGCAGCCGGTCAGGCCCAGGCGGGCTCCTCGGCGCGGCTGCTTCGCTGGGCCATCACCACCGCCGAACCGGCCCGGGGCCTGCGGATTGAGGCGGTGCTGGTGGTGGGGAGCCTCGATGGCGACGATCTGATGACAGGCTCGGACCCAGGTTCAGGCTCGGTGTCTGGCTCGGACTCGTACTCGCTGCCTGGCTCAAGCTCGGGGTTGGACTCTGGCTCAGCTTCGAAGCTTGGTCTTGGCTCCGTCGTGGGCCTGGTCTCAGGCTCGGGATTGGGTTCGGGATCCACTGGTTCCATTTCCCAGCCATGCTGACGCCAGCCCTGCCCACCCTGCTGGTGATCCCCACCGGCGTGGGCTGCAGCGTGGGCGGCTATGCGGGCGATGGCCTGCCGGCAGCGCGGCTGCTGGCGGCGGCCAGTGGCTGCCTGATCACCCATCCCAATGTGATGAATGGCGCCGCCCTCTATTGGAGCGATCGCCGCATCCACTACGTCGAGGGTTGGGCCCTCGATCGCTTTGCCTGCGGCGAGTTGGGCCTGGCCCCGGTGGCCAGCCGCCGGGTGGGGCTGCTGCTCGATGCCGGCATCGAACCGGAGCTGCGCGCCCGCCAGCTCCAGGCGGCTGAGGCCTGCCGCGCCACCCTGGGCCTTTCGATCGGCCCGGTGGTCAGCACCGATGTGCCCCTGGGGGTGGGCCTGAGCCTGGGGCCGAGCGGCAGCAGCTGGGGCAGCCTGGAGCGCCCCGATGCCCTGCTGCGCGCCGGCGAAAAGCTGGTTGAGGCGGGGGCCACGGCCATCGCCGTGGTGGCCCGCTTCCCCGAGGACCCCGGCAGCGAGGCCTTGGCCGCCTACCGCCATGGGGCTGGGGTGGATGCCCTGGCGGGGGCCGAGGCGGTGATCAGCCACCTGCTGGTGCAACACTTCGCCATCCCCTGCGCCCATGCGCCGGCCCTGGCGCCCCTGCCCCTTGATCCCGATCTCGATCCCCGCGCGGCGGCCGAGGAGCTGGGCCATACGTTTTTGCCCTGCGTGCTGGTGGGCTTGAGCCGAGCGCCGGATCTCGTGCCCCTGGGCTCCAAGGGATCACTGGCCCACCGTTTCGGCTCAGGGGATGGCCGATCCCCGGCAGGGGCGCTCCTGGAGGCGTCATCCCTTGGAGCCGTGGTCGCCCCGGCCGGCGCCCTAGGCGGTGAGGCGGTGCTGGCCTGCGCCGCCCGGGGGGTGCCCCTGATTGCGGTGCAGAACCCCTGTGTGCTCGAGGTTTCGGCGGCGGCGCTGGGCCTGGCGGTGCTGAGCGCCGCCAGCTACGCCGAGGCCGCGGGGTTGGTGTTGGCCCTGCGGGAGGGGGTGGATCCGGCGGCCCTGCGGCGGCCGATGGGGCGGCTGGAGCTGCTCGACGCCACCGGTCCTTAGCCCAGGGACCGAGCCGATCCCTGGGGCGCTGGTGCGCGTGCAGCTCCTGGTGGGGTACTCCGCCTGGTAAGGCCCAGGCCAGAATCGGCCGCAACGCCCACCGTTCCTGATGCTCCCCAGCCTGCGTTGGCTAAATCCAGGGTGGTGGAAGCGATCGAAGCGCCCTGGCGGCCTACCAGGTTCCGCTGACCCGGGTGCCATGGCAGGCGCTCCATCCCTCCAGCAGACTCCCTCCCAGCTCGAACCGACGGGGGCCCTCCCCCCACGGCTTCTTCTCTGGTTGGTGCCCTGCGGGCTGCTGATGGGCCTGGCCATGCTTCCCTTGCAGGCCTTTTCGGCCGCCGGTTTTGCCCTCCAGGCCCAATGGCACCGCGGGCTGCCGGGCCTGGTGGACCCCCTATTGCCGGTGGTGGTCTTCTGCGGCACGCTCACCCTGCTGGCGATGGCCTGGGGCCCCCTGGCCGCCGGTCGGGGGGCAGGGCTGATCGGCGTGGAGCAGCTGCAGCGGCCCCATCTCGAGCCCGGTGAGTCCGATCGCCTTGAAGCGGGTCTGGGCTGGCGCATCCAGCTGGCCCGGTTGCCCTTGCTGCTGCTCACCCACCTGGCGGGTCTGGCGGTGGGGATTGAAACCCCCGCGGCCTCGATGGGGGCCACCACCTTTTTGGCCCTGAGACGCCGCATCCATCTCCTGCAGCACCTGCCCCTCTCCCTGGCCGCGGCGGTGGGGGCGGGGGCCGGTTTTGGGGCGGCGTTCCGTTCCCCCTTGCTGGGGGTGACCTACGCCCTCGAGAGCCTCAGCCTGCAGCGGGGGCTTCCCCTGGTGCTGCCCACCCTGCTGCTTGGGGGCATCGGCGCCCTGGTGACCACCGACCTGGGGGAGCCGGCCCGGGTGCCCCAACTGCTCACGGGGGCCCTGCCGACGATTCTCCTGCCCTGGGCGATCTTGCTCACGCTGCTATCGGCCCTGGTGGGGGTGGCCTTCCTCAAGCTGCTGCTGCTGGTTTCGCCCCAGGTCCAGCGCCTGCTGGACCGCCGCTTTCTGCCCACGGCCTTCCTGCTCGCCGTGTTGCTCACTGGTCTGGCCCATTTCAGTGGTGGCATCAGTCTCAACGACGGCTCCCTCGAGCTCGGCCCCGCTTTGGCCGGCCGTCCCGAGGCCCCCCGCTGGGCGGCCTTGCCGCGCCTGATCAGCCCCCTGTTGGCGATGGCTTCTGGGGCGCCCGGTGGACTGATGCACGATTGCATGAGCCTCGGGGCGGTGTTCGCCGCCCCCCTGGTGCGCCGTCTTCCGGTGGACCAGCAGGCGATGCTGATCGCCATTGCCGCCACGGCCGTGTTCAGTGCGGCCTGCCGCACCCCCTTGGTGGCCGCAGTGTTTGTGTCCATCCTGCAAAACAACGCCCAGCTCTTGCCGTTGCTGCTGCTCCACAGTGCCCTGGCGGCCGCCGTGGGGGCCGCCATCGGGGGGCCCAGCTGGCAGGAGCAGGAGGCCCAGCTGCTGAGCCTCAAGCCCCTAGTTGAGGAACCCCACGACCAGGGCGCCCTCAGACAAACAGAAGCCGGTTGATGAAGGCGGCCCAGCTCAGGCTGCCGCCCGAGGGCTCGAACAGGCGCCGTTCCTCTTCGGCGTTGAGGGGGGGCTGGCCGACGCTGGCCAGCAGCCTCTTCAGCTCGCCGGGATCGATCTGGTCATCGCCGTTGACATCCACCGGCATCAGGTAGCGCATCAGCCGCTCCTCCCCTGCGCTGAGTCGCCGCAGCCGCAGGATCAGGGCGGTGAATTCGTCTTCATCCACCCAGCCATCCCCATCCACATCCATGGCGGCCAGCACCTGCCGCAGCTGGCGGAAAAGGCTGCGGTTGGCGAGGTCGGCTTGGCCCCCCAGCCGCCTCTGCATCAACCCGGTGGCCAGGTCGGCCACACCCAGGCGGCCGCTGCCCCGGCGATCGAGCTCCCGGTAGAGCTGCCGGAGCTCGCCGGCCGCTTCCAACTCCAGGGCGGCACTGGAGCCGCTGGCCAGGGCCGGGCCCACAAAGCGATGGCGGCCCTCCAGCGCATTGCGCAGCCGGTGGCGGAAATCGCCCAGCAGGGCACGGCTCACCTCGTAGCGGCGCCGGTGTTCCTCCGGGGTGTAGATGGCATGCAGTGCCACCGGCAGCAGCTTGGGCAGCGACCAGCGAATCACCAGCATCATCGCCAGGGTGGCCACGATGAAGGGCAGGTTGAGCAGGGGAAAGCCCGGCGCCAAGGCCTTGCCCAGCAGCTCGGAGAGGCCCGGGGTGAGCAGGCTGGTCGCCGCTGCCCCCACCAGCCCCACCAGCACGCTCAGCCGGGTCGGGGCAAAGAAGGTGCCGCCGATCGCCATGGCGGTGAGCACGCCGTTGTAACTCCATAACCCCACGCTCACCGCCTCGGGACTGGCGCCGATCAGCAGGGCTGTGAGTGCCGTCACGGCGCTCCCCAGAAGTCCGACCACGGCCGCCAGCGGGCTGGCCACCGCCGTCGCTAGGAGCACCAGCACCCCTGAGATCAACCCCGGACACAGAAACACCTGGCCGAAGCCCCGCGGCAAGGCCAGCAGCAGCGCCGCCACCACCCCGGTGCCCCCCTGAAGGGCCGGATGTTCAGCCAGTTGCAGGGCGGGATGGTTGAGGGAGGCCACCAGATCGAGCAGCAGCCAGGTCACCAGGCAGAAGGGCAGAGTGAGCGGCGGCAGCCCCACGGCCCGAAACAGCCAGCGCCCCAGCCCATGCAGCAGCAGGGTCGTGACGATCGCGCCGGCCACCACCACCACCAGCCAGGCCAGCAGGCTGGTATCGGCGCCGACGTGGGCAAAGGCGGCCACCGCCGCCCCGAGCAGGGCGCCGTTGAAGCCGTAGATGCCGTTGCTCCAGGCCATCGGCTCGGCATCGAGGCCGCGGGCTGTGAGGTTGGCCGTGAGGATTCCCACGGCGGCAAAGAGGGCCATCCAGGGCGATTGGATCAGCAGCGCCAGCAGCAGCAGCAGGCCGCTCACGGGGTTGTTGATGAAGATCACCTGGCCAAGGCTGCGCAGGGCGCTGAGCAGGCCGCCGGCGAGGCCCGCCTCACCCCAGCGGCGCTCCAGCCATGGCAGGGTGCCGCCGGTGGGCAGCCGCCGCTGCAGCTCTGAACCATCGGCCGCGGAGCCGCCGGCCCCGGCCGCCGCTCCGCCCAGCACACCACGGTCGGCATGGGGCGTCAGGAAGGCCCTCAGCAGCGCGTAGCCGTCGGGGTTGGATCCGCTGGCGGGGCTGGACATCACAAAACCGGTGGCGGGAGAAGGCCAGCGACTGCTGGCACTGCCCCATGCTGGCGAAGGCAGCGCCGCCGCGCATCGACTCAACCAAGACCTTGCCAGGGCGAGCGCCTGGCAGCTTCAGCGCAGGCAGGCCATCGGATGGCGGGGGGTGAGGCCCAGGGCCTTGGCCACCCCGGGGTGGCACACCGATCCATTCACGGTGTTGAGCCCGGAGAGCAGCTCCGGCCGGTCGGTGACCGCTTCGCTCAGCCCTCGCCCCGCCATCCCGATGATGTAGGGCAGGGTCACGCTCACCAGGGCCTCGGTGGAGGTGAACGGCACCGCCCCGGGCATGTTGCCCACGGCGTAATGCTGCACCCCGTGAATCGTCACCACCGGATCGGTGTGGGTCGTTTCGCGGCTGGTGGCGATGCAGCCCCCTTGGTCGATCGCCACATCCACGATCACCGACCCCGGCTTCATCCGCTGCACCAACTCCTCCTCCACCAGGGTGGGGGCGCGGCCACCGGGCAGCAGCACCGCACCGATCAGCAGGTCGGCCCCCGGTACGAGCCGCTCGATCAGCCCCCGGCTGCTCACCAGGGTGACCATCCGGCCGCGCCGATCCGATTCGAGCTCGCGCAGCTTCTGGGGAGAACGATCCAGCAGGAACACCTCCGCATCCATGGCGGCGGCGATCCGGGCGGCGTTCCAGCCCACCGTGCCGGCACCCAGCACCACCACCCGGGCAGGCCGCACGCCGGTGCAGCCCCCCATCAGGATGCCGCGGCCGCCATGGGGCTTCTCCAGCAGGTGCGCCCCCACCTGGGCCGCCAGCCGGCCGGCGACCTCGCTCATCGGCGCCAGCAGCGGCAGGCTGCCGTCTTCGAGCTGAACGGTTTCGTAGGCCAGGGCCGTGGTGCCTGTCTCCAGCAGGGCGCGGCCCACGTCCGGGTAGGCGGCGAGGTGGAGGTAGGTGAACAGCACCAGGTCGGGCCGCAGGAAACCAAATTCCTCGGGCTGGGGTTCCTTCACCTTCACCACCAGGTGGGCGGCCCAGGCGTCCTCGCGGCTCACCAGCCGGGCCCCCGAGGCGCTGTAGTCGTCGTCGGCGATGCCGGCTCCGTGGCCCGCGCCCGCCTCCACCCGCACCTCCATCCCCTGGCTCACCAGTTCCCGCACGCCGTCGGGCGTGAGGGCCACCCGCAGCTCATCGCGCTTGATCTCCTTGGGCACACCGATGCTCGCCATCGGAGAGGCCAGGGGAGCCACCAGGCCGGGGGGTGCCATGGGCGAAGACAGAGGCTTTGGTATGACCCTAGGTCCGCCCAGGGCTTGGGGCTGTGGCGAGGGATGCGGGGTCAGGGAGTGAGGAGGGGCAGGCTGTTCAGCAAGGCACGACGTTCCTGCCAATCCGGCAGATGAGCACGAAGAAGGTCCTGGAACGCCTCGCCATGGCCTGGCACGCGCAGGTGAGCAAGTTCATGGAGAACGATGTAGTCGAGGCAGATCTTGGGCTTCTGAGCCAGCTGGGTGTTGAGGCAAATGTTGAGGTTCAGCTGACGTGCCAGCTCGGCGATGGTGAACTCCGGGTGGGAGCGAAGCATCGCCATGATCTGTTCGCGGCTGATCGATGCCTTACCTGGGGCGGCGCCAGAGATCTCCTGCCTCCGGCATTCTTCCTTTGTTTCTTCCTTTGTTTCTTCCGTGGTGACTGAGGAAGACGGCTGAGGCAGGGGTCGTCCCAGGGAGATGCGGAAGCCATCCTCCAACGCGAACACCGGCTCGGGTAGGCCTGCTTCGCGGCAGCGACGGATCATGTCGCCGGTGCCGGTGCCGAGGCGTTCGATGTACTGGGTGAGGTAGAGGGGTTCGGCGAGCAGGGGATTGGCGGGGATCGAGCCGTGGGGCTGGAGCAGCTGGGCGAGGCTGAGGGAGGGCGGCAGGCTGCCGGGGTTCCAGATCTCCACCCGATCGGCGAACACCATCACCAGCACGGAGCCATTGCTGGTGTAGTCGCGGTGGGCGACGGCGTTGACGATCGCCTCGCGGATCACTTCAGGCGGAATCTCATAGGCGGCGGGTGCCTGGGTGGTGGCGGCGGTGCCGTGGAAGTGGGCTGCCTTCACCTCGCTGCTGATTAGGAAGCGCTGGGGCTGGCGACCGAAGAGCAGCACGGCGGCGTGGGTGGGCTGTCCGTGGGAGAGCAGGTTGAGGTGGGTGAGCAGTTCGCTGGCGGAGGCGTTCGGCGGTAGCGGGAAGCCACGCACCTGGCGGGCCCGGTCGATGAACCAGACCATGCGCTCGGCATCGAGATCAGCAAGGGAGGCCTGGGGGCAGGGGGAAGCATCGCAGGGGCCGCTGCGGATCAGCTGGCGATCGACGAGCCATTTCGCGGATGATCCAGGGGGATTCGGTGCTGAGCACGCCATAGCCGCAGGCTTCTGCGAAGCAGTAGGCCGCTTCGATTTCGGCGCGTGTGTAGTGGCCGTGCACGCGCAGGGGCACCGGCAAGGCCCAGGGCAGCGGGTGGAGGCGCCGATCGGCACGCTCAGCGAGCAACTCCAGCAGCTGGATCAGCTCCTCGCGCCAGGCGCCGGCCTGCCAGAGCACCGCCAGGGCCTGATCGAGGGGCCGCCACTGGCGGCCGGTGCCGTAGCCGCCAGGCTTCTGCGAAGCAGTAGAGCTGGGCGGTGAGC
>DAIQNM010000079.1:0-10662 GCA_036788375.1 Cyanobium sp. CTOTU6536 | reverse complement strand
AGATAATCAGCAGCGGGATAAATGCTGGTGCTGGCATGTAGCGCAACAGCGCCAGCAGCGGCTCCATCAGGCGACAAAAGGTTGCATTGGCACCCATGGCGATCCCAAGCGGCAGGGCCACCAAGGCAGAAAGACCAAAGCCCGCCAAAACCCGCAAGACGCTGGCGGTGATGTCGGACCAGAGTTCGCCACTCGCTGCTTCTTCCTGCCCAGCCGCCAGTACCGCCGCGGGGCTTGGAAGAAACAGTTTGTCGACCAGCTGCAATCCCGCCACCAGTGCCCAGAGGCCGAACACCAGGGCGATGCCTGCAACCCCAAGCGACCAGGGGTGCAGCATCAGGGGGCGCAGTCGCCGCAGCATGGCTGGTTTAGTTGGCGGCATTCACGAACTGCGGATCGAACAGCCCCTCGAGCTTCGGTGCGGTCTTGGCCAGACCCACCGCCTGGAGGAAGCCGCTGATCTGCTCGGCGGCGAAGGGCAGGGAGGTCATCGTGGTGCCGGGCTTCATCACCTGACGGTTCTGTTCAAGGGTGTAAATCGTGGTGCCGGCGTCATAGGCCCGATACTCCGCTTCACTCACGCCGGCTCGTTTGGCGAGGATCGCTAGGGAGGGGGCTGGGTTGGCCTTGATGTCCCGCAGGGTGGCAAACCAGGCGTTGACGATCTTTTGGATCTTCTCGGGATTTTTGGCTACGAAGGCCCGATTGCAGACCAGGTGATCACTGATGGCACCGGGGAAATCCTTGGAGCTAAACAAGGTGGTGCTGCCCGGCCGTTTCAGCGCCTGGGTGGTGAAGGGTGCAAACACCCCCACCGCATCGACCTTGCCGGCCACGAAGGCCGCCGCAGCGGCACCCGTTTCCAGGGGCACAAAAGTGATGTCCTTCTCGGCCATCCGGGCCTTCTTCATGCCCAACAGCAGCAGGTAGTGGTCCACCGTGCCCTCCTCGGCGGCCACCTTTTTGCCTTTAAGGTCCGCAACGCTGCGGATGCCGGGTGCGGCAATGATTTGGTCATTGCCGCTGGAGATGTCGTTGGTGAGCACCACCTGCAGGTCGGCGCCACCGGCGATCGAGGAGATCGTGTCACCCAGGGTCTGGCTGTTGCAATCCAGCTGCCCGGCGTTGAGGGCATTGATGGAATCGAGGTAGCCGTCAAACCAGGTGAGACTCACCGGCACTCCGGCATCGCTGAAGTGGCCCTTCTCCTCGCTGACTTTCCACGGAAACCAGCCCGGCCAGGCGCTGTAGCCAATCCGCACCGGCGCCTCGCTGACCGAGGGGCCTGGCTTGCTGCAGCCTCCCAGGCCGGCGCTGACCACCCCGGCGAGGAGGAGGGAAGCCACCGTGCGCTGACGGAAGGAGCGGGGGGTGAAACGGGTCATGGTGGTGGGAACAAACGGTGCTGGGAATGGTGCCTGGAGCTGCGGGGGGGGGTGGGCTGGAGCTGAAGTGGCTCAACGGGCCAGGCTGAGCGGCGGCGACGCGAGGCTGGGTGGGGGCGCTGTCGCTGCCAGGAGGGCAGCTTTCTGGTGGGCGACCTGCTGGCGTAGCCAGCGGTGCCAGGCCTCCAGTCCGTCGCCGCTGCTGGCTGAAACCCTCAGCACCGCGCAGCTGGGATTGACCTGCTGGATGTGGGCCTCGATCCGCGCCACCTCCACCGGCAAGTAGGGCAGCAGATCGGTCTTGGTGATCAGCACACAGTCGGCCTCCCGGAACATCACCGGGTACTTGAGGGGCTTGTCATCACCCTCGGTGACGCTGAGCAGGGCCACCTTGCGGTGTTCGCCCACCTCGAATTCGGCCGGACAGACCAGGTTGCCCACGTTTTCCACCCAGAGCAGATCGAGGCTGGCCGGATCGAGCCGCTGCCGCAGCAGCCGCAGCCCACCGCCCACCATGGCGGCGTCGAGGTGGCAGGAGCGGCCGGTGGTGATCGGCACCACGGGCACCCCCACGGCCTCGAGGCGCTCGGCATCCAGATGGGTGGTCATGTCACCCTCCAGCACGGCCATGGCGAAGTCGTTGGCCAGCAGGGGCAAACTTCGCTCCAGCAGCGAGGTTTTGCCGGCTCCTGGGCTGCTCATCACATTGATGCAGAGCAGTTGCCAGGCATCAAAGTGCTCGCGGTTGTGGACGGCCTGGTGCTGGTTCGCGGCCAGAAGATTGAGGCCAAGGTTGTCTTCCAGGGGCATGTGCATGGCAATCAGGGGAAGGGATCTGGCTAGATAGGCGCTGAAATTTCAACGGGTTGGGGCCGGATTAGGGCGTGCCCCGGGCGGCGGATTGGCCTCGATGAGCTCGTAATCGACGCTGCGGATTCGCAATTCGCGGCCGCTGACGATCTCCTCCATCGGATGGCTGCAACAGGGAGAGCGGTAGCCCCGCTCCAGCTCGGGCGTGTAGATCGAAGCGCAGGCCAGGCAACGGCCCAGCAGCGGCACCGGCTCGATGGCCAGTTGGGCACCCTCCAGCCAGCTGTTGGCGATCGCCACCTTCCAGGTGAACACCAATTGGTCGGGCTCCACACAGGTGAAGGCACCCACCTGGAGATTCACCCTGCTCACCCTGGGCTGCTGGGGTTGATGGCCTTCCCGCCAGCTATGCATGGAGAGCACCAGGGCCCGGGTCATGTCGACTTCGTGCATGGCCCTACCTCCAGGCCTGATCGACCTGGAGGTTGCAGGTCGGCGAGATCCAGCTCGGCAACGAGCGGCGGGGCAGCTGGCCGCTGACCACCAGGTGGGCCATGGTGTCGCAGATCACCCGGGCGGCCATTAGGGAAGTCATGTCACTGATGTCGTAGGGGGGGGAAACCTCAACAACTTCGAGGCCGCAGACGGGCACATTGCGCACAATCAATTCGAGCAACTTCAGCGCCTCCCTGGGCAGCAACCCTCCAGGTTCGGGCCAACCGGTACCGGGTACGAAGCCGGCATCAATGCAATCGATGTCGAAAGAGATGTAAACGCAATCGGTGCCATCGGTGGCCCGCTCGATCGCATAGCGGGCCGCCGCCTCAAGACCCATGTCGCAGATGTCGGTGACGGTGAGCACGTTGGTGCCCCGCTCCCGGCAGACCTTCACCCCCTCCCGGGGCACCTGCCAGCCGCCGATGCCCAATTGCACCAGATTTTCAGCCGGCGCATTGGCCATGTTGGTGGCATGGAACCAAGGCGTGGTGTGCATCCGCTCATCCAGGTCGGTTTCCTGGGTGTCGACGTGGCGGTCGAAATGGATGATGCCAACTTTTTTATCTCCTAGGTGCCGGCATACGCCGCGAACGGTGGGGAAGCCAATCGAATGGTCGCCGCCAAGAATGATCGGGAAGGCGCCGCTGGCAAAGACGTGGGCCACGCCCTTGGAGATTTGATCGAAGCTCTTCTCGTTGTTGGCGGGGATGGTGAAGATATCGCCTACATCGCAAAGGCGGATCTGTTCACGCAGATCGACGCCCATTTCATAGTTGTAGGGGGTGTAGAGGGCCGAGATGCGCCGAATTCCCTGGGGCCCGAAGCGGGTACCCGGTCGGTAGGTGGTGCCGCTGTCGTGGGGAACGCCGAGAATGGCCACATCGAATTCACCGACGCGGTTGACGTCTTCGATGTACGGCGCCTTCATGAAGGTATTGATTCCCGCGTAGTGGGGCAATTCCCCCCGCGAAAAGGTGGAGATGCGCCGGTCCACGATGCTGTCGGCCGCCTCGAGGCCATAGCGGAGGCCCTGGTCCACCTCCTGTTGCCAGCCGGTGAGGGGAAGCCTGGCCTCCTTCTCAAGGGCCCTTCGGCCCTCGCCTCCTAAGCCGGCCTCAGAGGAGGCGGTGGGTGCCTGGCGGGCAAACGGTTCGGAGGGGAGTCCGTCGGCGAACTCCGAAGGGGGTGCCATCGGGAGGAGATGCAGGGGTGAGGTGCGGCCTCCCGGGCTTTTATCCCTCCGTGTCACCGATCGCCGCTGCTGCGACGCCGGTTGATTTCTCTTGGACCAGCATTCCCAGCGCCGTGGCGATAGGAACCGGAACCCTAGAAATCATCTCCGCTACGGCAATGTGGCCCCAGCCTGGCTGGGGAGTGGTACCAATCGCTACAGCTCCGCCTGCCGGGCCGATCAGCTGAGGGCCCGAAAGCGGAGGGATGCCGGATCACTCCAGTCGCCCTGGGCCTCAAGGCCCCGCAGGTTGTGACTGAGGTGGCGTAGGGTCCAAAACAGTGGTTCGGGGCTCGGGAGAGCCAGATCCGTGGCCAGTTCCGAGAGACTGCGGGATTGGCCATCCGATAGCAGGACCTCCAGGCGGCCCTGCAGATCCAGCACCTCGGCGGCCGCCTTCTTGCCGGCCTCCACGCCGGGCTGGTGGTAGGCATTGACGTCCACCAGCTCGCCGTAGAGGCCCACGGCCCTCTCGAACAGGGCCACCAGGGCTCCGAGGGCGGCCTCATCGAACTGCCGCACCGTGATCGAAAGGTTTTGGCGGCCACCTTCGGTGAGGGCGGCGCGGGTGCCCTGCAGGAAACCCTCCAGGAAGTCCTGGGGCCGCTCGCCCGCAATCGGGCCGATGTCGGTCGGATCGTTGAGGGCCTCGATGAAGGTCACGAAAAAGTTATCGAGGCCATCGCGCAGTTGTTGCACGTAGGCGTGCTGGTCGGTGGAGCCTTTGTTGCCATACACGGCGAGTCCCTGGTGCACGGTGTTGCCCTGGCGGTCCAACTCCTTGCCGAGCGATTCCATCACCAACTGCTGCAGGTAACGGCTGAAAACCTCGAGCCGGTCGCGGTAGGGCAGCACCACCATGTCGCGGCGGCCCCGTCCATCGCCGGCCGCATACCAGGCGGCCGCCAGTAGGGCTGCCGGATTGGCCCTGAGCTCGGGTACCCGGGTGGCGACGTCCATGCGGGAGGCCCCAGAGAGGAAGGCCCGGATGTCGGCACCGATCAGGGCACCGGGCAGGAGCCCCACCGCCCCGGTGATGCTGGTGCGCCCCCCCACCCAGTCCGGCAGGTCGAAACGGGCCAGCCAGTTCTCCCGTTCCGCCAGTTGGTCGAGCTGGCTGCCGGCCATGGTCACCGCCACGGCCTGGCGGCTCCACTGCCCCCCCAGGCTCTCCAGCCGGGCCCGGGCCTGCTCCATGCCGATGCGGGGCTCGGGGGTGCCGCCGGATTTACTCACCACCACCACCAGGGTGCTGCGCAGCCGCTCACCAAGGGCAGCCAGGGTGTGGCTCATGCCCTGGGGATCGACATTGTCAAAAAAGTGGAAGGGCAATCCTTTCCCCTGCTGCTGCAGAGCACGGATCATCAGCAGCGGGCCCAGGCCCGATCCGCCGATACCGATCCAGAGCACATCGGTGAACGGACCTCCTGTCGGGGCGGTGCGCGCCCCTGTCAACACGTCCCTGGCGAGGGCCTCGATCGCATCCACTTCGGCGTCCACGTGGGCGCCGGCCTGGGGATCGGGTGCCAGGGAGGGGGTGCGAAGCCAGTAATGACCCACCAGGCGCCCCTCGTCGGCATTGGCGATGGCCCCCCCCTCCAGGGCCGCCATGGCGCTGAAGGCCCGATCAAAACGGGGGGTGAGCTGGTCGAGATCGGCCAGCGAGATGCCCATGCGGCTCACATCCAGCCAGATTCCCTGGGTTGGGTCATGCCAGAGCAGGGCGCAGAATCGTTGCCAGAGCGCAACTGGATCGTGCCCATCCAGCGGCGGAAGGCTTGATGGCGTCAGCGGGGGGCGGGATGGCATGCGGCTGGCGCCTCGAAGCGCTCTGCTGACGGCATCCAAACCCATCCGACGCCGTGCTGGGAATCCCTTCGACCGCTGGATGTGGCGGTTGTGTGGTCCACCCCACAGACCGAACCGACCGAACCTGCGGATGCGAAGGTTTGCTGAAGAATGGTTACAGCCCATTCCGGCCCTTGATCCGGCAACTCCCGACCATGCGCGGCCTTCCGAGACCTTGGTTCAAGCGGTTTCCCAGGCGCCTGCGCACTTTCCTCGCAGCAGGCGTTGTCCTGGCAACGGTGCCCCTGGGCCATGCCGTGGTCAACGCCTTTTACAGGCCATCCCTTCCCAGTGGCACCCCGGCGGTAGGCAGCACCACAACAGCCGGGATCCAGAGCGCTCCACCGAGTGAGGGCCTGCGGCCGGATCCGACCGATTTCAGTTACGAAGAGCTGCGCAGCCTCAACCGCCGCTTTGGGGTTCATGGCCCCCAGCCACGCCTGGCCCAGCTGTTTACGGCCGGTCTCGACAACCTCCTGCCGCTGCGCACCCATACCCTCGGAGAGCTTCAAGCCCTGCGGCCGGTGATCCTGGCCGAGTCAAAGCGCCATCGGATCAATCCGATGCTGTTGGCGGCCGTGCTCTTCGACGAACTCCAGCATGCCAAGCCCGGCGAGGACAGCGCCATGGCTGCAAGGTCGGGTTTGTTCAGCACCAATGGCCCGGCCCAGATCGGCCTCGGTGAGCTGGTCAAGCAAGGTCTGCTTCCAGCTGACGCCACGCCGGCCCAGGTGGAGGAAGCCCGCCTCCAGCTGCTTGATCCCGATCGCAGCGTGGCGGTGTTGGCCACGAAATTCGTGCGCCTCAGCGAGGCCCTCGGTTTGCCGCGGGATCGGATGCTGATGGCCAGCGCGTCCCCTCGCGATGCCAAGGGACTTGCCACGCTGGCCTATCTGCACAACGGCAAACTCGACTATCCCGCTCGGGTCCTGCGCTACATGCAGGACGCCGAACTCCATGCGCTGATCTACGGCAACCGCAACACCGTGACCAGCCCGCTGATTTGATCATCCAAAGCCGGCTTGGAAGGGAGGCGCTTCAGCAGATCAGCCCTAGGGCGGCCAATCGCCTCTTGAGCTCGCTCCAGTTGAAGCTGCGGGGATCGGAACGCTCCCGGCCCATGTCAACATGGCGATGGGTGGTGATCCCATCCGGAGAGATCGGGTAGCGGCGCATCCAGTCGGCGAGCACCACCGCCAAAGCGTCGTATTGGGCTTGGGAATAGCCGCTGTGGTTGGCGGCATCGTTTTCACCATCGATGGGAGTTTCGAGGCTCAGGTGGAGGGCGAAATTGTTAATGGAACCACCCACTTTTCTGCTGGTGAGCGCCCATCGGCCATCAAAGGCTGAAAAGCCGGCCCCGAAGGCCCGCTGGGCTGGATCCACGGTGTCGATCACCTGGCCCTGCTCCCCGATCAGGGTGTGGTAACTCACCTGGGAAGCGTCATCGGGATGGGCGGTGCGGAAGGTGTTGAGGGCGGAATTGAGGCCGTAGACCGTTTCGTGCAACACAACAACCCGGGGCGTGGGATCGAGGGGGTTGCCGTCGATGTCACGCCGGAAGCGCTGGCCGTAGTTGGTGGGATGGATGGCGATCCGCTGGCGGCGGCGGGGCAGGTTGGCGAACATCGTCCGCAGCCTGCGCTCAAGGGCGGGTTCACGGATCGGACAGGCCTGGCGAAGAGGGGAGTTCCAGGGCTCATGGGCCGGAGGCGCCATGGCCTGGCGCCGGCCGGTCTTTTGGGGCGAAGCGCGGCGGGTCTCGTCGAGCAGATCGAACAGCGACTGCCCAGCATCACTGGCTGTCCCCCCCACCAGCAGGCCACGCGATAGCCACAACAGGCCCCCCAGGCTCAGAACGGTGGCGCCGGCCAGCGCCAGCAGGAGCGGGCGGCTCTGGGCGTTCATGGCAGCAGCGACAACCAGGCACGGCGACGCTCCAATGCGGCGGCAGGAGCACCAGGATCCAGCTCCAGCCGCCAGCGCTCCACGGCCGGTGGGTCGGGCCGGAACCGGCTCTGGCGAACCCGCCCCTCCCGACAGAAGAGCAGGGATAGCTCGGGCCATTGGCCGTCGTCGCCGGGTTGAAGGCCCTCCAGCAGGGCCCGGGCTCCATCGGCCGTGCGAAGACGGTCCTGATCGAGGGCAAGCAACTCATCACCCACCTGGAGGCCGGCCGCCTCGGCGGGGCCGCCGCGACTCACCCGGATCAAGGTGGTGGAGGCGTCAAGGCTCCAGCCAGCATGGGGCGTGCTGCTGAGCTCGGCAACCAGCCTCAATCCCACGTCGGCCAGATAGGCATCAAGGTCTGGATCTTGCTCGGAATGGAGCCAAAATGGCAGCAGGGTGGACAGATCCGGGGCGTGGTGTGCGAAGGCAGCTACAAGATCAGCTTCCCGATAGCCCCGACCCACCGCACCGTGGGATCTCCAGAGATCCTGAAGCACCGCCGCAAGGGCTGACTGGTGACGACGAAGATGCAAATCGAGCACCAGGGCAATCACGGCGCCTTTGAGGTAATAGCTGATCTGGCAATCCGCACTGTGGGGATCGGGCCGATAGAGCTTGACCCAGGCTTCTTCGGAGCTTTGCCGCAGGCCTTGGATGGCACGGCCAGGCGTGAGTCGGTAGCGGGAAAGATCGGCGCCTAGATCGTTGAGCAGTTCGGCTTCGCTGCCGATCCCGGCCGCCAGGGGCAACAGCTGGTCGTAGTAGCTGGTGATCCCCTCGGCAAACCACAGGGTGGGCACCACCGTGGCCCGGTCGTAATCGATCGGGGTGAGTTCGGCCGGCCGAAGCCTGCGCACATTCCACTGGTGCAGATATTCGTGGGCCACGAGTTGGAGCAGCTTGCGGCGCCCCTGGGGTTCCCGCAGGGCCGTTCGGCCGTACTGAAGAACGCAGGCGTCATCGTGCTCCAGGCCGCCGTAGCCCTTTTCCAGCAGATGCAGCACGAAGAGATAGGCCGAACTTGCTGGGCGCTCCACCCCCATTAGGCGGCAGCAGGCCAGGCAGATGCGCTCCACGTCCGGGAGCCAGGCGGGATCCTGGCTCGGCAGATCGCCTCCCCAGCCGACCCAGCGATGGTCGATGCCGGCCACGTTGAAGCCGGCGCTGGGGTGGGGGCCCGCCTCAATCGGGGTGTCGATCAGTTGGTCGAAATGGGAGGCAAGCCAACCGGATCCCTCTTGGGGAAGGGAAAGGAAGGGCTGCCAGCCCTCGGGCAGGGCGAGGGTGAGCTGGTAGGGCGACCAGCGTTCCCCCTCCACCTGCAGCACAACGCCGGCCAGGGCCAGGAAGCCGTGGTCGCCGCTGAGGTGACAGGTGCGAACGCTGAGCTCGGTGGCCAGGATCCGCCACTGCAACACCACCGGACCTTCCGGGCTGCACTGGAGGCGCCAGCAGGCCGGCTCGAGACGCTCCAGGGGGAGGGACAGGCCGCGCTGCTGAGCGCTCAGCCCCTCCAGAGTGCGCACATAGTCGCGAATGAGATAGGAACCGGGCGTCCAGGCCGCCAGCCTGAGCAGCAGCGATGGGGTGCGGGGCTGGAAGCGCAGGCTGGCCCGCACCAGATGGTGATGGGGCTCGGTGAGATCAAGGTGGAGCTGGGGAGCAAAACCGGATTCAGGCACCGATTCGCACAACCGCATCGGGCAGATGGAGCTTGGCTGCCTCCAGGGCCTCACGGGCGGCGTAGGCGCGGCCCAGCCGGACCAGGAAGGCCTCCAGATCGGCGGAGCGGCTCAGCCTCTGAAGGTCCGCCACCAGGGCGAGAGTGCCGTCCGAGGCCGTACTCCAGCCCAAGCGAAGGCCGTCGGGGAGCGTCACCCGCAGGGCGACCCTGCGGCGTTCGCCGCCAAAGCCCTTGAGCTCACCGCCGATCCGCGGCGATAGACCCAGGGCCACCAGGCACGCCGCTAGACACTCGGCATCGCGCAGCACCGTTGGCAGGATGGAGAGATGGGACATCGACACCATGACTGCGGCACCAGAAGATAGCGAGCCGGTGGCAGCCAACCCGTGGCCATCGCCACAGTTGGGCCCTCCAGCCCACGATCTAGCAAGAGTCGTCCCTGGCCCTGCTAACGGGGCCAAGGCGGGACACCCCTCCGGGGATCCGTCGCTGGTCCAGGCGCAGGCCGCCGCTGCCTCTTTGGTTTGGCCCCAAGCCTGGCCCCAGGGGCTACCGCAGCTCAGGCTGGGGGTGATGGCCTCCGGCGAGGGCAGCAACTTCGAGGCCCTGGTGGCCGCTTGCCGCCGGGGTCCCCTGGCGGCGGAGGTGGTGCAGCTGGTGGTCAACAATCCCAGCTGCGCTGCCCGTAGCCGGGCCGAGCGGCTCGGTGTGCCCTGCGGGCTGCTGGACCATCGCCTGCTGAGCGACCGTCAGGAGTTGGACCGCAAGGTCTCGGCGCTGTTTGGCGATGTGGGGGTTGATTTGATCGTGATGGCCGGCTGGATGCGAATCGTGACCCCACAGTTGATCCAGGCGTTTCCAGGCCGGCTGCTGAACATCCACCCCTCCCTTTTGCCGAGCTTCCGGGGGATCGATGCGGTGGGCCAGGCCCTTGCGGCCGGGGTGCAGCTCACTGGCTGCACCGCCCATCTGGTGGTGGAGGAAGTGGACGCCGGGCCGATCCTGGTCCAGGTCGCGGTGCCGGTGCTGTCGGGTGATGACCGCGCCAGCCTGGCGGAGCGGATCCACCGGCAGGAGCACCGCATCCTGCCGCTGGCCGTGGCCCTGGCAGCCCAGCGGCTCCAGGAAAAAACCTAGGGGTAAAAGGGGAGTTGGGGCAGTCCGGTGCCCGCCTCCAGGCCGGCCATCAGGTTCAGGCACTGCACCCCCTGGCCCGCCTGACCCTTGACCAGGTTGTCGATCGCGCTCATCACGAT
>DAIQNM010000078.1:0-10910 GCA_036788375.1 Cyanobium sp. CTOTU6536 | reverse complement strand
GGGGGCGGGCGCGGGCAGGTGGGCGGCGGGGGGGAAGGGCCGCGGAAGCCGCTCGGTGGAGAGCGGCGCTTGGACGGGGCCATTGCCCGGGGTTCCAAGGGGGGAGCGCGGCCGCTCCAGGCTCTGGATCAGCTGGCCCATCAGCAGGGCCACAGCATCGGCGGGGGGACCTCCTGGCTGGCCGGCAAGACCCGCAAGGCCCGGCAGCAGCCCACCAGCCACCTGGCTGGCGCCACTGGTGGTGTCGAGATCGCCTGGATCGACCGCCACCCAGCCCCCTTCCTGGGGTACGCGCAGCTCGAAATGGAGGTGGGGGCCGGTGCTGCGGCCCGTGCTGCCCACCCGGCCGATCACTTCGCCCTGGCGCACCTGGTCGCCTTCCTTGACGTAGAGCTCGGAGAGGTGGCCATAGAGGGTGCGCCGCAGGGGGCGTTCGTGTTCGATCTCAATCGCTAGGCCATAGCCGCCCGCATCACCGCTGCTCACCACTCGCCCCGTGAGAGCCGCCACCACGGGGGTGCCCTCCGGGGCCGCCAGGTCGCGACCGCTGTGCATCATCCAGGTGCCGAGCACGGGATGCATGCGCCAGCCGAATCCGCTGGATATCTCGGCGCTGCCGATCAGCGGAAACATCAGGCCCCGGTTGCCGTTGCCGGCGATGGAGCTGGGCCGTGGCGTGATCCGGAAGGCATCGGTGAGCCGGAAGCTGCCGCCGATGCCCGAGAGCAGGGCCGTGACCGGCACCGCGATCGGGGGGAGGGGTGCGGCATCGATCCCGTAGCGCTCACCACCGCCGCCACCGCGGGCCAAGGGGCCATTGCCGTAGCCCCCATCGCCGCCGCTGCGGCCCCGGAACACGACCCCGCCATCGCTGGCGCCGCATTCGCGGGCGGAGAAGGCGCCGGCGTTGCAGCCCTGCTGGAGCAGGCTTGGGTTGGTGATCAGACCGGGGTGCACCCGCACCTCACGGGGGGCGACGACCCCATCGCGCACCAGGGCATCAAGGGAACGGTCGAAGCGGGTTGGGGCCTGCACCCTTCGCTCGGCCGGCCCGGGCTGCAGGGGTGGTGGGGCGGATCCGGTGGTTTCCGGGCTCGGCATGAGTGGGGCGGGGCCGGCCGGCACCCGCACCACCGGCGCAGGAGCCTGGGCGGGCGCGGGTGCCACCGGTGCGGCCGCCGCCGCTGAAGGAGGCGCTTCTGCCGGCGCTGGGGCCGCTGCTGCTGGGGCTGGGGCCACCACGGGCGCTGCCATTGGGGCCGGGGCTGTTCCGCCACCTTCCGGCCCTGACTGGGCCATCACCAGCGGAGCGGCCAGGGGGGCCGCCGCCAAAGCGGAAGCGGCCAGAAGGGTTCGGAGTGGCTGGCGGGCCATGGGCGAAGGGTTGGGCGGAGGCGGGGAAGGGGGCCGCCGGATCCGGAAACCGTGGCCATTGTGGTCCATCCCCGCGGTCGCCGTTTTAAAAGCGCCGCAGGTTGCGCTCCCGGCCGTCGGCACGGGCTAGCAGTAGGCCCCCATCGGGGGCCAGTCCCCGCGGCTGCCACCACTCACCCTCCAGCCAGAGCGGCCCGCCGGGCTCCAGCAGGGTCTCGGCCCGCAGGCGGACCCCTTCCCGATCGATCGCCAGGGCCATGGCCCGCTCCAGGCCCGCCAGGACCAGGGCGGTGAGGGCCAGGGGTTCGCCACTCCAGACGCCTCGGAAACTCCGCAGGCCGGTGGCCCCGGCCGGTACTCGGTTGCGCCCATTGAGTCCCACCCCGATCCGGGCCCAGCGAACCCGCCCACTGCGGAGCCGCAGACCCGGCAGCAGGCCCGCCAGTTTGCGGGGGCCGGCCGCCGTTTGCAGCACCAGATCATTGGGCCACTTGAGGCGCACCGGCACGCCCCGCTGGCGCAGCTCCTGCGCCAAGCCCACCGCCACCGCCAGCCCCGGCGCCGCGGCCCCAGCCGGATCGACCGGCCAGGGCAGGGCGGCACTCAACCAGACCCCCCCCGGCGGCGACACCCAGCGGCGTCCTTGCTGGCCGTGGCCGAAGCGCTGCTGACGGGCCACCACCGCCCGGGGCCAGGCCAGGACATCACCGCCTTCCGGGGCCTCGGCCGCCAGCCAGCGCTCCAGTTCCGATTCGGTGCTGGCGCACACCGGCAGGCTCCGCAGCCGCCAAGGCAGGGGGCCCGTGCTGCCGGCAGCGCCAGGATCGCCCGGGTCTGCGGCGGCAGGCGCCAGGGTGCGGTGGAGGGAGCGGATCCGGCCGTTCACGGCCCCTTCACAACTGGCGAAGCCAGGCGCCCATGCGGGCGGCGCCGGCCTCCAGTTCGGCGCTCGGGTGCACCAGGGCGAGCCGCTGCCAACCCTCACCCCCGGGGCCGAAGCCATGGCCGGGAGTAAGGCAGACGCCGCTCCCTTCCAGCAGGGCGGCGGCAAATCCCTCCGAATCCAGACCCCTGGCCCGCGCCGCCGCCGGCAAAGGAAGCCAGAGGTAGAGGGCCATGGAGGCCTCGGGCACGGTCCAGCCTTCAGCCCGCAGGGCCGCCGCCATCCGGTCGCGCCGCTCTCGGTAGATCTGCCGCAGCTGCTGCGGCCATTCCGGGGCGCGTTCAAGGGCGGCGATCGCTCCGGCCTGCAGCGCCAGGGACTGGTTGAAATCCACCACCCCCTTGAGCTGGCGCAGGGCGGTGATCAGGGGCTCGGCGCCGATGGCGAAGGCCAGCCGGTATCCGCCCAGGCACCAGCTCTTGGAGAAGGAGAAGAATTCGATGCCGCAGCGCCGCCAATCGGGATGGCGCAGCAGGGCCGGGGCCTCCCCCTCCAGGGCCAGGTCCACGTAGGGGTTGTCATGGGCCAGCACCACGTCGTGGTCGATCGCCTTGGCCACCGCCGCATCCAGCCAGGCTTGCTGGCCCGTGGTGGCGGTGGGGTTGTGGGGGAAGCCGAGCACCATCAGCCGCAGGGCCTTCCAGATGGCAGGGGAGAGCGATTCGAAGTCGGGCCGCCAGCCCTGCTGGGGATCGAGGCGGAGCAGCACCGTTTCGGCCGAGGCCAGTTCCAGGCCGCCGCGGTGCGAGGGGTAGTAGGGATCGAGCAGCAGGGCCGCATCGCCTGGGTTGAGCACCGCCAGGGGGAGGTGGGCCGTGCCCTCCTGGGATCCCACCAGCAGCATCACTTCCCGCTGGGGATCCACCGCCACCCCGAATCGCCGCTGCGCCCAGGCGGCTACCGCCTCCCGGAAGGGCAGGGTGGCGGCGTGGAGGCAATAGGCGGCGCTTTCCGGTTGCCCCAGGGCGGCGGCGATGGCCTCCAGGGCCACCGGCGGGGGCTGGAGGTCGGTGGAGCCCAGGGAGAGGTCGAGCAGGGCGGGGATCGGAGAACCACTTTCGCCGGCGGCGGCGATCAGCGTGGCGCGCTGTCTGTAGGCCTGCTTGCGCTCATCGTTGCGGGCGAAGACGCCACTGCCCAGACGGGCGACCCGATCAGAGATGGGCATCCAGGAAGGCCTTCAGCTGGGGCTGGGCCATGGCGCCTTCGTGGCGGGCGAGCTCCTGGCCGTTGCGGAAGAGGATCAGGGCGGGCAGACCCTGGATGCGATAGCTGTCCCGGCTGAGGGGATTGCCATCGGCCTCGAGCTTGGCAACCTTCAGGCGGCCTGCGTAGGTTTCGGCCGCCCAGCCCATCAGGGGGGCCATCAGTCGACAGGGGCCGCACCAGGCGGCCCAGACATCCACCAGCACGATGCCGCCGTGCTCGAGCACCTCAGCGCCAAAGCTGGCGTCGGTGAGGTCGATCACGGCGTTGGAAGCGGCGGCCACGGCCCAGGTTCGGTTGGGCCGATTGTATGGAGCGGCCCGGGGGGGCGGGGGCCGGATCCGGCTTCAGAGCTTGTCGATCGAGCGCTTGAGGTCTTCCAGTTCGGCGTTGACCTCGGCAACCTGCACCGGCTCCAGTTGGGGGAGCGGGCCATCGGGAGCCGGCAGCTGGATGGGGGTTTTGCCTCCGGATAGGCGGGTTTTGAGGGACTCAAGCTCCTCATCGACGTTGTTGCCTTCGAGGGCGGCGAACTGGCTTTCGAGGTCGGCGCCGGCCAGTTCGGCCGCGGCCTGGCTGCGGGCCTCCATGCCCAGCACCTTTTCCTCCATCTGGTCGAAGGCCGCCATCGAGCTGTTGGTGCTCAGATTGCCCACGGCGTTTTGGAGCTGCTCCTGGGCCTGGGCCGCCTGGGCGCGGGCCTTGAGCATGTCCTTTTTGGTCTTGGCCTCGGCGATCTTGCCCTCAAGGGCCGTGAGGCTGCGCTTGAGGGTGTCGACCTGGGAGGCCTGGGCGTTGATCTGGTTGGTCAGCGCCGTGGCGGTGTCCTGATAGGTCTTGCGACGGGACAGGGATTCACGGGCAAGCTCCTCCTCGCCTTTCTTGAGGGCCAGCTCGGCCCGCTCGTACCAAGTCTTGGCCTGGGTGTCGGCCTGTTCGGCCTGGTTCTGCAGGCGCTTCTGGCTGGCGATGGCGGTCGCCACGGCCTGGCGGAGCTTGATCAGGTCGGCCTGCATGTCGGCGACCGACTGGTCGAGGATCTTGGCCGGGTCCTCGGCCTGGCCCACCAGGTCGTTGAGGTTGGCGCGCAGCAGGCGGCTGAGCCGATCGAAGAAGCCCATGAAAAAAAGGGGGCGAAGGGCCCGAGGGTAGACCCATCGTTGCGGCTTGGCCGTGATGGCGCCAACGCCGGTTTGCCGCACCCCGATCGGGGCAGGTCCCTA
Source organism: Cyanobium sp. CTOTU6536 (assembly GCA_036788375.1). Classification (GTDB taxonomy): domain Bacteria; phylum Cyanobacteriota; class Cyanobacteriia; order PCC-6307; family Cyanobiaceae; genus Cyanobium. The sequence continues at coordinate 6,164 of DAIQNM010000078.1, read as the reverse complement.
GCCTGGCCGGATGGATGCCGCTGACCCTTCCTCCGACCGCCGCGGTTCCGGCGCTTCCTCCGGATCCGGGCGCCCCCGCCGCCGCTCCGGCTCCCGCAGCGCCGCCAACCCCGCCAGCCGCCGCGTCGGCAACGTTTCCTATCTGATACCGCCGCCGCCGCCCCCCGCCGCGTCCCTGGCGGGCTGTCTCGACGACCTGCAACAGGCCTGGCAACGCAACGACCACCTGGCGGCCCTCTGGCAGGCCTGGCCCCGCCTCGCCGGTCCCCAGCTGGCCCCCCATTGCCGTCCCCTCACCCTCCAGGCGGGGTTGCTCACCGTGGGGGCGGCGCCGGGGCCTTGGTTGCAGGCTCTCCAGTACAACCGCCACCAGCTGCTCGGAGCCCTGCGGGGTGCTGGCTTCAGCATCCGCGATCTGCGGGTGCGCCAGCACTATCCCCAGGAGCTGGCCTCACCGGGTACTGAGGCGGAGGACCAGGTGTGGGCCGAGCACCCCAGCCGCTTTGATGTGCATGGGATGGCCGATTGCCCCGCCTGTGGCCGGCCGGCCCCGGCTGGCGAGATGGCCCGCTGGGGCCATTGCAGCTTCTGCCGCCGCGCCGACCTGGCCGATCAGCGAATCGACGGAAGCCCCATCTGCTGAAGCAAGCCGGGCAGGGAGAGGCTGGAGGTGGGCGGGGCTGGCTTGGTCAGGGGGGTGGCTGGGGGCGCCGGCTGGGCTGGTTGAAGTGCGGGTTGGGGTCCCGTGGCCGCTGGGCCGGCGGGTTGGGTGCCCGGCTGGGTGGCCGGTTGGGTGCCCGCTGGAGGCTGGGCGATGCCGCCGGCCGCCGGTGGGGCGCCACAGGAACTTTCCAGGTGGGCCATGTAGAGGGGAATCTGCTGGGCGGCCATGGCCCGGGCTTCGGCCTCCCGGTGCCAGCTCTTGGCGCTGTAAAGGGCGTCGATGTCGCGCAGGTCGGCGCGGCTCAGGTTGGCCCGTAGAAATTCTTCGGTGAGCAGGGGTTTGCCTTTGCGGCAGCGGGCCTGCACCGCGTGCCAGCCCTCATGCATGAGGGTGTCGAGCTTGTTGCCGCGCTGGCACACCACGATCTTGCGGGTGCCGCGGATGTAAAGGCCAAACAGGTTGGGCTCCATGAGGCAGCGCTGGTGGGTGCTCACCACCTCGAAGCCGTAGTTCTGGAAGGTGGTGACCATGGCGTTGAACGTGGCCGCATTGGAGGCCATGGCCGGGGCGGCGGCGCTGAGCAGGCCAAGGGCCAGCAGGGCGGGGCGTTGGAGCGGAATGGCGCGCATGGTTGGGGTGGGGAAGGCTTGCGGCGATGGGCTTGCGGTGCTCAACCCGATGGGAAGAGACCACGCCAGGCCCTTTCCTGCGCCGCCGCCTCGGCCGTTCCCTCGGCCGGGAAGGAGGAGAGGAAATCCTTGTCGGAGGTCGGTTCGTAGGGGCCTTCCTTGATCTCCAGCATCACCGAATCCTCGGCCAGGGCCACCAGGGTGTGGAAGCTGCCCTCGCCCAGCTGGATGCCCCGCAGTGGTCCGCTGGCCTCCAGGCGTTCGATCTGTTGCACCTGCCCTTCGCCATCGAGCACCAGCAGGCCGATGGCGCCTTGAAGCACCACAAAGCATTCGAAGCCCGCCCCCGGCCTGCTGCGGAGGTGGCGATGGGGCCGGACGTAGGTGCCCGGCTGCATCACGTTGAGAAACCGCTGCACCGGGTCACTCTCCGCATGGAGGTTGTGGTTGCGGCGCAGGCGCGGCAGGGAGCGGGCCTCCTGGGCCACCCGATCGAAGAGGCCCTGGTCGATGCGCTGGAGGTGGGCGGAGGAGTGCGCCATGGGCCCCATTGTGCTGGCGTTATGCCTCAGGCGGAAGCACCTTCCTGGATCGGTTTTGGCGGGTGCGGCGGCGCAGGAACTCGGCGATGGCCTGGGGCGGCATCGCTTTGCCTAGCGGGTAGCCCAGTCATGCGTTGCAACCCTGCGGGTTCAGGAAGGCCCGCGGATCTTCCGTTGCCACCCTTCGGCGATGGTGGTGATGCCGAGGCAGCGGGCCAGGGAGAAGATCGCCGTCACGATGGCGGCACGATGAAGCCTTTGGTGTCTTGTTTCCTGGGCCCGCCGGGCAGCAGTTCGCCGCAACAGGCGGCAAAGGCCGCCGCCGGATCGGCGGCGGCACTGATCGGCCGGCCGATCACCAGCTGGCTGGCGCCGGCGGCGATCGCCTCGGTCGGGGTCATCACCCGGGCCTGGTCGCCGGTGGCGGCGCCGGTCGGCCGGATGCCGGGGGTAACCAGCGCAAAGGGCTCCGGGTGGGCCTGCCGCAGGGCCGCCACCTCCAGGGGTGAGCAGACGCAGCCGCCGATGCCGGCCGCCGCCGCCAAGGCAGCCAGGCGCTCCACATAGGTGGGGATCGGTTCGGCGATGGCCAGTTCGGCGGCAAACCGATCGGCGGGCCAGCTGGTGAGCACCGTGACGGCCAGCAGGGTGGGCGGCTCCAGGCCCGCGGCGGCGGCCCCCTCGAGGGCGCCAGCCTGGGCCGCGGCCAGGGCCTCGCCGCCGGCGCAGCCATGCACCGTGATCAGTCCGGCGCCAAGCCGGGCGGCGCTGCGACAGGCGCCGGCCATGGTGGCGGGGATGTCGTGGAACTTGAGATCGAGGAACACGCTCAGGCCGTGATCGCGCAGCTCGGCCACCACGGCGGGTCCGGCGGCGCTGAACAGCTCCAGACCCACCTTGACCCAGCGCAGGGCGGGGATTGCGCCGGCCAAGGCGAGCGCCGCGGCGGCATCGGGCCGATCCAGGGCCAGGATGATCCGATCGGCCGGATCGATTGCGGGACCGATGGCGGGCGCCAGGTGCATGGGCCGCGGACGGCGTGGGGTGGCGCTGAGCACCGTAGGAGCGGGAGGCACGGGAGGTTCGAGGGGCCGGTCTGCCGGAAAGCGCAGCGATGAGGGGCCGGGGGAATCTGGCGTGGCTAGGCGGAGGAACAGGGCGGCCGGCCGGAGCGTTTAGCGGTGGGCTGCGCCGGAGCCTCGGTAGCCTGGCCGCCGTTGCCATCTGCAGGAGTCGGGCGCCATGACCTGCCTGCCGTGGGGCGGCTGGAGCCGGCCCCTTACCAGGGTCCGGCGCAAGTGGCTGGGAGCGGCGCGGCAGGCCGTTCGTCCCGTAGGGATGGCCGTTGGCCCCCGAAGGCTGGCCGTTGTTCCTGGATTGCTGGCCCTGGGGCTGGCAACACTGGCTCTATCCCCGGCGGCCCGTGCAGCAACCATCCTGCGGGTGGGCGTGTTGGATGGTTCCCCACCCTGCTCGGAGCTGCGGGGGCCGGGCCGTTGGCAGGGCACGGCCGTCGATCTGTGGCAGTTCGTGGCCGCCCGGGAGCGGCTGGCCTACACCTTCGAACCCTTCCCCAGCGCCAAGGCCTTGCTGGAGGCCAGCCGCCTGGGCCAGGTGGACCTGGGGGTGGGCTGCCTCACGATCACGCCGGAGCGGGTGGGCACCTATCGCTTCAGCTTGCCGTTCCAGGAGTCTGGTGTGGCCCTGCTGATGGGCACCAACCGGCTGGCCACGCTGCGGGCGGTGCTGGAGGGGCTGCTGGATGCGCGATTGCTTGGGCTGCTGGCCGGCTACCTGCTGGGGATCGGGGCACTGAGTGTGGTGGTGTGGCGCACCGAAGGGGGCTATCCCCCCGGAAGCGCCATGGAAACGGGATCAGCAGCACAGCCGGCGGGACGCTGGCCGAGGCGCGACTGGTGGCGCCGTTACGCCCTGGTGTTCCAGGTGCTGGCCACGGGCCCGGGAACGAACACGATCGTGGCCACCACCCGGGGACAGGGGCTGGTGGTGTTGAGCTACCTGCTGCGGATCGTGTTCGGTTCGTTGATCGTCAGCACGCTCACCCTCGATGTGTTGCGCCAGGCGCCAATCAGCGATGCCCTGCCCGATTCCCTCGACGATCTGGCGGGCCGCCGGGTGGCCGCCCGCCCCGGCAGCGTCAGCGAAAAGCTGCTGCGCTCACCACCGCTGCAGGGCAGGGTGACGGTGGTGACCCTGCCGAAGCTCAGCGATGCGCCCGCCCTGCTGCTCAACCGGCAGGTGGATGCGGTGCTCGCCGATGAACAGCAGCTGCGTTATGTGCGGGAGCAGACCCCTGTGCGACAGCGGAGCCGCCTGCAGCTGGTGTTGGACGGGCAGCGGCCGGAATCCCAGGCGTTTGTGTATTCCCCCCAGCTGCCGCAGGCCACCGCCGAAGGCATCGACCGGGCGATCAGCGAGGCCAAGCGCAATGGGCAGGTGCCCTGAAGACCCGAGAGCTCCAACCCAGCCCCCCTCTGTCGCGATCAGCACCAGGAGCCAGGCGGGAACGAAGGGGGCAGGATGCCGGCGAGGGCCACGCCGAAAAAATCTCTGGCCAACGGAGCCACGGTGCCGTTACACAACTTCATAGAATGGTTTTGGTCATCGAGCGGTTCCTGGACGGATCCGCTTTTTTTATGACCGCTTTCACGACCGCAGCCCTCAGCGGCTGATCGCCTTCCAGATCCACCAGCCGACCAGGCCCAGCACGATCCAGGGCAGCAGACCCCGGAACAGCAGCAGCGCCACCAGCACCACGCCGGCAGACACGGCGCTGCGGCGGGTGAGCGCCTTGGCCTCGTCGGTCATGTAGCGCCAGCGGGGAACCAGGGCCATCGGGGCAAGAAACAGGTGAACCCAGCCAAGCCCGGGGAGGTGATGGGGGCCAGGGCGGAAGACCGAAGGGAATCGAGTTCCCCCATTGGGCCGGGCTGCTCAGCCCGTCGTCTGGCGGAACAACTCCAGGTCGGCGCCGCAGGCCCACTCGCTCTTACAGCCTTGATGGCAAGAGCTGCGTGGCCACCCCCTGCTCCCGCAACAGAGCCACCGCCTGGCGGTCAAAGGAGACAAAGGTGTCCCCAGCCAACCATTGCCCCTGATGGGCGATCACCCCGTCGGCGAAGTCACCGCCGACCTCCAGCAGGGCGAGGCCAGCTTCCACCGCTGCACGATCGAGCCGCACATGGCCGGCAACCAGCAGGGAGCGAATGGCGGCAGCGATGTCGGCGATGCCAAAGCCGTACACCCGTTTCAACACCCAGACCAGCTCGCAGAGGACGGGCAGGGGAACGGCGATGGAGGCGGCTTCTCGCAAGAACCGGCTCGCTTCAGCGGCCTGGGCGGGCTCATCAGCCACCAAGGCACGCACCAGCACATTGGTGTCGGCGGTGATGTTCAAGCCTCTCCGCTCCAACCAGCCACGGCCGCCTGTTGGATCTCCTCCAGGCTGGCGGTCTTGCTGCTGCGGCCGGCTAGCAGAGCGATGAACCCCTCGATCGAACCCGATGGTTGGGCAGCACGTACCTCAATCCGCCCTCCGGGAAGAGCAAACACCTCGATCTGCTCGCCCGGCTTGACACCTAGATGCCGCAGCAGCTCCTGACGCAGCGTGACCTGGCCCTTGGCCGTGACGGTGAGAAGGCCCATGGGTGGCGACAAGCTGCCCTAATCGTAAGGTGGTTTCGCCTTACTGGCTGGCGTGGCCTGGCTCTGCCGTGGGACGGGTCTCAGCAGGCTCCCGTGACCGCCACCGCCATCTTGAGGGCATCCTGGGGGATCATGGCGCCCCACACCCGGCAGAAGCCGCACCTCCAGGGTGGGATCGAGCTCAGGTTCGCCCTTTAGCATTGAATCGACCCGCTCGATCGTGGCGATCACCACCTTGCTCGACTCCGTGATCGTGTTCGAGCTGAGGTGCTGGACGTTATTGAGCTCCGTGAACTTGCGGTTGACGCCCGGAGCCCAGTACGCCTGGAACTCCTTTTCGGCCTGCTTGGCGAGGTTGCCGCGGTCCATAAGGAAGATCACCGGAGGATTGAGCCCTCTCAGTAGGCCTGTCGCGTACGTGTTGGATCGGAGTTCCAGGCGCCGATGGTGGCGCCATGCCAGGAATGCTTCTGCACAAAGGCAATCGATTCCACGGTATGCACGGGGAAGGAGTGGATCTCGATCTTCGGCACGAGGTGAGGGCGGTGGCGAAGCAAAGAGTGGTCGGTGGCCTGTCCATCTCGAAGGTCGTGTTGGCCGGCATTTCCGCCTAAGACAGCAACTCCTCAAGTTCCTCCCTGCTGAGATCAACATCCCGCAGGA
>DAIQNM010000077.1:6245-10968 GCA_036788375.1 Cyanobium sp. CTOTU6536 | reverse complement strand
TTGACGAGGGAATCAACTGCCTTGCAATGGATGTCGGTTCCTCAGCAGGCCCTAATTAACCGGCCCATCACCCACCAAGTTCGCTGTCCTGTTTCAGGCAGGTCCACTGCAACGAGTGAGTTACACGCAGACCGCTGCAGGACAAAACCAGGGAGGCCTTCAGACATACCACCCATCACAATTGTATTGTCAACCAGAAGACCTTGATTGTCCCTGCTCCCCCACCCTGATTCAAACAATCCAATGAATCAAGACTTCACAGTGATTCTCGCCATCCCAGCCCGGTTGGACTCCAGTCGCCTGCCGCGCAAGTTAGCCGCTGAAATCGATGGCAAACCGATGCTCGGCCATGTGCTGGAACGTTGTCTGCAGGCCTCGGCGGCGCACGCCACCGTGCTCTGCACCGATAGCCAGGAGTTGGCCGACCAGGCTGCCGGGTTGGGGGTTGCTTCACTCCTTACCAGCGCTGACTGCTCATCAGGGAGCGATCGCATTGCCTCCGTGGCGGATCAACTGTTAGCCGCAGTGAACAGCGCACCGGAGCGCACCATCATCATCAATGTCCAGGGCGATCAACCCTTCCTCGATCCTGCCTTGATCGATGCCATCGCCGCCTCCTGCATCGCTCGCCAGCCGACCCCCGAGGTGCTGACGCCCATCTATCGGCTCAGTGCTGAGAAGCTGCACAATCCCAATGTGGTGAAGGTGCTGCTGGCGGCCGATGGCCGTGGCCTTTATTTTTCCCGCTCGGCCCTGCCCCACGTGCGCGATGTGGACCCGGCCGAATGGTGTGACCACACCAGCTTCTGGGGGCATGTGGGCATCTACGCCTACCGCGCTGATGTGTTGCTGCGCTGGCCCCAGCTGCCCATCTCGCCCCTGGAGCAGTTGGAGAAGCTCGAACAGCTGCGGCTGATCGAGGCCGGCATCCGCATCGACACCCTGGAAGTGGAAGGCGACCAGTTTTCGGTGGATACCCCCGAGCAGCTGGAGCAGGCGCGGGCCATAGCGGCCATGATGCCCGCAGGCTGAGCCACCCAAGCCCTCCATGCATCAGGCCACCGGCACCGCCCTGAGCCGCTGTCTGCAGCAGGAGGCCAGTGCCATTGCGGCGGCCTCCGAGCGGCTCGATCCCGGCCAGGTGGAGGCAGCGCTGGCCCTGCTCACCAGCTGCGCAGCCCGTCGGGGGAAGCTGGTGGTGAGTGGGGTGGGCAAAAGCGGCATCGTGGCTCGCAAGATCGCCGCCACCTTCTCCTCCCTCAGCCTCACGGCCGTCTTTCTCCATCCCGGCGACGCCCTGCACGGCGACATGGGCATCGTGGCCGCCGACGATGTGGTGCTGCTGCTCTCCAACAGCGGCGAAACCGAAGAACTCCTTGCGATCCTTCCCCACCTCCGCCGCCGCGGCACCGCCCGCATCGCCCTGGTGGGCCGCCTCAACTCCCGCCTGGCCCTCCACTGCGATGTGGTGCTGGATGCCTCGGTGGATCGGGAGATCTGCCCCCTCAACCTCGCCCCCACTGCCAGCACCGCCGTGGCCATGGCGATCGGCGATGCCCTGGCGGCGGTCTGGATGGAGCGGGCCGGCATCTCCCCCCAGGACTTCGCCATCAACCACCCGGCCGGCGCCCTGGGGCGCCGGCTCACCCTCACCGTGGCCGATCTGATGGTGCCGGCGGCCGATCTGGCCCCCCTGGCACCGGATGCGCCCTTGCCGGCGGTGATCGCCAATCTCACCTCCGGCAGCCGCAGCCTGGGCAGCCTCGGCGCCGCCTGGATGCATACCGCCCACGACCCCAACCGCCTGGCGGGCCTGATCACCGACGGGGATCTGCGCCGCTGTCTGCAGCGCCATGGATCCGGCGACTGGACCCAGCTCACCGCCGCCTCGATGGCAACCCTGGATCCGATCACGGTGACACCGGAAACGATGGCCGCCACCGCCCTCGATCTGATGGAGCGCAACGGCAAACGAACGATCTCGGTGCTGCCCGTTATCGATCCAGCCGATCACGGTCGTCTGCTGGGCCTGCTGCGCCTCCATGATCTGGTCCAAGCCGGACTGGGCAATCCATGAGCCATCCCCTGCGCTTGATCGCCGGCCCCTGCGTGATCGAGAGCCGCGATCTCGTGCTGCAGATCGCCGATCAGGTTGGCGATCTCTGCCAGCGGCTCGGCATCGACTACGTGTTTAAGGCCAGCTTCGACAAGGCCAACCGCAGCTCCGGCCAGGCCTTCCGGGGGCCCGGGGCCGAGGAGGGCCTGGCAATTCTTCAGGAGGTGCGCGAGCGCTTCGCCCTGCCGGTGCTCACCGACATCCACGAAAGCCACCAGGCGGCAACGGCGGCCCAGGTGGTGGATGTGCTCCAGATTCCCGCCTATCTCTGCCGTCAGACCGATCTGCTCCAGGCCGCTGCAGAGGCTGTGGCGGGCAGCTCCAAGTGCGTGAATGTGAAAAAGGGGCAGTTCCTGGCGCCCTGGGACATGGCCCAGGTGGTGGCGAAGCTGGCGGAATTCGGCCTGGAGCCCAGCAGCGGCAGGCTCTGGCTCACCGAGCGGGGCTCCTGCTTCGGCTACAACACCCTGGTGGTGGATTACCGCAGCCTGCCCCAGCTCCAAGCGCTCGGCTGCCCCGTGATCTTCGATGCCACCCATGCGGTGCAGCAACCCGGCGGGCTGGGCAGCAGCTCCGGCGGCCAGCGGGAGTTTGTGGCCCCCCTGGCTCGGGCGGCCGTGGCGGTGGGGGCCGACGGGCTCTTCCTCGAGGTGCACCCCGACCCCGACCAGGCCCTCAGCGATGGACCCAACATGGTGCCCCTGCATCGGCTGGAGCCGCTGTTGCGGCAACTGCTCAGCCTGCGGGAGGCGATCGCTGGCGGCGGCGCCGTGAGCACCCTGTGATCTTCCCGGCCTTCCCCTCGGTCCTGCGTCGTCGCCTGCTCAGCCCCCGACTGCGCAGGATCCGCCTGGTGGTCTGCGATGTGGATGGCGTGCTTACCGACGGAGGGTTGTCTTACGACGAAGCAGGGAAGGTGGTGAAGCGGTTCGATGTGCGCGATGGGCTGGCCGTGCGCATGTTGCAGCAGGCCGGCATCACGCTGGCTCTGCTCAGCGGTGGCCGGGGCGGCGCCAGCGAGCAGCGGGCCCGTCATCTCGACATCCTTCATTGCCGAGTGGGGGTGAGCAACAAACGCGCGGGCCTTGAGGAGCTGCGCCAGGAGCTGGCCATGGGCCGCGAGCAGACCGCCTTCCTCGGCGACGACCTCAACGACCTCCCCGTCCGTGCGGCGACCGGGCTCTTGATCACCCCGGCCGATGCGGCCCCGGGCCTGCGCCGCCAGGCCGACTGGATCCTGCGCCGCCGCGGCGGCGATGGCGCCCTGCGGGAATTCAGCGATGCGTTGCTGGCCAGTCAGGGCTGGATGGAGGGGTTTGAAACATCTGGGGTGGGCACCACCAACTGACTCCCCAGGCCGACCCAGGACCGCACCCGCAAGGTAAGCCTCAGCTCCCCTCCGGCCTCTGCTGCAGCCAGTCGCGCCAGAGCCCGCGTTGCCATTTGCCCAGGGGCGAAGGAGCCAGCTCGGGGCAGGCCAGCCAGCGCCGCGGCCGCTGGCTGGGGGGAAGGGCGGCGGCGAGGGTTACTAGGGGGGGGATTAAGGCGGCTTCGGGTGCGCCAAGTGGATCGCCATCGAAGGCGGCAACACCAGACGGGGCTGAACGCTCAGCCCGCACCAGCGCCACCAAGCGCTCCCCCCAGAGCGGATCGGGCTCCGCCAGCAGAAACAGGTGGCGCAGCGGCAGTCCCGCCTCCCGGGCCGCCGCCATGAGCCGAAGCTCCACCTGCTCGGGAAACACGGTCTCGCCGCCGCTGTTGATGGCGCCATCGCAGCGGCCCAGCAACTCCAGGCCCCCGGCCTCTCCCCAGCGGCCAAAGTCGCCGCTGCTCCACCAGCCCTCGTCCAGCGGCAGCGGCTGGAAGCGACCAGCGGCATGCTCCCCCAGGGCCAGGCTGGCGGCCCGCACCTGCACCGCACCGGTGGCCGGATCGATCCGCAGCTGGGCGTGGGGCAGGGCCGCGCCGCAGCCGCTCTCCCCCGCCAGAAAGCGCTGCGGTGCCAGCGCCGTGACCATGGCGCCGGTCTCGCTGCTGCCGTAGCAGGGGGAGAGGGGCAGCTCCAGCCGCCGGCAGCATTCGGCCAGATCCTCCGGCAAGGCGGCGCCGCCCACCCAGATGACCCGGCAGCCCCTCAGCCAGTCCTCTCCGGCGCGGTGCTCCAACAGCCGCCGCAGCTGGGTGGGCACCAGCGACAGCAGCGCCGGCTGATCGGCCGGCAGGGGGCAGGCTGCGGCGAGGGCAGCGGGATCCCGCAGCAAGGCTGGGGCCAGCCAGTGCAGCCGCCCCCCCAGCCGGCTCGCCCGCAGCCAGGGCATCAGGCCGCTCACGTGGTGAAGGGGCAAGGGATCGAGCCACAGGCAGGTCGCCGGATCGAGGCCCTGCTCCAGCAGCCACTGCCCCAGCCCATCGGCGGCGGCCTCCAGCCCGGCAACACCCAGCTGCACCCAGCGGCGGCCTCCGGCACTGCCGCCGCTGCCCAGCACCACAGCCGGGCCCGGCGGCGCCTGCGGGGAGAGGGCCGCCGCCAGGGCCGCCTCCTCGCCGGGCGCCGGCAGGGCGATCACGGCGCCATCGTCCAGGGCCTGCTCCAGCAGCGCCGCCGCA
>DAIQNM010000077.1:4052-6235 GCA_036788375.1 Cyanobium sp. CTOTU6536 | reverse complement strand
CCTCAGCAGGGAGCCCCAGGGAGCGCACCGGCCCCTTGGGCCAACGATCATCGGCCTGATTCACGGCCCCTCCGCCTCCAGAGACGCCCAGGCAATGGCGGGATCGGCCTCGAACAGGGGTCCGGTGGGACGCCACTGGGGTGCCAGGCCGGGGGCGGTGGGGGTCGGACCGCGCCACTGCAGGGCGGCGGCGTGCTCCACCAGCCGCCGCCCGACACCGGTTTCGAAGGCGGTGCTCACCATCCAGCCGGCTCTGCCGGCGACCAGGGCCGCTAGCAGCGGCCGGGGATCGCCCTCCAGCGCCGGCCGCCGCACCTGCCAGCCGCTCCAGCGCTGCCGCAGCCAGGGGTGGCGCCGTAGGGATTCATCCAGGGCCACTGGCAGCCGATCCCCCAGCGCCTCCAGCCCTTCGAGGTCGTCGTCAGCCAGGGGCTGCTCCAGCCATTCCAGCCGCGGCTCCCCCTCCAGCCGGTCGGCCCAGGCGGCGGCGGTGGCCCGATCCCAGCCCCCGTTGGCATCGAGCCTGAGCCGGGCACCCTCAGGCAGGCGCTCCAACACTGCCTCAAGCAGCTGGCGTTCCAGGGCGTCATCACCGGCGGCGACCTTCCACTTCAGCGTCTGGGCGTTGCTCGATAGGGCCTCCTCCAGGGCTGGCAGCACCGAGGAACCCGCCGGAAGCAGCCAGGCTGATGGCGGGGCCGTCAGCCAGCCTTCCGCCAGCGAGCCAGGCGCCATGGCGCCTCCTGGCGCCTCGCCAGCCAAATCTTCAAGCTCGGCCAAACCGCCTTCCGCGGCCTCAACAGCCAAACCCTCCAGCTCCGCCAGGGCAGCACCGATGGCAAAAGCGAGGGACCCGGGCAACGCTGGCAGCGCCTCCTCCAGCTGCTGCCGGCTCAGGCAGGGGCCAAGCGCCGCGATCGTTGCCCGGCAGGCCTCAAGCGTGTCGGCGCAGGCCGCGGGTGCCCCTCCCCGCCGGCCCACGGCCAGGTCCAGCGGCGCCACCTCCCCCCAGCCCAGTCGGCCATCGCTGTCCTGCAGCCGCAGCAACCAGCCGGCACGCTGCTGCAACGCCCCCTGGGCGGTGACCAACGCCCGCGGCAACGCGAAACGGAAGGGTCTCCAATCCAGGGCCAGCGATGGGGTCACAGGTGGGCTCACCGGACCCCGGCGAACCCCAGCAGCGGCGCCAGGGCCAACCCGGCCGCTAGACCCAGACCGCTGAAGGCCTGGAAGCGCAGGGCCAGAAACTTGCTCCCCCCGATCCGCTCGGGCTGGTCGTGGTGGTCGCGCAGCAATTGGATCAGCGCCCGGGCCGGCGGTAGGCCGATCACCCCCAGCAGGGCCGTCGGCGGCCAGAGGCCGAGCAGCACCGGGGCCCACTGCAGCGCAAAGCTGGCGGCGATGAACCAGGGCACCAGGCCGGCAGCCGAGCTGGTGCCGAGGCGCACAACCGGGGAGCGCTTGCCGTGGGCGGCATCTTCGTCCACCTGGTGGAAGTGGGAGCAGAAGAGCACCAGGGTGGTGGCCAAGGCAGGCCCACTGCCCAGGGCAAGCGCCTGCTGCCAGGGCACGCCGCTGGCGGTGGCAGTGGCAGTGGCGGTGGCGCCAGCCGCCGGGGCCAGGGCCAGCAGGGCCGCCGCCGTGGCGCAGGGCCCGAAGGCCAGCCAGCAGAGGGGTTCCCCCAGGCCCCGGTAGCCCAGCCGGAAGGGAGGGCCTTGGTACACGTAGCCCAAGCCACAGCAGGCCAGCACCAGGGCCAGCACCGCCGGGCTGCTGCGCAGCGCCACCAGGGCCATCAGGGCCAGGCCCGCCAGCAGGGCCCCGTTGGCCAGGGCCGCCACCCGGTCACGGCGCCCGGTGAGATTCACCATCGAATGGGGCTTGCCGGTGGCATCGACGCCGGTGTCGGCATCGAACACATCGTTGGCCAGGTTCTCCCAGGCCAGCAGCAGCACGGCCGCCAACAGAAACAGCAGCAGCTGGTCGACCCGCACCGGCAGGCCCCGCCCCCAGCGCCAGCCGGCCGCCAGCAGCACCGGCATCACCGCCACCGCATACATGGGCCACTTGATCGCCGCCTTCCAGAGCCGCCGCCGCTGCTGGGCCTGCGGCGAGCCGGGGGAGGCTGGGGCGTAACGGCTTGCGACGACCTGGGGCTCGGACATGGGGACCGGGGGCGGCTG
>DAIQNM010000077.1:0-4042 GCA_036788375.1 Cyanobium sp. CTOTU6536 | reverse complement strand
CCAGCTGGTCGACCCGCACCGGCAACCCCCGACCCCAGCGCCACCCCGCCGCCAGCAGCACCGGCATCACCGCCACCGCGTACATGGGCCACTTGATCGCCGCCTTCCAGAGCTGGCGGCGCAGCTCCGGCGGCGCAGCGGCGACCGGCGAGGCGTAACGGCTTGCGACGACCTGGGGCTCGGACATGGGGACCGGGGGCGGCTGGCCGGCAAAGACCCATACATTTGAGCAGCCTTCCGAGCCGGCCCGAGGCCCTACCTGGTGCAGGCCCCCCCGTCCTTCACAGCCCTGCTCGCGGAGGCCACCGCCGCCACCCAGCGGTTTGGGGCTGGCCACGGTGGCCGGTCCGATGGCGATTGGGATGGTGACTGGGATGACGACAACGTGCTCAGCCTGGCCGTTCCGCTCACGGTGGGCCCGGGTCTTGACCCCCTCAGCCTGATCGGCTCGCTGGACACCCCCGATGGCTTCCGCTTCCTCTGGGACGGCGCCCCGGGCCTGTGCCTGGCCGCCAGCGGCCGCTGCAACGCCCTGGAGCTCAGCGGACCGCGGCGCTTCGAACTGGCCCAACGGTTCAGCAGCGCCAGCCTGGGCCGCCTGGCCACCGCCCCCGGCCTGCCACCCCCGCTCGCCCGTCCGCGGGTGTTGCTGGCCTTCGCCTTCTTCGACAGCCCCCTCCAGCAGGGGGTAGGTCCGGCCGGGGTGCAGGCGGTGCTGCCCCGCTGGCAGCTGGCTCGCCAGGGCCGCCAGGCCTGGTTGCGGCTGCAGCGCACCGTCGGCGGTGGGGTGACGGCCCGCAGCGTGGCCGAGGAGCTTTGGGAGAAGGCCCGCCAGCTGGAACGACAGGCCAGCAGCCGGCCATTGGGCCAGGGTTCGCCCTCGGTGGGGATCCGCCATGGCTCGAGCTGGCATGGCGGATACCGCACCGCGGTGGAGCGGGCCATCGAGCTGGTGGAGGGTGGCGACCTCACCAAGCTGGTGCTGGCGGTGCGCCAGCAGCTGGAGCTCGATGGCCCCCTTGACCCCCTGGCCCTGCTGGCCAACCTGCGCGGCAGCCAGCCGGGCAGTTGCCGCTTCCTCTGGCAGCAGCAGGGTGGCGAGGCCCTGCTGGGGGCCTCGCCGGAACGACTGCTGACCCTGCGCCAGGGGCTGCTGCGGAGTGATGCCCTGGCCGGCACGGCTCCCCTGGGGGAGACGGCCACCGACCTGCTCCGCTCCAGCAAGGACCGCCACGAGCACGAACTGGTGGTGGAAACGATCACCTCGGTGTTGCAACGGGCGGGCCTCGCCCCCCAGCGGCCACGCCACCCGCGCCTGGCCCGCCATGGCGCCCTGGTGCACCTGCACACGCCGATCACGGCGCGGCTGGAGCGCTCCACCAGCTTTTCGCACCAGCCGCTTGGGCTGGCGGAAGCCCTCCATCCCACGCCAGCGGTGGCGGGCCTCCCCCGTCGGGAGGCGATGGCCTGGCTGCGCAGCCTCGAGCCCTTCGAGCGGGGCCATTACGCCGCCCCGATCGGCTGGATCGACAGCGAGGGCGACACCGACCTACGGGTGGCCATCCGCAGCGGCACCCTGCGGGGCCAACGCCTCGAGCTCACCGCGGGAGCCGGACTGGTGCGGGGCTCTCGGGCCGAGAAGGAGCTGCAGGAGGTGGCCCTCAAGCTGGGCGTGCTGCAGCATCAGCTCAATCTGCCGGTCACGGCTGGCAGCCCAAGGGCCATCGGCTAAAGCGCCAGCAACCGCTCGATCGTGAGGTCGGCCAGGGGGATGCCGCCCAGCCGCTCCACCTCCCGCACCCCGGTGGGGCTGGTCACGTTGATCTCGCTGAGGCGGCCATCGATCACATCAATGCCGACAAAGAAGAGGCCTTCGGCCCGCAGCACCGGTGCCAGTTCGGCGCAGATTTCAAGCTCAGCGGGGGTGAGACCGGCCGCTTCCGGCGCCCCCCCCACGGACAGATTGCTGCGGAACTCCCCACCGGTGGGCACCCGATTCACGGCCCCGAGGGGCTCCCCATCCACCAGCAGAATCCGCTTGTCGCCGGCGCTCACCCCCGGCAGGAAGGCCTGCACCATCACCGGCAGGGCCTCCATCTGGGTCACCAGCTCCAGCAGCGCCCGCAACCCGGGCGTCCCCGCCGCGGCAAACACCACCCCCTGGCCGGCCCGGCCACCGAGGGGCTTGAGCACCACCTCCCCCTGCTCAATGGTGAAGGCCTGAAGGGCCTCCACCCGGCTGCTCACCAGGGTGGGGGCCATGCGGTGGCTGAAGCGCAGGGAACCGAGCTTCTCGTTCCAGGCCCGCAGCGATGCCGGGCGGTTGAGCACCCGAACGCCGCGGCGCTCGGCCAGGTCGAGCAGGTGGGTGGCATAGAGATAGGCCTCATCCACCGGCGGGTCCTTGCGCATCCACACGGCCTGGAAATGGTCGAGGGGAAGGCGTTGGGGCTCACCAAGCCCGTACCAGGGCTGGGGCACCTCCCAGCCAGCTGGGCCGAAGTGGATGGCCGCCAGGGTGAGGGGCTGGGCCCGGGCCCAAGCCCGATGGCCGGCGATGGCGGTTAGAGCCCCCTCGCTGGACTCGGGACCGGCGGCCGCCGATAGATCGGCGGGGGTGCAGACCCAGGGGCAAATGCCGGCCCGCTGGGCCGCCTGCATCAGGGCCACCGTGGAGTCCTTGGTGGGGTTGAGCCGCGTGATCGGATCGATCACGAACAACTGGGCGGGACCGGGGGCCACGCTCATGCAGCGAGGCCGAGCATGCCGTCGAGCATGCCGGCGCGATCCAACTCGAAGAGGTCGTCGCAACCGCCGATGCCACGGTTGTTGATGAAGATCTGGGGCAGGGTCTTGCGTCCGGAAGCGCGGCGCATCATCGCCTGGCGGGCAGTTTCATCCCCATCAATCAGATATTCGCTGTAGGTCACCTGCTTGCGGTCGAGGAACCCTTTGGCCCGGATGCAATAGGGGCAGAACCGCCAGGTGTAAATCTCGACCTTGGCGGGTCCCACCTTCTCCGTTCCCTCCACGACCTCAGCGGGCAGCTTTTGCTTGTCGTTGGCTTGCTCGGTCATCGGGAGTTGGGGTAGGGAATGCCGCTCGGTACTGGCGCTGAGGAAGCTGGCTTTTTAGCTGGCCTTTTAACTGGCCATTTCGCTGGCTTTGAAGCTGCTCTGGGACGAGGTTTGGGGCACTGGGAACCCCCTTGGCTGAAAGCCCAGCCTTGGCGAATCTTAAGCCGGGGCAGGGGTCATGGACGGCCGCTGCAGCGCCAGGGGATCCGCTGGTACGGTCGTGCCAACGACAGCTGGTTCCGGTGCTCGACCTCACCGACTTCAAGCGCGACCTCTCCGAACTCACCGACCGCCTGGGCCATGCCCAGGACTGTCTTTGACGTACCGGCCCTCAAAGCCCGCCAGCAAGACCTCGAACAGCTCGCCTCCCAACCTGATTTCTGGGACGACCAGAAACAGGCCCAGGTCCGCATGCGTCAACTTGATGAAGTGAAGGCCCAGCTCGAGCAGCTGGGCCGCTGGCAGGGCGCCATCGACGACGGCCGCGCCACCCTGGAGCTCTACGACCTCGAACCAGACGCCGACCTGCTGGAGGAATCCAACACCTCCCTGCAAACCCTGAAGGGTGACCTCGACCGCTGGGAACTGGAGCGTCTGCTCAGCGGCACCTACGACAAGGAAGGGGCGGTGATCTCGATCAACGCCGGCGCCGGCGGCACCGACGCCCAGGACTGGGCCCAGATGCTGATGCGGATGTACACCCGCTGGGCCGAGGACCACGGCATGAAGGTGAGCGTCGACGAGCTCAGCGAAGGGGAAGAGGCGGGGATCAAAAGCTGCACGATCGAGATCGATGGGCGCTACGCCTACGGCTATCTGCGCCATGAGAAGGGCACCCACCGCCTGGTGCGCATCTCCCCCTTCAACGCCAACGACAAACGCCAGACCAGCTTCGCCGGCGTCGAGGTGATGCCGAAGCTCGAAGAGGAGGTGAAGCTCGACATCCCCGACAAGGACCTGGAGGT
>DAIQNM010000076.1:5588-10995 GCA_036788375.1 Cyanobium sp. CTOTU6536 | reverse complement strand
GCTGCCCAGACCATCCTTCTGCCACGACTGATTGCCGGTCATGACGTTGTTGATCCCTCCTGCCGCCTCCATGGCCTCAACGCGGCCCGCAATCTGGTGATTCCAGCGTTTTGCTCACCGATCGGCTGCGGGAGGGTCGGCTCCAGGTCGAAGCGGCCTACTACAACCTGCACACGACCCGGATTGACTGGCTGGGCTCCATGCTGCCCAACCGCTTCTCCATAGAGGCATGGTGATGGGGCTGGGCTGACCTCCAGGACCGCAAGCATTAAGCGCCGCTTAGGCCGTCACCTTCACCTTGCCAACGCCCATGCTGCGAAGCTCCGAGAGCAGGCCGTTGAGCACCGCCTTGGCATCACCAAAGACCATGGCGGTCTGGGGAAGTTCGAAGAGGGCATTGGCGATGCCGGCGTAGCCGGCGCCGAGGCTGCGCTTGACCACGAACACCTGGCGGGCCTGGTTCACCTCAAGCACGGGCATGCCGAAGAGGGGGCTGGATGGATCGCTCTTGGCATCGGGGTTCACCACATCATTGGCGCCGAGCACGATCACCACATCGGTGCGAGGGAATTCAGGATTAATGATGTCCATCTCGAGCAACTGCTCGTAGGGCACATCGGCCTCGGCCAGCAGCACGTTCATGTGGCCGGGCATGCGACCCGCCACCGGATGGATGGCATAGCTCACCTCCACACCGTGGTTTTCGAGCAGCTTGGCGAGCTCCCTCAGGGCGTGCTGGGCCTGGGCCACTGCCAGGCCATAACCGGGCACAAACACCACCCGCTCGGCCTGCTCCAGGGCCATGGCGCATTCTTCAGGGCTGCAGCTGGTGATGCGGCTATAGCCCGCCTCGCTGCCGCCGCCGCCCACGGCCGCGCCAGTGGCACCGAGGGCCCCCCCGAACAGCACCGAAAGCAGCGAGCGGTTCATCGCCGTGCACATCACCTGGGTGAGGATCAGGCCGGCCGCACCCACCATGGCTCCGGCCACGATCAGCAGTTGGCTGCCCACCACAAAACCGGCGGCAGCGGCGGCCACCCCGGAATAGGAATTGAGCAGGGAGATCACCACCGGCATGTCAGCCCCACCGATCGGCAGGGTGACACCCACCCCCAGCAGGCTGGAGCTGATCACCAGCAACCAGAGCGGCAGGCCGGCTGGATCCCCGGGCAACAGGACCGCCCCAACCAGGGCAGCCACCGCCAGGGAAATGTTGACCGCGTGGCGCAGCGAACTCTGGGTCCAGGCGGGGGTGCTGAGCCAGCCCTGCAGCTTGGCCATCGCCACGATCGAGCCGCTGAAGGTGATGGCTCCCACAAAGACGGAGATAGCGATCGACACCAACGCCACCATGCCGGCCCCTTCGGAATCAAACAGGGCCACACCAACGGCCACCAGCAAGGAGGCCAAACCACCGCAACCGTTGAACAGGGCCACGACTTCGGGCATGGCCGTCATCGGCACCCGCAGGGCGGTGACGACCCCGGCCAGACCACCGGCGGCGGTGCCGGCGGCGATCCACAACCAGGCCATTGGGCCCGGACGGATTTCGATCAACAGGCCCAGCACGGCCATGCCCATGGCCACGGCAGCCAGCTGGTTGGCGCCGCGGGCGGAGCGCACCTTGGAGAGGCCTTTGATGCCGAGGCCGAGCAGCAGCACCGCCACCAGGTCGATGCCATCGGTCACGAAAGCATTGGACATCAGTTGTCTCCCTTGCGGCGGAACATAGCGAGCATGCGATCGGTGACCAGGAAGCCACCGACCACGTTGTAGAGGGCAAAGCCCAGGGAAAGGGCCCCGATCAAGAGCAGGGCCTGGTTGTCTCCGGCCTTCTGGATGAGGGTGAGGGAGGCGAGCACGGTGATGCCGCTGATCGCGTTGGCGCCGGACATCAGCGGCGTATGCAGGGTGGGGGGCACCTTGCCGATCAATTCAAGACCCAACAGGCTGCCGAGCAGCAACACCCAAAGGGCCTGGGAAAGGGAACTCATCAAGAACCTCCGTTGCGGGAACTACTGGGATCAACGACATCGCCACGCCGGCAGATGCCGCCGTGGGTGAGCAGGCAGCCCGCCAGGATCGGGTCCTCGGGATCGAGCCTGAGTTCCTCCTCAACCAGCAGGTGCTCGATCAGGGCCGCCACGTTGCGGGCATAGAGGGCGCTGGCGTGGTTGGGGACGCTGGAGGGCAGGGCATCGGCGCCGATCAGCTGCACCCCGCGGTGCTCGACCGTCTGGCCGGCCACGGTGCCGAAGCAGTTGCCGCCCTGGGCCACCGCCAGATCGACCACAACGGCGCCGGGCCGCATGCCATCAAGCATCTCCTCGCTGATCAGCCGCGGTGCCGTGCGACCCGGCACCTGGGCGGTGCAGATCACGATGTCGGCGAGGGCGAGTTGATCGGCCAGCTGCTGCCGTTGGGCCGCCAGAAAGGCCTCACTGGCGGCCTTGGCATAGCCCCCCTCCTCGGCGGGCTTGTCCTCCAGTTCGGGCGGATCGATGAAGCGGCCGCCTAGGGATTCCACCTGTTCTTTGGCGATAGGGCGCACATCCGAGACGTACACCACGCCGCCGAGCCGCTTGGCGGTGGCGAGGGCCTGCAGGCCGGCCACACCGGCACCGAGCACCAGCACACGCGAGGGCTGGATGGTGCCGGCGGCCGTCATCAGCATCGGCACGTACCGATCGAGGGCGGCGGCGGCCAGCAGCACCGCCTTGTAGCCGGCGATGTTGGCCTGGGAGGAAAGCACGTCCATGCTCTGGGCGCGGCTGATCCGCGGCAACAGTTCAAGGGCAATGGCCGATGCCTCCCGTTCGTTGAGGGTCTCGGCCAGGTGGGTGGCGCCGTAGGGCGAGAGCAATCCCACCAGCAGGGCGCCCGGCCGCAGGCGCTGCAGGTGGGAGGCCGGTGGCGCTTGCACGCAAAGCACCCCATCCGCCTCCTCCCAGGCCAGGCCCTCCTCCGGCGCCAGTTCGGCCCCGGCGCCCAGGTAGTCGTCATCGAGGAAACCTGCCTCAACGCCGGCCCCCTGCTGGACCCTCACGCTCACCCCCTTTCCCAGAAGCCGCCGCACAGTCTCTGGGGTCGCGGCCACTCGCCTTTCACCGGGGGAAAGCTCCCGCGGCACCAAAAATCTCAACAAGAATCCCCCCTGCCACAGGCCACCCTTTCCTAGTAGAAGGGACAGCAGGCCGGAAAACCTAAAGTCGCGACCATTGTGTGGACTCGCGCACCGGGGGTCACGTCACCGGAGGCAGGGATGGGCGGCACTCTCCGGCGATGCTCCAGGCTCAGACGCGAGCCTTCGAGCTCCAGGGATGAGCCATGAAGCCCTGCCGGCATTCGCCGACCGTGAAGTCGAGCCTCTAGCCCTGTCGCTTCAACACCAGCCAGACTTCCCAAGGCAGAGGCAGGCCGATCGTTCGTCCAGTCCCATGCAGCAGTGAGACATGAGCATGAAGCTCATCGCAATCATTCCAGTCCTGGCGATCGCGGCGCTGACATTCAGCGGCATAGCCTCCGTGCAGGCGCAGGACAAGCCCGTTCCTGTCACGATGAAGAGCTTCTAGGGCGCGGAATCCCACCCGTACTTCGGTAGCAACGGCAGGTCGGCGATCAGGCTGGCTCCCACCTGGATCAGGACGTAGGCAAAGAGCAGCGCGATCAACCACTGGCCGCTGCGGATCAGCCGTTCAGGACCGCGGGAGGGTGACCATCGGAATTCAGCCTTGCTGCGGCCATGCTGGGGCGTCGGCCCCCTGCTGGCCATCGATCGGAATGGCAGAACTAGGTTTGGCCCGCTGCGCCCCAGAAGCTCCGGTTCGATGCCCCCCAGCGCCCGTCTCCTTGGTCTTGCCTCCGTGCTCCTGGCGATCCCTGCCCCCGGGTGGTGCCAGCAGCCCACCGTGGTGCCCCCCCATGAGGTCCAGGCAACCCCAGCCGGCGCACCAGGGCGGTCGGCCGGAGCGCCGGCGCCGGCCGCCACGGTCACCCAGGGGGTTCTGGCGCTGAAGCGGCTTGGCGCCCTTCCCCTCGACCACGATTTTCCGTCCCTGCGGGGCCGGGAACTGCGGCTGCGGGAGCTCACCATCGCCCCGGGCGGCAGTATCGCCCTGCATCGCCACGACCAGCGCCCCGGCGTGGCCTACATCCTCTCGGGCCAGATGACCGAACGCCGGGGGCCAGGTTTTGCCCCTCGGGTGATGGGCCCCGGCGAGGCGGCCTTTGAAGCCACGGGGGTCACCCATTGGTGGCGCAATGAAGGCAACACCACAGCCCGGGCCCTGGTGGTCGACATCGTGCCGGAAGGATTGCCCTGAGCCCGTTGCTTAGGGCTTCATCGCCCCAAGGGCTGCCCGATTCTTGGCCAGCACATCGGCGGGCAGGCTGATGAAGCCCAGTTCCGGGGCCATCGCCTGGGCCTGGTCGGAAAGGGTGTAGGCGAGCATCTTGTTGATCGCCTCCAGCTTCGCCCCGTTGCCCGTCTTGTAGAGCAGCAGCCAGCTGAAGGTCACGATCGGGTATCCCTTGGCTGGATTGGGGCTGCTGCCGGTGAGCTCGGGGCCCAGGTCGATGGCAGCCAGGGCTTCCTTCCCACTAGCCACGGTGGGCTTCACCACTTGGCCGGAGGCGTTGGTGAGCGCAGCCGCCTGCAGGGGCTCCTTCACAAAGGCCGCTTCCACGTAGCCGATCGCCCCCTGCAACTGGTTGAGCTGGCCCGCGACCCCCTCATTGCCTTTGGCGCCGATGCCGGTGGGCCATTTCACGGTTTTGCCAACGCCCACCTGCTCCTTCCAGGCCGGGCTGATTGCCCCTAAGTGGGCCGTGAAGTTGGCGGTGGTGCCGGATCCATCGGAGCGGTGCACCACCTTGATCGGCTTGGCGCTGCAGCCGAGCTGGCTGAAGTTGTTGATCTTGCCGCTGAAGATGTCCACCAGCTGGGCCTGGCTGAGCTTCAGTTCACACCCCTTGTGGTTGTAGGCCACCGCGATGGCACCGGCCGTCATCGGGATCTGCACCACGCCCTGGGGCACCTTGGCGATCTCATCGGCCTTCATCGGCACATCGCTGGCGCCGAAATCGACCGTGCCTGAGATGAACTGGCGCACACCGGCACCGGAGCCCACCGACTGGTAATTGACCCGTACGCCTTGGCCCGCCAGGTCCTGGAACCAGCGTTGATAGAGGGGAGCAGGGAACGAGGCCCCCGCCCCATTCAGGGTGGTGGTGCCTCCACAGCCGCTCAGGCCCAGCCCGAGCAGTGCGGCCATACCGCCGGCCAGGGCCCGGCGGCGAGGGAAAGCCAGGCTGCCGGTGAACAAAGCAGCGAACCGGAGGACCATGGCGGCAGGGGAGACCTGGTTGGAAGTTAGGCCGCTTTGGGGGGCTGGGGTTTAAGGACAGG
>DAIQNM010000076.1:0-5578 GCA_036788375.1 Cyanobium sp. CTOTU6536 | reverse complement strand
GGCTCGTCGCCTGTCCCTGCTTTCAGCCCCCGCTACAGCCAAGCCGCTCAGCCAGGCCAGCTCGGTTCGGCCGCAGCGGGCTCCCTGGCGGCGATGGCGATCTGGCCCGGCGTCTCGCGGCGAAAGCTGCTGAGTTTGTGGCGGCCTGACCCCAATTCTTCAGCCAACACCCGGCAAGCCCGCTCCGGCATGGTGTGATCGCCGCAGGTGAAGACGTCGACGGCGGCGTAGCCGGATTCCGGCCAGGTGTGGATCGAGATGTGGGATTCGGCCAGCAGGGCCAGGCCGGTGACCCCATGGGGCTCGAAGCGATGGCTGATCAGTTGGAGCAGCGTGGCGCCCGCCCGCAGGGCGGCATTGCTGATGGCGCTGCGAAGCAGGCTTTCATCATCGAGCTTGGCGCAATCGCAATCGTAAAGCTCAAGAATGCAATGCTTTCCGACGGTGTCGGTGATCGCAACATTGCTGTTGGAGGGATCGCTTTTGAATGCAGTGGTGTTAATGGTCGTGGTGTTTTTCGCACCCGTGAGGCTGTTGGCACTGGGGGTGCTGTTGGCATTCGTGGTGCCGTTGGCATTCGTGGTGCCGTTGGCAATGACGGGGGTCCATCCAGGGTTGGGATGGAGGACGGGAAAGGCGCAGCTCATCGGCTGATGCATCGACGGACTGGCTCAACTTAGGGTTTTGATGTCCGCACACCAGGGTGGTTTGCCACACCTGCGCGAGCCAAGACGGCAGGGAGTTTGCCCTGGCTCGGCGGCCGCCTTGGGTGTGCTCTGGATCACCTTGACCCAGTGATGGGACGACGGCTTGTTTAAACCGCCGTTAATGCGGCTTGGAGATAGTCTGTGCAGACATCCATCGCCCCTGTGGATCTCACATCTGAGCAACGAGAGATGATCGAGATGGCCCGGCGGCGGGGGTTTCTGGAGGGGCAGAGTTCCCCGGCTTATCTCCCCCCCCGGCAGTGCACCGTGCTCACCTTCTTACTGGCCTTGCCCACCCTTGGCTTTTCGCTGGTACTGGTGCCGATCCTCTGGGTGGTGCAGTACGAGCACACCTCGGGCCGCCTGCGGCGCCTGAAGGAGCAGCTCGAGGCGGATCCCTACCCCAGCCGTCTTGAGGTGGTGCTCCACCTCTGAGCCCCTCCCGCTCGGAGCCCATCCCCTGGACCATGGTTGCTCCCACCATGCCGCAGGCCCGCTGCCCAGCCTCGCCACCCGGGGG
This sequence comes from Cyanobium sp. CTOTU6536, assembly GCA_036788375.1. GTDB lineage: Bacteria > Cyanobacteriota > Cyanobacteriia > PCC-6307 > Cyanobiaceae > Cyanobium. Next base: position 4,351 of record DAIQNM010000076.1, on the reverse strand, counting down.
GCTTCCCGGTGAAGGATCAGGTCAACGGCGATCAATCAGCGACCGAACGGGGCCAGGATGGAGGCATGGAACATCGGCGAGGGCCCTCCCCCTTTGCCGACCCTTGGAGGGCCGCCATGGTCACGATCCTCACCGCGTCAGCCCCAACCCCAGGCCCTGCCCCCACGCCCTCAGGTGGCAACGCCACCAGCGCAGGACCCTCCAATGGCGCCTATGCCCTTGCCTTGATCCAGCGGCAGACCCGCCGGCTCGGCACGTTGCAGTCGGCCGTGCTGGCCGACACCGACCCCGAATCCCTGCACCAGCTTCGGGTGAGCCTGCGGCGCCTGCGCACCGCCCTCAGCCTTTTCGCTCCGGCCCTGCAGTTGCCCGAGGGGGTGAGCGAGGCGCGACTGGCGGGGGTAGCCCGCCGCACCGGCCTCAGCCGCGACCTCGACGTTCTGCGCCAGCGTTTCGAGGCCAGCCTCCTACCTGCCCTTCCCGATGTTGAACAGGAGCGCCTGCGGCCGGCCTTGAAGCGGCTGGCCCGCGATCGCAAGCTGGCCCACCGGGACCTGGTGGAAGCCCTCAACGGAGGCCGCTATCTGAAGCTTTTGGCCCGCCTTGGCCGCTGGCAGCGCAAGCCCGTGTTCACGGCCCTCGGTCTGCAGCCGCTCCAAGCCTGGCTGCTCGACTGGCAGGCACCCATCGCCGCCGATCTCTTTCTCCAGCCCGGTTGGTTTGCCGAGGATCCCTGCGCCGAAACCCTCCATGCTTTGCGCAAGCGGATCAAGGCCGTGCGCTATGCCCTAGAGCACCTACAGCCCTGCCTTGATGCAACCCTGCTCGCCTGGTTGGCCGACCTGCGTCAGGCCCAGGATGATCTGGGTGAACTCCATGATTGGCAGGTGCTGGAGGCCAGCCTTGCCGACCGGGCCCTCCGCCTCGATGCCGCCGATCTACCGGTGTTGATGGAGCTGATCCGCAGCCAACAGCTCGGCAGCTGGCGCCGCTGGCAGGAGCGGGCCGCCCGGCTTGGCAGCCTTGCTTCCCGGCGCGGTCTTCGCCACCACCTGCTGGAGACGGTGGGCGCCTGCTCCCCGGCGGGCTTATGGCCCAAAGCCGAAGCGCCGAATTCCGGCGCCCCCACCCTCGCCAATCGGCGCCCATGACCACTCCTTTCTTCGAGGCCCTCTGGCAGGGCGAGAGCATTGGCGATGGCGCCGATCCCACCGAGGCCCTCGCCGCCTATGCCGCCGTTCGCTCCGACGAGGACGATTGGGAGAGCCTCTGCGCCGCCGATGGGGCCGATCCCCACCTGCTCCGCTATGCCCATTTCGATGCCTACCTCGATAACGCCGATGCCCTCGAGCGCATCGAGGTGAGCGCCACCATGATCCGTGAAGCCCTTGCCGATCTGCCCTAGCAGGGCCGAGGGCCGTTCGCTACCTCCCGCGCCTTGGCCGCTTGGCACCCTGATCCAACCGTCTGCAACTGAGCACAATCCTGCCCCGACTCCGAAGACACTCTGCAGATCGGGCCATTTCTTGCTGCTGCAGCACCAAGATTGCGCCATGAAGAATTCCATCGGTTGTTATCGCGTTCGGCCCTTCGTGAAAGCTGAGCACAGCTCTCCTGACGACGTGGCCGGCCCCCTCTTCCAGCGCCGCGATGAGGCCGAGACCTACGCCCAATCCCTGGTGCGCAGTTTCGAGCAACCCATGATCCTCGAAAAGCTGGCCCCGGCCGGTTGCTGGCTTCCCCTAGAAACCCTGGGCTGAGGTTTCCCCGGCCGTTCAGGGCTCGCTGGCTGCTGCCCGCTCCGCCCAGGCCGCCACCATCAGGGCCCCTGCCGTGGTTGCCAGCAAGCGCAGTAGATCGCTTCCATGCAGCGGCGCTAGGGCCAGGGCTCGCTGCAAGGGGGGCAGCACCATTACCAAGCACCACAGGCCTACCCCCAGCAGCACCCCCGCGGCCGTTGCCGGACTGCGTCGGTCGCCGAGGATTCCCACCAGCCCGCCGCCCCCCAGCAGCAGCAGGGAAAAGACCAGACTCCGCCGGGTTTCCGGATCCGCCCCGGGCCAGAAGGCCAGGGCCAGGGCCCCTGCGCTCAGCGCACTGCCCTGCAGCAAAGAACGGTGCCAGGTGTTGGCCGCAAGCAGGGGCCGCTGCGGCGAGCGCGGGGGCTGGGCCATCAGCCCAGGTGCGCCCGGCAGGCACTCAAACACCAGCGTGCAGGCCGGATCGATCACCAGGTGCAGCAGGGCGATGTGCACCGGCAACAGGATCAGACCGACCGTGGGCACAAGCAGCGGCACCAGGGCCAGGGTGGCAATCGGCAGGTGGATCGCCAGGGTGTAAGCCAGGGCCCGCTGCAGATTGGCATCCACCCGTCGCCCCAGGGCGAGGGCCGCCACCAGGTCGGCGAAACGGTCGTTGAGCAGCACCAGATCCGCCGATTCCCGCGCCACTGCCGTGCCCCGCCGCCCCATCGCCACGCCGATGTCGGCCGCCTTGAGGGCTGCGGCATCGTTGACGCCATCGCCGGTCATGGCCACCACCTCACCGGCGGCCTGCAGGGCCCGCACCAGCTGCAGCTTCTGCTGGGGCAGCACCCGTGCATACACCGCGATCGTGCCGGCAGCGGCGGCCTGGGGGGGGCTGATCGGGTCCCCGGGGCTGGCTGGGTCGATGGGGTCGAGGTCGCTGCCGCACCGCACCGGGCCCGCTGGCAATCCCGCCTGATCGGCGATCGCCCGGGCGGTCACCGGTCCATCGCCGGTGATCATCACCACCCGCACCCCGGCTCGGTGAGCACTGGCGATGGCCGCCGGCACATCGGCTCGTAGCGGATCGGCCAGCCCGACCAGGCCCACCGGTTCGAAGGCCACTTCGTGCACATGCAGCGGCAGCGCATCCGTTGCGGCACCCGCCGGCCCCTCCCCCGCTGGGGGGCCATGGCGGGGCAGGCCGTCGAGGCCCCGGGCCACCGCCAGCACCCGCAGGCCCTCCGCCGCCATCTGATTGGCCGCCGTCAGCAGGGCTGCGGCCGCCGCTGCTTCCAGGTGGCAGAGGTCGGCGATCGCCTCCGGTGCCCCCTTGGCCGCCAGCCGGGAGTGGCCCTCGTCATCGCGCCACAGCCTGGAGAACACCAGCAGATCGCTCTGCAGCGGGTATTCCCGCAGCAGGGGCCAGTTGGGGTGGAGGTGCTCACTGCCCTCCAGCTCTTCGCTGGCCAGGCGCTGGATGGCCAGTTCCATCGCGTCCACCGGATCGCCGCGGCTGGCCAGCACCGCCAGCTCGAGCAGGGCATGCCAGTCCTCCCCTAAGGGGTTGCCGCTGCTCCAGCGTTGCTCCGCCGGCCAGGTGAGCAGCCGCTGCACCGCCATCCGGTTTTCGGTGAGGGTGCCGGTCTTGTCGACCGCCAGCACCGTGGCGCTGCCGAGGCTCTCCACCGCCGCGGGCCAGCGGGCCAACACCCCGATCCGGCTCAGCCGGAGGGCCCCCAGGGCGAGGAAAAGGGCCAGCACCACCGGGATCTCATTGGGCAGCACCGCCAGGGCGAGGGCAAGCCCGGCCAGCAGGGCCCGCGGTCCATCGCCTCCGATCGCTGCCTGCACCAGGGTGAGGGCGGTGCAGAGGCCCAGGGCCCAGATCGTGACCCGGGCCGTTAGCCGGCGGGACTGGCGCTGCAGGGGGGTGGGTGGTGCTTCCACCGTGGCCAGGCTGCGGCCGAGGCGGCCCAACTCGGTGGCTTCGGCCACCGCTTCCACCGCGGCCAGGCCCCGGCCCCCTGACACCAGCGATCCCGCCAGGATCCGCTCGCCCGGCTCCTGCCGCTGCACCGGTAGGGACTCGCCCGTAATCAGGGATTCATCCAGCCACAGCCCCACCCCTTCCACCAAGCGGGCATCGGCGGCCACCCGGTCACCCTCCTCCAGCCGCAGCAGGTCGCCGAGGCGGACCTGGTCGGCGGGGAGCTCCAGGTCTTGCTCCTGGCGCCGCACCCGGGCCCGCGGGGCCGAGAGCTTGGCCAGTTCGGCCAGGGCCCGGTTGCTGCGCTGTTGCTGCACCGCATCGAGCAGCACGATCGCCGCCACGAAAACCAGCAGCACCAGACCATCGGCCGGTTCACCGACCAGGCCGTAGAGCAGGGCGCAGGCCAGCAGCAGCAGGTTGGTGGGTTCCAGCAGGGCCATTCGGGCGCAGCGCCATGGGCCCATGCTGGCTGGCCAGGAATGTGCTGGAGCGGTCTTTGCCCTAGTGCGCTAGGGCATCAGGGCGCACCATCGCGATCGGCCCGATCCCCTTAGGGTTTGCGCGGTTTCAATGGACCCCACCCCGGGATCCCCATTGCTGGCCAGTCCCCCAC
>DAIQNM010000075.1:3914-11145 GCA_036788375.1 Cyanobium sp. CTOTU6536 | reverse complement strand
TCGGCGCCGAGCCCGATTCCGACCCCTGGCTAAGTGCCACCGCCATCGAAGATGTGTGGGGCATCGGCCGCCAGCTCTCGCGCTGGTGCCGGCTGCGGGGCATCGCCGATGCCTGCGCCCTGCGCGACATGCCCCCCGGCGAGCTGCGCCGCCGCGCCGGCGTGGTGGGCCTGCGGCTGCAGCAGGAGCTGCAGGGGCGCCGCTGCCTGCCCCTGGCGGCGGCGCCGCCGCCAAAGCGGGAAACCTGCGTGAGCCGCAGCTTCAGCACCCCGATCAGCACGGCGGCAGCCCTGAAGGAGGCGGTAGCGACCTACCTCTGCCGCGCCGCCGAAAAGCTGCGGCGCCAGGGGCAGCGGGCCGGCAGCGTCACCGTGTTCGTGCGGAGCAGCCCCTTCGATGGCACCGCCTTCTACGCCAACGCCGCCACCACCTCCCTGCCCCTGCCCAGCAACGACAGCGCCGTGCTGCTGGCCGCCGCCCTGCCCCTGGCCGAACGGCTCTTCCGCCCCCACAAACCCCTGCGCAAGGCGGGGGTGATCCTGCAGGACCTCTCGCCGATCACCCTGCTGCAGCACCACCTGCTGGTGCCCCAGAGCCCTGAGCAACAGCGGCGCCGCGAAGCCCTGATGGAGGCGGTCGATGGCCTCAACCGCCGCTACGGCAGCGGCACGGTGCAGTGGGCCGCCTGCGGGCTAGCACCCGCCTGGCGGATGCGGCGCGACCACCTGTCGCGAGCTGCCACCACCCGCCTGGCCGACATCCCGGTGGCGCGGGCCTGATCCCAGGCTTAGCGCCTGCCCCCACCGCGGGAAGGAGGGGTGTCATCGCCATCGTGGAGGGAATCCAGCCAGGCCTGGTCAATCGGCGCGGCGGAACCGGCTCCAGGCCTTCGTGATCCTCGCAGGCGATCAAGGAGCAGAGAGGGCAAAAAAAGCACCGACAGCAACACGATGGCCCCCCCGGGCTGCAGCTGGCCGATGGCAGCGAAGCAGGCCGCCAGGGCTAAGGCAGCCAGGCCATCGGTGATCCAGCCCAGCCAGCCGGCCTGGAGGCGAAGGGAGCGCAACTCGGCGAGGCGGTTATCGGCGGCCTGAATCTGGGGCTGGAGCTGCTCCAGCACCACGCTGCGGACCTGGTCTAGGGGCTTCGTGAAGGTGCCCTGGATCTGGGCCGGCGCACCGGGAAGGCGGCCGAGGGCAAGCCGCATCGCAGCTTCAGTATTGGCACGGCGGATCTCCTCAGCGACCTCCTTCACCTGACGCAGGGCGGCCAGTTCGCTGTTGTTGCCGGCGCCAAGCAGCGAGAGCCCCGCACGGATCTGCAGGGGGATCAACAGCAGAAAACCAATCGCCGCCGCCACGGCCAAGCAGCGTACCCAAAGCAGCTGGGCGGCCAGACTGGTGGAGGTGGGTCGCAGCTGCTGGGCCAACAGCAGCATCACAGCCCCGAGCAGGGGGAAAATCGCGGTGGTGCGCAGGGCATTGGCCCACTGCAGCTGCCAGGAGGGCTGCAGGATGGCCAGCGGCAGCACCAATTTGAGCAAAAAGGCGAAAAACAGGCCGATCAAGCTGAAGCCGAGGTATTGGAACACCAGGGAAAGCTGCAGGCGGGCTTCCCGTTCGGCAAGGGGCGAACTCACGGACAAAGGGAGAGGGGGCTCAGGACGGGGAAAAGAGGTCAGACGGGGGGCGGATCAGCGGATCCAAGGAACGCCAAGGGGCAAGTAAGAGGGGAGAAATCCTTCGACCACCACCGACAACGATGGGAGACAGGCAAGCGAAAGCCCCACCGGCGAAGATCCGGCAACCAAACGAACCCAACCTTGATGCTCTCACAGCTCGAAAGACGCAACCGTGTCGTGCGTGACACAAGGCGAGAAAGCTGGCCAGCAGGGCGGCTCGACACAGGAGCAAGTGCGCAGAGCGGCACAAGCGCTTCAGGATGCAGGGATCTGCAGCGTTTCTGATAAGGTCTGGGGGAACATTTTTACCAAATCATGAAAGCAATGCTTCAGCAGCATTTCAAAGCAGCCCGTTCGCTGAGTGGGGTAGCCAGTTTTGCTGCGGTGGCCGGGCTGATGGCGACCTTCACCCAGCCGGCAGCGGCCGCCACGGTGAGCGGTCAAGCGATCGATGCCTCCAGCATCCTGGGAGGAACCCCTCCGACAGCACCTTTTCTGGGCAATGCCAATGCCGGCGATAGCTTTGAGATCGATCTCTCGAATGTGATAGCAAACCCAACCGTTGCAGGTGATTTCAACCTGGACAACATCTTTAGTCTTCAGTTTGCAAACATAACCGCAGGCAGCCAGCCCACCGTGAACCTAAGTGATCTGCAGTTGCAGGTGACAGGCGCATTCGGCGGCAACCCAGTAAATACTTTTACACCGATTGCAATTTGGGCCGATACATTAAATGGTCAGCCGGCCGGGTCGGCCTTTGTGGGTCCGCAAACGTCCCAGGGTGCCACCTCTTACGCGACCTCCGGTAGTGCTTTCCCATCGACAGGTGCGTTCCGAAGTCTTTCCATCGGCCTGACGCCGCTCAGCATCCCAGGAATATTTGGCCCTGCAGGTGTAATCAACACGTCGCCAATTAAACTTTCTGCTGCTGGGATCACTTCGCTTACAGGTCTAAAGATCACCGGTAAAATTGCTGGATACACTGGTCAAGGAGCTCTTTCGGCCGGTCTTGCTATCTACACAGGAGCTCCATCTTCTGCCGCAGGTGCACCCAACCGCATTTACGGCAACGCCCTCACCTACGGAGTGCCCGCCCCCGGCCCCCTGCCCCTACTGGGCGCCGGTGCAGCCTTCGGCATGAGCCGCAGGCTGCGTCGCCGCATCGGTGCCAGCAAGGTTGCTGCCTGATCCATTCCCGTTTCAGGGATCTAGCCCCCTCGTTGAGGGGGCTTTTTTATGGCGCGGGTCCCGGCCTAACCGGCAGCGGCAGGGATCACCAACGGGTCGGCGGATCAACGAACTCCAGCCTCATTCCCCCTCCAGCAGACAGGCGATCTGGTTGCGACCATTGCCCTTGGCCAGCTGCAGGGCACGATCGGCCCGTTGCAGCAGGTCATCAAAACTGCGATCGGCGGGGGACAACGTCGAAAGGCCACCGCTGATGTGCAGGGTCACATCGGAATGGGTGTGCACGCCAGGCAAGTGGGCGGTGGCGGCGCGCAGGCCCTCCGCCACCGCCGTGGCCTGATCGACGCTGGTGTTGATCAAGAGCAGGCCAAACTCACCATCGCCAAGGCGGCCGGCGTAGTCCTCCTCGCGCTTGAAATTGCCCACCAACTTGGCGAAATCCTGAAGCACGCCATCGCCGGCGCGGTGGCCCCAGCGGTGATTAATGCGGCGGAAGTCGTCGATGTCGAAACAGAGCAACGCCAGCGGATGGTGCTCGGCCCGGGCCCGCAGATACTCCTGCTCGCCGATGGTCAGGAAGGCCCGGCGGATCGCCAGCCCGGTGATCGGGCAATGGAGCGTGAGCCGGCGCAGCTCCAACTCCCGCATCACCAATTCGGCGAGCCACTGGAGTTGTTGCTGCTGGATCGGCTCAAGGGGGGGGCGCGGCTGGGTGTCGATCACACAGAGGGTGCCGAGGTTGTGGCCATCGGGGCTGTGCAGCGGCGCGCCGGCGTAGAAGCGGATGCCGGGTTCACCCACCACCAAGGGATTGCTGCGGAACCGTTCATCCTGGCAGGCATCGGGTACCACCATCACCCCTTCCGCGGCGATGGCATGGGCACAGAAGGCCGAACTGCGGGGGGTTTCACAAACGCCATCAAGGCCACGGGAGGCCAAAAACCACTGGCGCTCCGCTTCAACCAAGGAGATCGCCACGATCGGCGTGTGAAACAAAGAAGCTGCCATGTCCACGAGCCGCTCGAAATGGCGATCGCTGGCCGTGCCGATCACGGCGTGGCGCTCCAGATCCCGCAGACGCAGCTCCTCATCCACGGGAATAGGAAACGACGCTGCCTGGACCATGGAATTGGACCGAGGGTATGGGACTTCACAGTAGGCCTTGATCCACGGCCTTAGGAGGGCGGGGCGTAGCGATCAGGCCGCAGGAACGGCCAGGATCTCGTCATAGGAGGCGCAGCGCCGCTGGTCGAGGTCATCGAGATAGCGACGTTCGCTGTAGTAGGCCTCCTGGAAGCGGAGGGCATCGGCATTGAGCAGGCTGAACAGCTGGCCAATCCGCTCCTCCATGTCGAGCAGGGGCACCGGCAGCAAGGCCGCCAGGGGCTGCAGGGCCGCATCATGACCAGCCACGGCAGCGGGGTCGGCCTGGCGCTCAGGCTGGGGCGGGGTGGACCCGGGTTCCTCGCCGAGCAACTGGGCGATGCAGTGCTCGAGGGTGGCCAGCCGCTGGGCACTCCAGGCGTCGAGCAGGTGGCGGCAGCGCTTGAGGGTGCGTTGGCGCTCAAGCGAGGCGGTGGCGCCCCGCAACTGCAGCTGGGGCTGGGCCAGGCAGAGCCGCTGCACATCGGAGGGCTCCAGCAACGGGGTGAGGCGGCTGAGCAGGGCATGGGCTTCGGCATCCACCAGCAGGCGATCGCCCAGCAGGCGGGGCAGGTCGAGGTCAGCCAGGTCGTCGCCGGCATCCAGCCCGCGGTTGACCCGCTCCAGCCGACCGGAGCCGAGGTTGTCCTCCTCGATCTCGCCGATGGTTGCCCAGAGCTGGCGGTGGTGCTGCAGGGCGAAATCCTCCAGATCGAGGCGGCGCAGTTCGGATCGGATCAGGGGGCGCCAGGGGGGGCAATGGAGATAGAGACGCAGCACCTCAGCCTCGGCCCGCTCGCGGAGACCCGCCTCCCCCGGCTGCTCCCACTTGGCCGAGCGGCCATGCCAGCGCTGGCCCTTCACCTGCTGGCGCAGGTCGTCTTCGAGCTGGAGAGAAAGCCGGGCCTGCCCGCCGGAGAGCCGTTCGGCCACCCGCTGCAGGTAGTGGCTGCGCACGGCCGATTGGGGCAGCTTGCCGAGCAGCTCCACCAGGGCGCTCACCGCCTGCTGGAACTGGTCGGACCGCGCCAAGTCCCGGCCGGCGAGCACCTGCTCGATCTGCCAGTCGAGCCAGAGAGGTGCCGAATCCAGTAGGGCGCGGTAATCGCCAGCACCGTGCTGCTTGAGGTACTCATCGGGATCCTTACCGGCCGGCAGCTGCAGCACCCGCAGCTCCAGTTGGCCCTGCAAGGCGAGCTGCTCCACCTCGCCGATCGCCCGCTGGGCCGCCCGCACGCCGGCGCCGTCGCTGTCGAAATTGAGGATGAGCCGCTTGCCGTCACAGCAGCGGCACAGCTGGGTGATCTGCTGGCGGCTGAGGGCCGTGCCAAGGGAGGCCACGGCATTGGTGATGCCGGCGGCGTGGAGCGCAATCACATCGAAATACCCCTCCACCACCACGGCCCGGTCGGCGCGGCGGATCGGATCGGCGGCCCGGTCGAGGCCAAAAAGGTGCTTGCCCTTCTCAAACACCTCGGTTTCCGGGGAGTTGAGGTATTTGGGCTCAGCGCCATCGAGGCTGCGGCCGCCAAAGCCGATCACCCGACCCTGGCGGTCGTGGATCGGCACCATCACCCGGTGGCGAAAACGGTCGTAGAAGCCGGTGGCCGCCAGCGGCGGCTGGCCGCCAACAGCGGGATCGGCGGCGGCCTTGCGCGGCACCACCAGGCCGGCGGAAGCGAGCAGTTCTGGCGTCAACCCTTCCACCTGCTGGAGATGGCGCAACAGCCCATCCCAGCGATCCGGCGCGTAACCGAGCTGGAAGGCCTCCAGGGTGCCTGCACTCAAGCCCCGGGAATCCCGCAGGTAGGCGAGGGCCGCCTCCCCCTCAGGAGATCGGAGCTGGGCCTGAAACCAACCGGCCGCCAAGGCCAGCACCCGGTGGAGCTGGTCGCGACGGGACAGCTGCTGCCGCAACCGCTCCTGCTGGGGCCCATCGAGGGTCTCAACGGGCAGCTGGTATTTGCGGGCCAGCTCCAACACCACATCGGTGAAGCTGCCGCGCTGCAACTCCATCAAAAACTTGATGGCATTGCCGCCAGCACCGCAGGAAAAGCAGTAGTAAAACTGCTTAGCCGGCGACACCGTCATCGACGGAGATTTGTCGTCGTGGAAGGGGCAGATGCCCACAAATTCGCGGCCTTTTTTCTTGAGCACCACGTGCTCTCCCACCACATCAACGATGTCCGAGCGCTCCTTGACGGCTTCGATCGTGCGGGGATGGAGGCGGGGGAGGGCCAAATCGGGGCAGAAAGGGGTGGAGGGATCCAGGCATCCGGCAAACCCCGCAGGGGCTTGGATCGGGCTGAATAGGGCTGGGAAACGGGCGGGAGCTAGGGAGCTGGGAGGCTGGGTGAGCCGCAGCGAGCGATAGCCGTGGGGAAAGGCGGCCGCGGAGGCACTCATTCTGCTCCATCCCACCAGGGGTGGGGTTCGCCTCGTGGTGCCGCACTGGCCCTGGTGGCCGGAGCCTTCTGCTTCAGCCTGATGACGGTGTGCGTGAAGCAACTGCACGGCAGGCTGCCGGTGGCGGAGGTGGTGCTCGGCCGGGCGTTGCTGAGCGTGGTGCTCAGTGGCCTGCTGGTGCGGCGGGCGGGCCTGGATCCCTGGGGTCAGCGGCGGGGCCTGTTGGCGGTGCGGGGCCTGGTGGGCACCGCAGCCCTGTTCGCGGTGTACCTGGGGGTGATGCAGCTGCCCCTGGCCGCCGCCACGGTGCTGCAGTACCTCTATCCCGCCATCACGGCGCTGCTGGCCTGGCGCTGGCTGGGGGAAAGGCCGGGGGGGCGCCTGGGCCTGGGGGTATTGGTGGGCTGGCTGGGGGTGGTCCTGGTGGCCCGGCCCTTCGGCCTGGGGGGCACGGCTCCCCTTCCGCCCGTTGGCGTAGCGGCGGCGGTCGTGGGGGCCCTGCTCACGGCGGTGGCCTACGTGAGCGTGCGCGAGCTGGGCCGGAGCGAACATCCCCAGGTGATCGTGCTCTGGTTTCCCATGGTCTCGATTCCGGTGAGCCTGCCGCTGGTGCTGCTCGATCCGGTAAGGCCCACCATGGTGGAGCTGGGCTGGCTGGTGGGGGTGGGACTGTTCACCCAGCTGGGCCAGATCGGCCTCACCCATGGCCTGGTGCGCCTCAGCGCCGCCCAGGCCACCTCGATCAGCTACGGGCAGGTGGGCTTCGCTGCCTTGTGGGGCTGGCTGCTATTCGGCGAAAGGTTGGACCCCTGG
>DAIQNM010000075.1:0-3904 GCA_036788375.1 Cyanobium sp. CTOTU6536 | reverse complement strand
TCCCTGGACCCTCGCCGGGGGCGGCCTGATCCTCGCGAGCATCGTGATCAGCCAGGGGCGCCCGCCGCAGGGGAGCGGGGAGCCAGGCAGGTTGACGCCAACGGGGCAAAAAGCACAGCAAGACCCCCCCTAAACTCCGGCCTGCCGCCAAGGCCCCTTGCCAAGACCCGTCTGGATCGCCCTGCTGCTGGCCCTCGGCGCAGCAGCCGCCCAAGCCAGCGGCCTCCAGACGATCGCCCCCCCCGAGGCGACCAGCCTCAGCCGGATGTTCTCGCTACCGGTGATGGCGGTGCTGATCGGCGGCCTTTTTTTGGCACCCTGGCCATCAGCCGCTTCTCCCTGAAACTCGGCGTGCCCACCGTTCTGGGGGTATTGCTGCTGGGGCTGTTCATCACCACCGATCAGCCTCGCCCCGCTTCCCCCGGTAGGGGCAACGGGTAAGTGGTCCACTCCTGCAGGCTGCCAGCGCCGGCGGTGCTGGTGGGGGCGGTGGTGCCGGTGGGTCGGGCCAGGCGCCAGCTCTGGTTGCGTTCGCCCCGCTCGAGATAGAGCTCAAACGGACTATCCACCCGAATCGGATCGCCCGCCAGCCGCCAGTCGAAATGGCCCGCCAGCCGCAGCCCCTTGGCCGCGCCGATGGCAATCGCCGCCTGGTCCTCCACCCGTACCCGGCTCACCTGCGGTAACCCCGGTGCATCGAGTTCCAAGGCCTGGGCGATGGCCCCCTGGGTGAGTTGGATCTGCAGGGCCAAGGCATCCAACAGCACCGCATGGGGAGGCTGGCCCGGGCCACCGCATCCGGCCAGAACGAGGGGAAACAGCAGGAACAGGGGCAGCAGCAGGCGCCCAAAAAGCCGTCGCAAGGCAGCGAGGCCAGGGAAGGGGCTAGGCAAGGCGGGCAGCATGGGTGCGAACGCACGGACCCCCATGATCGGCTGGCTGCAAGGGCGACTGGCCGACACCTGGCAGCAGGCGGGCCGCAGCGGCCTGCTTGTGGTTTGCCAGGGCGTCGGCTACGAGCTCCAGGTGAGCCCGCGGCACTGGCAGCGGTTGCCCCCGCTGGGCAGCGAGCTGGCCCTGCACGTGCACCAGAGCATCCGGGAAGACGGCTGGACTTTGTTTGGCTTTGGCGACCGGCTGGAGCGCGACCTCTTCCGCGAACTGGTAGCCGTCAGTGGGGTCGGTCCCCAGGTGGGCCTCGGGCTGCTCGGGGCAATGGAAGCCAACGAGCTGGTGCAGGCCGTCGTGCACACCGATCTGCGGCGGCTCTGCCAGGCCCCAGGCGTGGGCAAGCGCACCGCCGAACGGCTGACAGTGGAATTGCGGCAGCGCCTCCAGGAGCGCTTCGCCCCCCTGCTCGACGGGGCCCGGCTGGCGGGGGAAGCGGCTGCCGACGACCTCGACGCCGCCCTGCCCACCGCCGCCGGCCGGGAGGAGGTGGGGGTCACCCTGGCGGCCCTGGGCTATGAAGCCTTGGAGATTCACCGCGCCCTGCGGGCCGTGGCCGCCGCCGGCTTGCCGGCCGAGGCACCCGCCGATGACTGGATCCGCGACTGTCTGCGCTGGCTGTCCCGGCAGGCCGCCTGATCAGCCCAGACACCAATCCAGAACGGCTTGATTGGGCACCACCGGAGGGTAGGGTAGTCGTTTGCACCATTAGGGGCTAACCCTCGCCCATGCCGCTCACCACCACCCAAAAGCAGGAATTGATCAACGGTCACCAGACCCACGGCACCGACACGGGTTCGGTGGAAGTGCAGGTAGCGATGCTGAGCGAGCGGATCCAGCAGCTCAGCGGTCATCTGCAGAAGAACATCCACGATTTCTCCTCACGCCAGGGTCTGCTCAAGATGATTGGCCGCCGCAAGCGCCTACTGGGCTATCTGCGTGCCCAGAGCGAAGGGCGCTATGCGGCCCTGATCGAGAAGCTCGGCATCCGCGGCTGATCACCCCATGGTGCCGCCTCGGGAACGACGGCCCTTTGGGGCCAAGGGCAATGGCCCGGGTGGATCGCAGCGGTCCACCACCAAACGCCCCCCCAAGCAGGCTGGGGGGGGCGGCAGCCAGGCGATCCCCGAGGCGGTCGCCAACCGAATGGCACGCCGCATCGCCATTGCCACGGGTATCCCCACCCTGATGGGGATGGCGGTCTTTGTGGGGAGTTACCTCCTGGTGAGCCGCCAGATCCTCGACATTCCCCCCTCCGCCACCCTGGCCGCCTCCGGCGCCTGTTTCCTGCTGGGCCTGGTGGGCCTCAGCTATGGCGTGCTCTCGGCCAGCTGGGAAACCGAAGCCGGCAGCTTGCTGGGGGCCGAACAGATCGGCGTGAATTTTGGCCGCCTCAAGGGGTCCCTTCAGGCCCTGCGGCAGGGAGCCGGCCCGAGCGGAAGCGACTGACGCCCTGATCAGGCAGGCACTGGTTGGGCCGGTGGATCCCCCAGCGGCGAGAGCAGCGAGGCCCGGAACTCCGCCGAAGCAAGCGTGAGCAGGGCCGAATCCGCATCAGCCACGCAGAATTGGGCACCAAGTCGCACGTAGCGGCTGTGCTCAGCGTCGAGCACCCGAGCCACCACGGGCACCCGCACTCCGGCCTCCTCCTGCCCTGGACGGTGGCGCTGCAGACACTCCCGCAGCCGGTGCTGGATGGCGATGTCGCCAGCCTGGTCGGCCGGCAATTCCACCAGCAGCAGCCGCAGGTCCTCGATGCTGCGGCAGTCGTCGACGATCAGCTGCACCCGGTCATCGCGACGGTCCACCGAAGCCCAGAGCAGTAGGCGGGCATCCACCATCAGGTGGTCGGCCAGGCGGGCATAGGTCTTGGGAAACACCACCGCTTCGCAGCTGCCGGTGAGGTCTTCCAGTTGCAGTACAGCCATGCGATCGCCCTTGCGGGTGTTGACCTGGCGAATTTCCGCCACCATCACCACCACGCTGATCCGCGCCTTATCCGGCTGCTCTTCGAGGCTCGCCAGGCCGATCGGCGAGAGCAGGTTGACCCGGCCGGTGAGCTGGCGCAGGGGGTGGTCGGAGATGTAAAAGCCCAGCAATTCCTTTTCGAGCCGCAGTTTTTCGGTGGGGGGATAGTCGGCCACCGGGGCGGCCTTGGGGGCGGTGGAACGGTCGCTGCTGGCAGAGCTGCCGGAGGCCTGGGTCGCCGGGGCGGCCAGGAGATCGAAGAGGTTGCCCTGGCCACTGGCCCGGTCCTTTGCCCGCGACGAGGCCCAATCGAGTACCAGATCCAGGTCGGCCATCAGCTGGGCCCGGTTGCCACTGGGCTCCAGGGCATCGAGGGAGCCGCAGTGGATCAGCGATTCGATGGCGCGGCGGTTGAGCTGGTGACCCGCGAGGCGATCGCACAGATCCGCCAGCGAGGGGAAGGGGCCATCGCTGTTGCGCGTTTCGATCAACTGACGAATGGCTCCTTCGCCGAGGTTGCGCACCGCCGAGAGGCCAAAGAGGATGCGTTCGCCCACGGGTGTGAAATCGATACCCGAGGCATTCACATCGGGGGGCATCACCTCAATGCCCATGGCATTGCAGTTGGCGATGTAGCGCTGCACCTTGTCGCTGGCGCCTGCATTGACGGTGAGCAAGGCGGCCATGTAGGCCACCGGGTAATGGGCCTTGAGGTAAGCCGTCTGATAGGTCACGGCGCCATAGGCGGTGGAATGGCTCTTGTTGAAGCAGTATTCGGCGAAAAGCACCATCTGCTCAAACAGCCCCTCGGCAACCTTGGCCTCCACGCCTCGGTCGCTGGCCCCCTGCACGAACAGGCTCTGGTGCTTCTCCATCTCGCTTTTCTTCTTCTTGCCCATCGCCCGCCGCAGCAGGTCGGCTTCGCCCAAGGAATAGCCGGCCAGATCCTGGGCAATCTTCATGATCTGCTCTTGGTAGACCATGATCC
>DAIQNM010000074.1:0-11169 GCA_036788375.1 Cyanobium sp. CTOTU6536 | reverse complement strand
GGCTGGTGGATGAGGTGGGTCGCGCCTGGGATCTGGGCATCCGCTGCGTGGTGCTGTTTCCCAAGGTGGCCGATGGCCTCAAAAGCGAGGATGGCGCTGAGTGCTTCAACGAGCACGGCCTGATTCCGCGGGCGATCCGTCGGCTCAAGCAGATCCATCCCGGCATGGCGATCATGACCGATGTGGCCCTTGACCCCTACTCCTGCGATGGCCATGACGGCATCGTGAGCAGCGAGGGCGTGGTGCTCAACGATGAGACCGTGGCGATCCTCTGCCAGCAGGCCGTGGCCCAGGCCCGCGCCGGCGCTGATCTGATTGGCCCCAGCGACATGATGGACGGCCGGGTGGGCGCCATCCGCGAAGCCCTCGATGAGGAGGGTTTCGAGCATGTGGGCATCATTAGCTATACCGCCAAGTACGCCTCCGCCTATTACGGCCCCTTCCGCGAGGCCCTCGATTCGGCTCCCCGCGCCACCTCTGGCAAGCCGATTCCTGGCGACAAAAGCACCTACCAGATGGATCCGGCCAACGGCCGCGAGGCGATCCTGGAAACCCAGCTCGATGAAAGCGAAGGGGCCGACATCTTGATGGTCAAGCCCGGCCTGGCCTACCTCGACATCATCTATCGCCTCCGCCAGGAAACCCAGCAGCCGATCGCCGCCTACAACGTGAGCGGCGAATACGCGATGGTCAAGGCCGCCGCCGAGCGGGGCTGGATCGATGAACGGGCCGTGACCCTCGAAACCCTGCTGAGTTTCAAGCGAGCCGGAGCCGATTTAATCCTCTCGTATCACGCCTGTGATGCTGCGGCCTGGCTCCGCCAGGGTTGAATGCGCTGGGTGGGCGATGGTCGGTCTGCCGGGTTGCCGCGGTGGGTGGCTCCTGGCCTGGTGGTGGAGCTGGATCGGGCCCGCGAGCGCCGGCGCGCGGGTTGATGGTGGATGGGCTGCGGCGTGAATGGGGCCGATCCACAGCAGCGACGAGTGCTGTTGAGTCGGCGAGCTCGCTTAATTTATTGGGGGTGATCATGGGTCGTGCTGAAGCGCTGTTGCCTTGGCTGAACGGCTGGACCTGAACAAAGGCTGCTGAATCCGTTTGGTTGGTTGAGTGGTGCTGGCGGTGAAAAGGAAGGAAATCGCCATGGTATTGATGGTGAAGATAGCGTTGGATAGATTGGAATCCAAGTCTGCAGATCGTTTGCAAATCTTTTCTCTTTTTCCTCTGATTAGCCCGATTCGATGTGTTGAATCTGCCTGGCTTGAGTCTGTAGCTTCGGTTTTTCTCGTGCAGGAACCTAGGGATCCTCAGGTCGCTGTGGAGGGTGTTGCGGCTGCTCGGGCTGTTCAGCCCCTGGCCAAGGCCCCCACCGGCATCCGTGGCTTTGATGGCATCAGTGCTGGCGGGCTGCCCAGGGGCCGTCCAACCCTGGTGGCGGGGGCCTCGGGCACGGGCAAAACCATGTTTGCGATGGAATTCCTCTTGCGGGGGATCAGGGATTTTGGTGAGCCTGGGGTGTTGTTTACCTTCGAGGAATCCAGCTCTGATTTGATCGAGAATATGGCCAGCTTTGGTTTTGATCTCGAAAGCCTGATCGCCGGCGGGATGCTGATCATTGATGCCTTTCATGTCGAGGCCGCGGCGATCGTGGCAACGGGTAGTTTTGACTTGGAGGGTCTGTTTCTGGTGGTGCTCCATGGGGTGGACAACCTCGCCCAAGCGATGGCGGTGGCCGAGAAGATCCGCTTGGCCTTTGTGCCGCCGGTGTCCCTGCCCGATGGCGGCGATCCGATCACGATCACCATGAGCATCGGCGTCACCGTGGCCCAACCGGAGGACAGCGTCACCACCCTGATCAACCGCGCCGACCAGGCCCTCTATCAGGCCAAATCCGAGGGCCGCAACCGGGTGGTCCCCATCGCTCCCCCCGACCCGGAAGGCCGCTGATCCCAGCTGCCGCTCGCGCCCAGGCGATCGCCGCGCCGTTGAACGGGGCGCTGGGCCATCAAAACCGCTTGAATAGAGGCAGCGATGGGACCGGGGAGATGGGGATGAGCCGGCTGGGCCATGTGGCGGTGCGGGTGCAGGACATGGACCGGGCCAAGGCCTTTTACCAGGCCCTTGGCCTGAGGCTCACCTGGGATGCGGAGGATTGGGCCTATTTGCAATCGCCCGCCAACGGCGATGGCGTTGCCCTGTTGAGCCCTGCCTACACCGCCGCCGGCCCCCACTTCGCCTTCCATTACGACGAACGGGCCCAGGTGGATGAAGTGCATGATCGGCTCGAGGCCGCGGGCCACACCGTGGGCCCGGTGCACGACCACCGGGATGGCACCGCCTCCTTTTATATGAAGGATCCGGAAGGCAACTGGCTGGAGTTGCTCTATGAGCCGGCCAGCGGCATCCCCTCGAATGTGGGCGAGCCGCCGATCCCACCGCAGCAGCCCGCTTCGCCCCCCTCTTCGCCTGCGGCCTCGCCAACTGCTTCGCCTGCGGCCGAGTGACTCAGGCCTTGCGTACCGGCAGCGAGTCCATGGGGATGGCCAGGCTCGACGCGCCTGAGCCCTTGCAGGGCGAGTTCCCTGCTGGGCCCAGCGAGATCCCTGCCCTGGAATCCAGTTCCAGGCTCAGCCCCAGCCCGCCCCTGGAGCCCCGCCGCGAGCCGGCGATCGAGCAGGAGACGCTGACCTTGCTGGAGTGGCCGCGGTTGGCGGCCCACCTGGCCAGCTTTGCCAGCACCGCCGCCGGCGGGCGCCATTGCCAGGTCTTGGCCTTGCCCACTGATCTGGCAACCAGTGAAAGGCTGCTGGCGGAGACCACCGAGTTGCTGGGTCTCGATGGGCTGGTGGAGGGGGGACTGAGCTTCCAAGGGGCCGCCGACATCGCCACCACCGTGACGCTCTGCGCCAAGGGCGGCTGCGCCGGCGGCGAGGAGCTGCTGGCCCTCGCCGGCACCCTGGCGACGGCCCGGCGGCTGCGGCGCCAGATCGATGATCCGGAACTGCGGCCCGTTTGCAGTGCCCTGGTGGCGACCATGCGCACCCTGCCGGAGCTGGAGCAGCGGCTGCATTTTTGTCTGGAGGAGGGGGGGCGGCTGGCGGACCGGGCCAGTGCCCCCTTGGCGGCCCTGCGGCGCCAGAGCCAGGGGGTGCGCTCCGCACGGCGGGAGCGCCTGCAGGAGCTGCTGCGCCGCTATGCCCCCCTGCTGCAGGACACGGTGGTGGCCGAACGCAGCGGCCGGCCCGTGCTGGCGGTCAAGGCCGGCGTGGCCTCCCAGGTGCGGGGCCTAGTGCACGACAGCTCCGCCTCCGGCAGCACCGTGTTTGTTGAACCCCAGGCGGTGATTCCCCTGGGCAACCGGCTGCGGGAGTTGCAGGGCCAGGAAAGGGAGCTGGAGCGGGCCCTGCTCTTGGAGCTCAGCGGCCTGGTGGGGGAGCAGGCGCAGGCCCTCGAGCATCTGCAGGGGGTCCTGGTGCGCCTCGACGGGGGCCTGGCCCGGGCCCGCTATGGCGCCTGGTTGGGGGCGGTGCGGCCCGAGCTGGCGGCGACGGCCGAGGCGGCCTTCGAGCTGCGCGATCTGCGCCATCCCCTGCTGCTCTGGCAGCAGCGCCGTGAGGCAGGCGCTGCGGTGGTGCCGGTGACGGTTCGCGTCAGCCCCGAGCTGAAGGTGGTGGCGATCACCGGCCCCAACACCGGTGGCAAAACGGTGACACTCAAGAGTGTGGGCCTGGCGGCCCTGATGGCCCGGGCGGGCCTGTTTTTGCCCTGCAGCGGCACGCCCCGGTTGCCCTGGTGCGGCCAGGTGCTGGCCGACATCGGCGATGAGCAGTCGTTGCAGCAGAACCTCTCCACCTTCAGCGGCCACATCCGCCGCATCGCCCGCATCCTCGAAGCCCTGGGCCCGGGCCCCGCCGACCCGCCCGCCGCAGTGCCAGGCAGTGGGCAAAAGCCACCCGGCCTGGAGCAACCCTGGCCGGAGCCGGCCAGGCCCGATCAGCCCGATCTTGAACGGCTGGACGGGTCACAAGGTCGGCGCGGCGCCTCCCTGGTGTTGCTCGATGAGGTGGGGGCCGGCACCGATCCCACCGAGGGCTCGGCCTTGGCGGCGGCGCTGTTGCGCCAGCTGGCCGATCGGGCCCGGCTGACGATCGCCACCACCCACTTCGGCGAGCTCAAGGCACTCAAGTACGCCGATCCCCGCTTCGAGAATGCTTCGGTGGCCTTTGATGTCGAGACCCTCTCGCCCACCTACCGGCTGCAGTGGGGCATCCCGGGCCGCAGCAATGCCCTGGCGATCGCCCGCCGTCTGGGCCTGGATCCGGCGGTGGTGCAGGCGGCGGCGGCCCAGTTGGAACCGGGCGGGGAGGGCGATGTGAATCGGGTGATTGAGGGGCTGGAGCGCCAGCGGCAGCAGCAACAGGAGGCGGCCGAGGCGGCGGTGGAGCTGCTGGCCCGCACGGAGCTGCTGCATGAGGAGTTGCTGGCCCGCTGGCAGCAGCAGAAGGAGCAGAGCGCCGAGATCCAGGAGCAGCGGCGCCAGCAGCTGGAGCACTCGATCCGCGAAGGCCAGGGTGAGGTGCGCCGCCTGATCAGGCGCCTGCGCCAGGGCGGCCGGGCGGGCGGCCGCGAGGCGGCGGAAACGGCGCGCCAGGCCGGGCAAAGGCTCAAGCGGCTCGAGGCGGAGCACCGGCCCCAGCCCGAGCGCCGCGACCACGGCGGCTGGCGGCCGGCCGTGGGCGAGCGGGTGCGGCTGCTGGCCCTGGGCAAGGCGGCCGAGGTGCTGGCGATCAGCGCCGACGGCCAAGAGCTAACCGTGCGCTGTGGCGTGCTGCGCACCACGGTGCCGCTGACGGGAATCGAAGGGCTCAATGGCGAAAAACCGGCACCGCCCGAGCCGGCCCAACCCCAGGTGCAGATCCGCAGCCGCCGCAATCCGGCCAGCCGCGGCCCCCAGATGCGCACCGAGGCCAACACCGTCGACGTGCGCGGCCTACGGGTCCATGAGGCCGAAGCGGCGGTGGAGGAGCGGCTCCGCGGCGCCAACGGGCCGGTGTGGGTGATCCACGGCATCGGCACCGGCAAGCTCAAGCGCGGCCTGCGCGACTGGCTGGCCGGCCTGCCCTACGTGGACAAGGTCGCCGATGCGGAGCAGGGGGATGGCGGCATGGGCTGCAGCGTGATCTGGGTAAAGTGAGCTGGCGGGGTTCCCAGCTCATCGGGTTGCCAGGCCGACCAGGGAGAGGGGGCTTGACGTCGCTCAGCTGCAACGGCGGCGCCAACGGCTCAGGTACAAGCTAATGGTGCTTCGCAGGATTGCCGAACGGCTGGAGAACACCTGCCGGCTGGAGGGCGCCGATCAGGCTGATCCCTCCCAGATGGGGATCACACCGCTGGCCTGGATGGCCCGGTCATGGGTGGCGATGGGCAATCGCCAACACTCCGGATCCCCGCAATTTCTCCCAAGGCCGCTGGCTTGGCGAAGGCCCGCCGGTGGGGGGGGTGAGCTTTGCCACGGTCTTGCCATGGCGCGTGATTTCCACCGCCTCGCCGCCACTTTCCACCTGGCGGATCAACTCCAGGCATTGGGCGCGGAAGCGGGTCACTGAAATGTCCATGCAGCCATCTTAATGGGCAGTTTTGCTTGCAAACCCCACCCCCAGCCTCGGTGTAGTGCCGATCATCCAGGCCAGCATGGACTTGATCGGGTGGTGCGTTTTCCAGCAGCCTGGGCAGCGGCTCGGGCAGATCGCGGATCTGCAGGAATGACATGGTTGAGCTGATCCATACCGATCGAGCACCATCTGGCCGGCGGCGGCGGATTGTCTCAGGAGGAACGTCAAGCGATCCTTAGCTCAGACGCCCTTTCACCACACCATATGTGGTGTGCCCCTCAGGGCAAAACGATGCACTGCTACGCAGGGCCACCCGCATCAGAACGCCATTTCTTGCAGCATTAGGCTCACGCAAACCTCAACGGCCCTGTTTCTCGCCCGCCATGGCCAGCCCCCGCGCGACGCAGCGCCAGCAACCTGCCGAAGCCTGGCGGATCATGCGCTGGCGCAGCCGCCACTGGGCCCACCGCGAGCCGCTGACGGAGGGAGTGGCGCTCACCATGCTGCGCATCCCGGCCGGCAGTTTTGAGATGGGGGCGCCGGAGACGGAGGCTGAAAGCTCAGATCAAGAGCGGCCCGTGCATCGGGTGACGCTCGGAGAATTTCTGCTGGGGCAAACCCCGATCACTCAGGCCCAGTGGCGGGCGGTGGCGGCATGGCAGCGGTTGGAGCATGAGGATGAGAAGGATTGGCCTGAGTCGCTTGATCTCGATCCAGTGGCGAAGTTGAAACATCCTGAGCGTTTTCAGGGTGAACAGCGCCCGGTGGTGAATGTGAGCTGGCACGATGCGATGGCCTTCTGCCAGCGGCTGCGGCTACGCACCGGCAAGAACTACACCCTGCCCAGCCAGGCCCAGTGGGAATACGCCTGCCGGGCGGGCACTACCACGCCGTTCCATTGGGATGCCACAATCAGCACCGTGCTGGCGAATTACGATGGAAGAGAAGTGTATGGCGATGGCGAGAGGGGAGAGTATCGGCAGCAAACGATGGATGTAGCCAGCTTTCCCGCCAATCCTTGGGGATTGCATGATATGCATGGCAATGTATTTGAATGGTGTGCGGATCATTGGCACAACAATTATGAAGGTGCGCCAGAGGATGGGCGTGCTTGGAATGATGTAAAGGATAAGGAACGTGATGATATAAGGAAGTTTATGCTGCTGCGCGGCGGATCGTGGGGCGGCCACCCCGCGGATTGTCGCTCGGCTTTCCGCTTCAACTCCCTCCAGGGCCTCCGCTACGACGCCGTCGGTTTCCGCGTCTGTTGCCTCCCCCAGGACTAATTCTTTACTCTTTAACTCTTTAATTCTTTGCACTTGGCTGTTTGGTTTTTGGTTTTGTTTTCAAGTAGCTGGATGCCAGATAATATCGATGGTGCGCTAATAATCATTGGCGCCGCAGGCGCCTCTTTTTTTTGCCAATCCCCTCGCCAACCAACTCCTCTAAGCCAACCACCTCAATCCAACAGCTAAGGGATAGCCGGCGGCGGCAGGGTTTACCGCAAAGCCGCTGCTCTGCAGTCACGTTTACGCCTAGTACCATAACCAGCTACCATTTACTCATCACATCTAAATGATTCCCCAGGAGTCATAGTAATGAAACCAAGCAAAAGTGATCCTCGAATTCGTGTCAAGATCTCCGGACTGCAATTAACCGAGCTACAGGAGCATGCCGGCGCCATGTGCGAAGCATTTGGGCTTGATCGAAAAATTGAGCGCTATAAAGGCACACGGCCAATCACTCTGTACCACTGGGACCTGGAATGTCTTCTTGATATTTTAAACTGGGTATTAAATGACAGAAAGCAGTACCCGGACCAAGAAGCTCCAGAATATATTGCGTTGCATGAACTTCATGTCCGCTTAAAAGATCTCTACAAGCAAACATTTCCCAGCTAAGCCCCATGGATCTTACCCAGCCAGCCTTTATCAAGTGGTGCTTGAGGCTGGCTGATATCCAGCGCCGGCCAGTGGCGGGATGGGCCTCAATTGCTGGCGCACAGGTGGTCGATCCAGAGTTCCTGGCCGCCGCCGCAGGCTCAGCAGCGGCCGACCCTGCCCAAACCCTGCACCCAGGCCCCATCCAACTCAGCCAACCCCTGCCGCCCTCCCAGCGGCCACAGACCCGAAGCCCCCACCCAACCGCAACGAGCTAGCGAAGCCCAGCAGCGCCGCCGCCAGCCAGATCCAGCCGTGCAAGCTGAAGCCCATCACGCCGCCGAGAATGGCGTTCCCGTTGCAGCCCGATGCCAGCAGCCAGCAGCCAGCAGCCATCAGCCTGCAGCCCGTAGCCCATCTGCAGCCCGCCAGCCGGAAGCGGCCCCGGCCGCTGGCCATGGCCACGGCGCCATAGACAAGCCCCAGCTCGACCAGAAGCTGCTGGTCTGCGGATCCCAGCCCGGGAAATGGGCCAGGTGGGCACCACTGAGGGCAAGGCCCCTCAGCACCTTCCAGGGTTCTGCTGTCACCAGCAGCAGGCCGATGGCCAGCAGCGCCACGGCGGCGGCACCAATCGCCACCTTGCTGACGCCGCTCTGCTCCAGGATGCAGGAGACCAGGGCCGCCCCCAGCAGGTGCGCCCGCTGCATTGGGACTGCGCTGCCCTCGTTAGTCTGCGAACAGGATCTACTCTTAAACAACCAGCGTATGAACCGTCAATCGGCACTCCTCAAGAACTGCTTGACCCTGCGCAATAAAGTTGGTATCAACCTGGCGGCCAATCGACCTGAATTTGCGGAGAATGTATCTTTATCTGCATTTGCCGCATGCAAGTCCCTGGCTCGATTGCTTGAACCTGATAACCTCAATCCAGATATCAAGCTCAAGCCGCTCAAGCTCGTGCCTGCTCCGGTTTCAGAGCAACAAAAAGCCGTGCCTGCTTACACTATCAACAATCGATGTTGACTGATCGTCGAGCAATGCCGCTGCAAATATATGTATGCTATCACCATCCCGCCATCCAGGGAAGCAAACGCTGCTTCGCCCAGCGATTGAATCGCGAGAGTCAGCAAAGGCGCTGGCCAGGGTCAGGATGGCCACTCGGGCGGCTCCTGGGACGTGAGCGATTCGAAATAGGGTTTTTCCGTGTATGTGGTGAGGCTGCGGAAGGGATGGCCGATCACGAAGAAGAGCAGGGAAAGCAGCAAGGAGCCCAGCAGCGAGGGCAAAACTGAGACGAGCACCTGCTCGGCCTTGGGGGTCCCCAGCTGTTCCCCGCGGCTCCGGATCCGCTCTTCCACCTGGGTCACGCCGGCCAGCAGCTCGCTGCGCAGTTGCGGCAGGGGAGTCTTGAGATCTGCGGGCCGCAGGCCGGGCGATTGCAGCTGCAGCAGGCGCTGCTGCAGATCCTGATGGCTACTGGCGTCGCGAATCGCTTGACGCAACAGGGAGGTGGTGTTGAGCAGCCGTTCCAGGGGGGGAGGATTGCGCTGCAGCGACCATGTGGTCCAGGCTCCGTTTAGTTGCAGGGGGATCAGCAGCAGGAAGCCGGTGGCGGCCAGCAGGGTCAGCTTGCCCAGGCGG
Source organism: Cyanobium sp. CTOTU6536 (assembly GCA_036788375.1). GTDB lineage: Bacteria > Cyanobacteriota > Cyanobacteriia > PCC-6307 > Cyanobiaceae > Cyanobium. The sequence goes on along the minus strand of DAIQNM010000074.1, from coordinate 2,036 downwards.
CGCCAGAGACGTTGCAGGAGGTGGCTATCAGGATTGAGAATGCCACTGAACTGGATCAGCAGCAGGGCTGCCAAGGGGAGCGGCGCGCCTCCGATCAGGGAGCTGACCGCCCGTTGCTGCCAGAGCGGATCGAGCAGCCGCGGAGGCAGCAACGCCAGGTTTGCGACCAGATACCCGAGGCTAAGGGAGGCGGCCAACACCAGGCAGTTGCGGGCCAGCGCCCGTGGCGTGATCAGCATCGTTGGCGAGCCATGGATCGGGTCCTACCATCGCAGCACCCAAAGACACCGCTCCTTGGATAACATGGATCACGGTCATGGCCGCCGATCCTGGCGATTCTCCCCAGCCAGCGAGGCCTGTTCAAGGGCCATGTCTTCCCCGATGCTTCAGGCCAACCTCGCTGCAGTTGAAAAGAATTGCCGCAAGCCTGAAGGTTCAGCCATGGTTGCTGCAACGCATCAACAGCTTGCCGCAATGCGCCTGCGGAGGCATCGATTTCGATCGCTTCCGATCTCTGGGGTTGCTCGCTTGGCTGTGCTGGTCGGCTGCATCGGCCTTCTGACCGGTGCCAGGGCGTCTGCGACGACGATCGATCGATCCTTCAAGGTGCAGATCGTGCGCATCTGCAATGACGCAGGCACCGTCTGTGCCGCAACACCGTATTTTCCCGCCGAGACCACCAAGATCTATGCCCAGGCCGGCATCGCGCCGATTTTTCTGCCAATCCAAGACCTTAATAAATCCTCGATTCTCAATGGCACGAACGGGATCGGAGCGATCAGCATGGCTGCCTTTGGTTGCACCAGCCCTTGCGCTCCGCTGACAACCACCTTGTTCGCCTTCTTCGCCAACACCCTGGATAACACGATCTACGGCAATGCCTGGCTTGGCTATAATGGCTCGGCATTCGATGCCAGTTTGATCACTAACTTCAATTCTGGTGTTGGCCGCCGCGACACCTTTGCCCATGAACTGGGCCACAATCTGGGGCTCGATCACTATGAGGTTGCCAATAATCTGATGGCCAGTGGTGGAGTGCGGGCTATCCCCTCCAGCGTGGCCGACATCACTCCCGATGGCGCCCAATTGGATCAGTTCACCGCCAGCCAGATCGTCACCTTGCGCAGCAGCCCGTTCGTTTTCGCCAACGACCTAACAGGGGCCAAGGTGCCAGCACCCCTGCCTCTGCTCGGGGCTGTGGCTGCCTTCGGTTGGTGTCGCGCTCTTCGCCGCCGCCTGTGTGAGCGCACCTGAGCGGCTGCACGCCCAAGGTCGCCAGAGGCCGGTGCCAACGGCCAGGGCTGCTTGCCCGCCAGGTTCTTTGGCTCGCGATCTCAGCGCTGAGCTTGCTGCATGGGCCGGTGATGGCTGGGGCTGAAGGGATGGCGGCCTCCGCTGGGGGGGCTGATGCGCTGATCCAGCCACCCCTGAAGCGTCTGCAGCGATCGGCGGATGGGCGCTTCCGGCTGGAGATCAGCGCTGTGGATGGCTGGCGCAGCCCGCTGGCCCGGGGTCAGTTGTGGCTGGAGGCGGTCGACCCACCCCGGTTGATCTGGCAAAGATTGTTGCCCCAGCCCTACGGGCCCAGGCGCATGGTCGTCGCTCCCGGTGGGCGCGTGCTGCTGCTCGATGAGGGCTCCAACGTGCGCAGCCGCCATGCATTGCTGCTGCTTGATCCGCGCGGGCAGATCCTGATCCAGTACAGCTTCGATCAGATTCAGGCCATCGTGGACCTGCCGGCCGCATTGCTGCTGCGTAGGGCCCTGGGCGGCAGCTGGTGGCTGGCCGGAGAACCTCGCCTGCTGGCCAAGGGGGAGCGGGTGCGGCTGCCGGTGGGGGGTCGAACCCTGGAGCTCGATCTGGTCTCCGGAGAGCTGCGGCGATTGCCCTGAATTCGGCCGGATACACGCATTCAGGTGCTGTGTGTCCCGCGTCAACCCCCTTGGCCGACGCCGTTTGGCGATCCTTCGCCCCAACATTTCGCGGAGCGCACGAGCCGGCGGACCCCACAGTCCGCCGGCAGCGCGGAGCTCCCC
>DAIQNM010000073.1:1362-11377 GCA_036788375.1 Cyanobium sp. CTOTU6536 | reverse complement strand
CACCACCGAGAATCGCAACCCCACCAGATCGGCCACCGGCAGGCCGAGGGGGGGGCGATGAGCGGTGGTTTGGGCGTCCGGCTGGCCAGGGTTCCCAACGGGGGGAAGGGGTGCTGAGATTTCGGCCGATCCCCCTAGAGGGGCTTCGCTGCTGGGTTTAGCGGAGGGCCTGAGCGGCTGGGGCGAGCTGGTAGTCACAAGCAGACAAGACAACACCCAGCACAGGCATGCCCGTGGCATTGTGCTGAATTTCGTTCAAATCTATCCCTTGATGGCTGGGTAGTCGGGCTCTGCCTGGGGGTGTGGCTGGCGGTTGCGGCCATCGACCCGCTGTCCTGACGCCCTGGTGCTGCCCTACCGAGCGCCGGCTGCCGCGGCGAATCGTCGCCTCCGGCGACAGCGCCGCCAGGGGCCTGGCCAACACCGCCCCCATCGGCACAATGGATCCGTCTTGACCCGTGTTGCCGCGCCATGGCTGAGCAAAATCTGCAGGCCTTTATCGCTGCGGCGCGACAGGATCCAGCCCTGCAGGCGCTGCTTTCCAGCACCGCCGCCGCCGACGCCGATGAAGTGGTGACGATGGCGCGGGCCGCCGGTTTTGAGGTCAGCCCCAACGACCTGGTGAGCTACGGCGACGGAGTGCTGGTGGAGTACGAGGACGAGGACTACTTCATGAAGCCGCTCTGGTGGGAGCTGGCCGCCTGAACGCCCGCCGTCGAGGCCCCCTTCGCTCTCTCCCCTGTTCTCGCTCGGGGCGTTGCGGGTGGCACCCCGGTTCACGGCGGATCTCGCCGATGCCCTCACCCAGGCCGGATTGGAGCCCGAGACGGTGAAGCCGGAGCTCGCCGAGTCCCAGAGTCCGGCAGAGCTTTGTCGTCGGCACGGAGCGGCCTACTCACGGCCCGGCCGGACTCGATCCTGGCAGCCGGGCCTTTCCCTGTTCAGAACTTGCGCAGTTCCCTGCGGACCTTGAGGGGATCGCCGGAATGCTGCTGGTTGAACACCAGGATCAAGGTGGTGACCAGCAGCAGGCCGACCACGGCGATGCCAGGCCAGAAGCTGGCCGGCCGGCTTGCAGGCCTGCGCTGGCGCGCGCGGATCGGAGCATCGCGGCGGCGGCGGCGCGGCGGTTGGTCGAACCTTTCCATGGCAGGCGGTGGCGGGCCCGATTGGTGATTCATTCTGATGCGACCTGGCAGGGCCAGGATCCGGCTATGGGCGCCTGCCATTGGTCGGCAATCGGCGCGAGGAAGGACAACCAGGCAGCGGCCCAGGCGGTTTTTGATGCCAAACCCTGGCCCAGCCTCACCTCAAAGCATCGGGATGAATGACGGCTGCTGCAGATCCGCAGGCCGGATCCGGGAGCGGCGGATCATCCCCACATTCTGAAAACGAGCGCCTCAACTCAGGGCCAGGCGATGAAGCTGACCGGCTCGTACTTGGCGAACGTGATCCGCCAGGCCCTGATCGCCAGGGCCTCCAGGCTGGTGAGCAACGCCGCCGTCTCGCCGCCCGCGATCCAATTCGCCTTGAGCAGCGGCAACTGGTCGCTCATCAGCTCCATCGGCAGTTCCAGCAGCAGCAGGCTGGCTTCCCCAGCGGCCCGTTGCAGAGGGCCCTCCTCGCTGCGCTGCCAGAGGCGCAGCAGCAGTTCCAGGGCCAGGGTGCGACCGTCTTCGCCGGGATCGACGGCCTCGGCAGCGCTGGCTGTCTGGGATTTGCCGGTGAGCGGCAGGGCGCGCTTGCCCCCAAACTCCACCAGGGCCAGGGCCACGAGATAGGGAGCGTCGGCCATCGAATCCAAACGGCGGGTCGCCCCACCCTGTCACCCTGCCGAAGGCACCGGTACCACCACGAGCTTGCACGGCCGGATGAGTAGAAATGCCTGAACACAGCGATAGCGTCAGACTTTGCCCACGGATCGCCGGGTCCCTTGCCCCGACGAAGGATCCGGCAGGGTTACATTCACCGGGCCCATTGGGCCCCGGCTGGGGCTGTGTGCCATGGCCACGATCGGAGACCAACTCCAGACCTATCGCTCCGCCCTTGCCGAGGCCCAGGCCAAAGGTGAGCAAGCCAGCGCCACCAAGATCGAGCAGCAGATCAGGGAACTGGAGGCCTTCCAGGAGCGCCACCCCGAGGAGGCCGAGGCTCCGTCTCCCTTCGAGGTGTTCTGCGACCTCAACCCCTCCGACATCAACTGCCGCGTCTACGACGACTGAAGCGAGAGCGGCGCCAACCGACGATTTGCACCCCGGTGGAAGCACCAGGCTCCACCCACCCCTGACTTCAAGGATGAGAGTTGTGCGAAGTGAAACGCCAAGGGCCGGCTTCGGGATCAGCCTGTTGGTATCCCATCCGCTGCTGGCTCTCCTTGATGCGACGTCGTCGTCTTTCCGCCTGGTGTGGCGCCCTGTTGGTGGCAGCGTTTGGCCCTGGATCGGTTCAGGCCTGCACCAGCTTTCTGCTTAAAGGCAACGACGGGGGTAGCGTCTATGGACGCACCATGGAGTTTGGGTTGCCATTGCAGAGTGCGGCAACCCTGATTCAGCGCGGCGCCAAGCTGCAGGGAGCTGGCCCTGACGGCAAACCTGGTAGCGGCCTCGGTTGGCAAGCGCAGTATGCCGCTGTTGGCATGAATGCCTTGGGTCAACCTCTTCTGGTCGATGGCCTCAACGACGTGAGCTTCTGGGTGGAGTGAGGGCGAGGCCACCTTCCCCATCGCAACGCCTCGATCGCTCTTCACCTCAGCTGTGATTCGTGGCCGCTGCCCTAATCCCCATACCATGAATGACCAGCGGCGAGTCAACCATGACGACCATTGCGGTCAGCGGAGCTTCCGGTAAGACCGGCTGGCGGGTGGTCCAGGAGGCCATCGCCCGCGGTCAGGCGGTGCGCGCCCTCCTGCGGCCTGGATCCCAGCTGCCCGAGGGTCTGCAAGGAGCCGAGATCGTGCGCCTTGAGCTAGCCGACACCAACCGTCTCAGTGAGGCGCTGAGGGGCTGTGATGCCCTGGTGATTGCCACCGGTCCGCGGCCCTCGCTGGATCTGCTGGGGCCGTTGAAGGTGGATGCCCTGGCGATCCGCTCCCAGCTGGACGCTTGCAGGCAGGCCGGGGTGGCTCGGGTGGTGCTGGTGAGTTCGCTGTGCGGCGGCAAGCTCTTTCATCCGCTCAATCTGTTTGGCTTGATTCTTGTCTGGAAAGGGGTGGGCGAACGCCAGCTGGCGGCAAGCGGTCTGGACTGGACCGTGGTGCGTCCCGGCGGGCTCAAGGAATCGGAGGAGGGCCTCGAGAGCCAAGGCCTGGTGTTCAGTGCTGCCGGCGGCCAGGAGCAGGGCAGCATTCCCCGGCGGCTGGTGGCGCGGGTCTGCCTCGATGCCCTGGAGAACCCCGCCGCGGTGGGCCGCATCATCGAGATCACCAGCCGTGCGGAGCAACCGGGCCCCAGCCTGGGCGATTGGCTGGCCGCCCAGCCGGCTGCGACCTGAATCGGGCTTGCCTTAGGTGTGCGAACTGCAAAGGCTGAAGGGTTCGCGCACGAAGTAGTGGGCATCGCGGCCCTGGATCTGGAGGCCACCGCGGTTCCAGCTGCCCCAGCGGGTCACGTCTTTCTTGTTGTCTGGGCGACGTTCAATCGCCACGGTGAAGGTGTTGCGGAGTTTGCGGTAGCAACCTTCCAGCTGCCCCGTTCCATCAACAGGACATTCTGGGGATCGAGCACGGCCAGCACATTCTCCTTCACGTTTAGACCTTGCTTAGCCCTTGCGCTGGCTTCAGCTGAGTAGTCGAACAGTGGTCCTGCAATTGCTAGGCAGCTTGGCTTGGCTTCTGGAACCATCAACAAGCGAACGCCCAGAAACCAAGCAGTAGCGAGCGCGGCATTCAAGCTTCATGTCGTGAAGTAAAGCCCTCAACGATTGTTTCTTCCTGGCCTACGCGCGGGCATCAGGTACCTAATTTCCTGGAGCCTTGGCGCACCAGTTGCCCAGGCTGTGCCCGACCCGAGGACGACCCGGGGGAGTCACCGACGAAGCCCATCCAGAAGGACACCTTTTGAAACTGAAACCGCTCTCCCTGGTCGGAGGGGTTCACCACCCCAGCACGGCCGGCAGGCGGCGGTGATGCTGATCAAGCCAACGGGGCTAAAATAACGATCCGATCAACCGCGGGGAATGATCATGGCGTCCATACCACCTATATCAACGGACAACCGCATGGGCTCCCCAGGGCTGAGGATCGGTCAGGTCGCCCAGTCATCAGGCTTGCCGGTGAAAACCATTCGTTTTTATTGCGATCAAGGCTTGATCAGTCCTACCACCCGCAGCCAGGGCGGCTATCGCTTATTCGATCACAGCATCTACAACGAATTGTCGCTGATTCGCTCCCTAAGGGCCATTGATGTTCCGCTTTCAGAGTTGCGCAGGATTCTTGAGGTGCGGCGTTCAGGCATCTGCAATTGTGCGACATTAAAAACCACACTTCAATCGAAGCTTTCCGGCATTGAGCAACGCATGAAGGAGCTCTATCAGCTGCGTCTCGAATTAGCCGAACTCCTGGAGCAATGGCAGGACTGTGGCGGAGCCAAGCCGGCGGCAAGGCCCTGATTGGCCGGCTTGCTGCCGAGGGGTGTCGCCGAGGGGCAGCGCCAGCAAATCGCCACAAACCCTCCTGCTAGTCTCCTCTTGTGGAGGGTTGTGGCATGATTTCGCCGCCTGGCTGATCCCGATCCGTGAACGCTCCCCGTCTCGCCTTGGCATCGCTGCTGCTATCCACGGTCGCGGCAGGCGCCAACGCCGCTGATCTCAACCTTGCCGGTGTGAACGCTTACGCCAGCCAGGAGCAGGTCACCAGCATCTCCCAGTTCTCCGACGTCAAGCCCACCGACTGGGCCTACCAGACCCTCTCCAACCTGGTGGAGCGCTACGGCTGTGTGGCGGGCTATCCCAATGGCACCTTCAAAGGCGGCCAGGCGATGACCCGCTACGAGGCCGCCGCCCTGCTCAACGCCTGCCTCGACCGCGTCACCGAGACCACCGACGAACTCAAGCGCCTGATCAAGGAGTTCCAGAAGGAACTCGCCGTGCTGCGCGGCCGCGTCGATGGCCTTGAGGCGCGCGTCGGTGAGCTGCAAGCCACCCAGTTCTCCACCACCACCAAGCTCTCCGGTCTGGCCACCTTTGTGGTGGGAGCCAATGTCTTCTCGGGTTCGGCTGTCAACACGGCGGCGAACACGGTTAATCGGGCACCGAATGAATTCACCGGTCGCCCGCGAACGCCCGTAGCTCTGCCCAATGCCACAACCTTCAACTACGACCTGCAGCTGACGTTAGACACCAGCTTCAACGGCAAGGATCTGTTGCGCACCAATCTGCGGGCCGGCAATTTCGGCCGCAGTGTGTTTGGTGGTGAGCCCCATTCTCTGGCGCTTTCAACCCTGGAAGTGGCATTTGAAGAAGATGCTGGGCCCGATATTGTGGGGATCGACAAGCTCTTCTACCAATGGCCCATCGGCGGCGGCTTCACAGCCACCCTGGGTGCCCGCGTGGGACAGGAAGACATGCTGGCACTGTGGCCCAGCGCCTATCCATCAGACACAATCCTGAACGTCTTCACCGTCAACGGAGCTCCAGCCGCGTATAACAAGAATCTAGGCGCAGGTGCTGGAATCTGGTGGCAACAAAAGGCGCTCAGTATCAGTGCAAATTACGTTGCCGCCAATGGCGATTCGGGTGATTCCAGTGCAGGGGGTATCGGTACTGCCGGCTCTGGTGCTTCAGGTAGCGTTCAATTGGCCTATGGCAATGAACGCATTGGGTTGGCAGCCATTTATACGTATTTGCAACCTGAAAACAACTTCGTTCCAGGAACGACACCCTTCACCCATTCTGCCATTGATCACAATGGCAATGCCCGCACCAATGCCTTTGGCCTGAGTGGGTATCTACAGCCCAGCAGCAGTGGCTGGCTGCCTTCACTCAGCCTGGGCTGGGGTTACAACACCACCAACTATGTTGCTCCCCAGCAGGCCGGGAGCCTCAGCACCAGCCAGTCCTGGATGGTGGGTCTGCAATGGACTGACCTGCTGGTGAAAGGCAACGATTTTGGTATGGCGGTCGGCCAGCCCGTCTTCGCCACGGCCCTCAAAGGGTCCCAGACGCCTGATGACGGCGGCCTAGTCTGGGAGTGGTGGTACAAGTTGCAAGTCACCGATAACATCACGATCACACCGGCTTTGATCTATCTCAGCCGGCCCCTCGGTCAATCGACGCCGATCGGCGAAACGTTCAGCCAATTCGGTGGATTGGTCAAAACCAGCTTCCGATTCTAAGGAGCGGCATGCCGGCACTCAGGGTTGCGGCGGTATGGGCTTGGCCCTGGAATCTGGCGGCAGCAGGGCCGGGGGCGCTGGAGATGTTGAGCCAGCGGAGCTGATGTGTTGATGCCCGGGCCTGGGTGGTTTCCTGTAAGCACCTGAGCCACCGCCACCACAGGCCAGCATGGTGGATGGGGGCCGCTCGATGATGCTTGCTGAAGCGAGCTTCGCGGCCCTTGCAGGTGCTGCAGCGACGACACCGAGCAACAGCGAGAGCAGGGCGAGATGAATGAAGTAGCGATGATTTTTCATCGGTTTAACGGCAGGATTAATGATTGATCGTTCCACTTTAATCATGGATCATCCAGTCGTCAAATGCTTGCGCCTCTGCAGGTGCTTTGCCCGATGGCCCGCGGCGGCTGTGGGTCGCGCTCACTCAAGATCGAGTTGCAGAAGCTGCTCAATCCCGGCCCCGTTGAGCAGGTGGAGCGTTTCGGCTGGCGATTTGCCCCGGGCGACAAGGTGATGCAGATCGCCAGCGATGACGAGAAGGAGGTGTTCAACGCTGATGTCGGCACGATCGACGCCATCGACGCCGACAACAGCGAGCTGAGCGTGCTGTTCCCCATCAGTGAGCCGGGGTGGTGATCCCCCTGCTCACCCAGCACGACGCGATGCTGCAGCGCAATCTCGTCGACACAGGTCTTACTCGCGGCAAGCAGCTGGTGGTGTTGGTGGGTCAAAAGAAAGCCCTGGCGATGGCGGTCAAAAACCACCTGGGCCGCAGGCATTATACCAAGCTGATGGAATGGCTGGCAGCGCCGGAAGCCCCAACAGCCCCGGACTCCTTCTTGCCGACATCGCGGTGATCAACTCCTGGGAAGAGGTTGTCGTGCTTCCTACGCCAGCAGAGATGGTCATTAGAGTTAGTCCATCAACCCAGGCCATTCATCATGCTCACCGGAACTGAATTGCTCGCCATGGTCAAGGAACTCAGCGACGGGCCCAAATCGGATCTTGTTCGTGCCGCCGGCTATGTCAGCACCAAGAAGGACGGCACGGAGCGACTGAACTTCACTGCCTTCTATGAAGCCCTGCTGGAAGCCAAGGGCATGCACTTCGGCGCCGGCAGCAGTGGCGTCAAGGGGAAGCCTGGTCGCAGCCTCAGCTACGCGACCAAGATCCAGTTCAACGGCAACCTGATGGTGGGCAAGGCCTACACCGCCCAGCTGGGCCTGAAACCCGGCGATGAGTTCGAGATCAAGCTCGGCCGCAAGCAGATCCAGCTCATTCCGCTGGGGGCTGCTGAGGAGGAGTGAAGGTCGCTGGGCTGCATCACTAGCGCTGATAACAGCTTCAAGCTCACCTGTAGTTCTGGCATCAGTAAGGCAGAGATCTGGGCCATTGGAGAGGCGGCTTGAAGGCCTGGCCGATGGGGATTGAGATGCTCATCCCAGCCCGCCCAGGCGGATCAGCGCGCCCACCACCACAAAGCCGATCGCCAGGGCAGTGATGCCACGGATGTGCCAGGCCAGGCCACTGAGGTTGTCGTCTCTGAGGTTGGGGATCAGCCGCAGGCGCGCATGCACGGCCAGTGCCGCGGTACCGACCAGCAGCATCAGCTTGGTGCCCACCAGCATGCCGATCGGGTTCTGTGGGTTGAAGAGCCCCTGGAAGTGGGGAAGATAGATCCAGCCCATCCCCAGACCGGTGGCAACCTGGATGGCGAGGGCGGTGAGGCCCAACGGCTCGAACGTCTCCTCGAAGACCCGGATCGGCGCCGCCCGACCCTCGCGCAGGGCGCGCGGCAGCACGCCCAGATCCAGCACCAGATGGCCGCCGGTCCAGACCGTGGCGGCCAGGGCATGCACGATGACCAGCAGCGAGAACACAGGCATCTCAACGAGGGCTCGGTTGCTTCCACGATGGAGCCCGTTCGGGATGTCTGACCATGAAGGTGATCGTCGGTCTTTGTCTGACGCCGTTCATCCTGAGCTGCTGAACAGCGCTGGGCAAAGCACCGATGACTGTGGGTAGGTTGCTGGGCTGGACCGGCTTGCTGGCGCTGGGCTACGGCATTGTCTCGCTGTTGGTGTTCCTGAGCCAGCGCTCGTTCATCTATTTCCCCCAGCCCGCCGCTGATCCATCCGGCCGGCTGGAGCTGCAGGTGGAGGGGAAGCGGGTGCTGGTGGCCCATCGGCCCCACCCCGGTCTCCGGGCGCTGATCTACTTCGGCGGCAATGCCGAGGACGTGTCCCTCTCCCGCGCTGAGCTGGCCGGCCTGCTGCCGGACACCGCCCTCTATTTGCTCCACTACCGCGGCTACGGCGGCAGCGAGGGCAGACCGAGCGAAGCGGCCCTGCGCGCCGACGCCCAAGCCCTGTATGCCCACGTGGCCGAGCGTCACAGCGCGGTGACGGTGGTGGGCCGCAGCCTTGGCACCGGGCCGGCGGTGCATCTGGCCGCCACGCAGCCGGTGAAGCGGCTGGTGCTGCTGGTGCCGTTCGACAGCCTGCTGGCGGTGGCCCGCGGCACCATGCCGTGGCTGCCGGTGGATCTGCTGCTGCTCGATCGCTGGGATGCGGCCGCCGAGGCGCCCCTGGTGCGCGCCCCCACCACGATCGTGGCGGCGGCCGTCGATCGGGTGGTGCCCACGCACCACGCCGTTGCCCTGCACCGCGCCTTTCAGCCCGGCGTGGCAGAGCTGGTTCTGGTGCCCGACCTCGACCACAACTCGCCGATCCTCAGCTCGGCGGCCTTCCGCGCTGCCCTGCAAGACCAGGAAACTGGCCGTCCCCACAGCCGCTAGCAAGTGCTGCTGGAGGCGCATGGCGTGAGAACCATCTCATCTCTGCAGGTCGCCTGCGTCGATGACGTGGGTGTGCAGCTGCTTCTGCCGGGGCAGGACGCGGGGATCGACTTCGCTCGGGAGTACGAGCTGGCCAAGGGGATGGCGGGGGGCACGTCCGGCGGCTGAGAGCAAAGACGAACTGATGCAGCTTCTGCATCTGCTTCCGAAACTTGCCCTTGATTTCGGTGGATGCGGGATCCGCATGGATCGTGCCGTCTTGCTGCCCCCATCACCCCCGGCGCAGACGATTGGGGAAGGGCGCCCCCTCAGCCGGAGACGGCAGGGGCGTCAACTTTGCTGGCAGAGGGGACCTGGTCATTGCCCGGTTGCGAGCTCGCCACTGGTCCGCCGTGATCACCTACCGCCAGCAGACCATCCGCTTGATCTCCGTCCGCCGTTCCCGCCCCGAGGAGGTGCAGCTCTATGAACAGCTCTGAGTTCGATCGACGCTTTGAAGACGGGGAGTCCGTGATCGATGCGCTCGACCTGTCCGCAGCCCGTCGCCCCCGGCTGGATCAGAGGCGCGTCAACGTCGACTTGCCGGTCTGGATTGTCGAGCAGCTCGACCTGGAGGAGTCCCGGCTGGGGGTGACGCGCCAGTCGATCATCAAGGTCTGGCTGGCGGAACGCCTTGAGCGCAGCAGGGATCCTGCAGGCATTGCTGTCGCTGATCCAACATCGTCCTGAGGTGCCCGAGGCCGCCGTCACCATCGCCGATCGGATCAGCCAGAAGTCCAACCACGACTGGACCCGTGCGTTTCTGGTGTCGCACCGAGAGGTGCGCTCTGCAAAACAGCACCGAGAGGTGCGCTCTGCAAAACAGCACCGAGAGGTGCGCTCTGCAAAACAG
>DAIQNM010000073.1:0-1262 GCA_036788375.1 Cyanobium sp. CTOTU6536 | reverse complement strand
CACCGAGAGGTGCGCTGTGCAAAACAGCACCGAGAGGTGCGCTGTGCAAAACAGCACCGAGAGGTGCGCTCTGCAAAACAGCACGCTGTGCTCCAGAGGGGATCGCTCACTGGTTTTCTTCAGGGCGTGCATCAGCTGACGTGACCCTCAGGGCAGCAGCAGCAGCAACAGCAACAGGCGATTGTCGTCAGGGCCCAGCAGCCAGGCCTCGGTGCCGAACCGTTCCTTGGGCCAGGGTTGGGGCTGCTGTCTCCGGCATGGGTGATCCGCCCTTCTGTTGATGCCTACAGGCCGACGGCAGCTTCCGCGTGCACGTGCCCGAGGAGCAGCTGAACACCCGCCAGGAGGCTCAGCTCGCCTGCTTCTGAGCAAGCTGGATCGGCGATTGCCCCTGTTTGGGGGCATCGCCAATCGGCCAGTGGAAGGAGACTCAATTCAGCGACAACCCGGTGGTCTGCCATGACGGAATCCATCCAAACGCCCATCGCCCCTGCGCCCGTTGCCACGGATTGGCTTGGCAGGACCTGCCTGGGCCGCACCTGCCTGAAATGGAGCGCCGACGGCGAACTTACGGCTCTGGATCTTGGCCTGGTGCTGGAGCGCCTGGCTCAGGTGGACCAGGAGGTGACGGGCCTCCGCACCAACAGCCTTGATTGCCAGCCCTGTCCCTCGATCAGCTGAAGTCCTTTTTGGGCCGTATGCAGGATGCTCCCTCCCTGCGCCAAGCGGTTCAGGCTGCCGCCACCGCCGACGACGTGGCCCATGTCGCCGCAGAGCTTGGCTACGCGTTTTCCGGTGATGCGTTGCTTCGGCTATCGGGCCAGAAGCTGGGCCGGGTCACGGTGACCAAGCAGGACATTCCAGGTGAAACCAACTGAGCTCGATCCGCTGCACCATTCCTAAGCTGGTATCACACTGAGAAGGGGTTCCCATGCCCATCTGCGATCTGCCGGCCTCCGCGGTCGAGCACCCGTCTGCTGCAGCGTTGCATCAGCTCAAGGATTTGCTGCAGAGCGATCCAGCCTTTGCCCAGGCCCTGCGCGCCACCGCCTCCACCGAGGCCGCAGCACAGCTGGCCGCAGCGCATGGCGTTCAGGTCTCGCCCGAGGCGCTCTGGCGGCATCGCGGCACCCTGGCCAGCGGCGGCCTACCCACCTGGCGGGGCTGATCCTGCGCTCGAGTGATCATCCCCATCTGGGGGGATCGCTCCTGATCCAGCTTGCGTCATCGTGGTTGTCTCCGCCCTGGAGTCAGCCATGTCC
>DAIQNM010000072.1:0-11419 GCA_036788375.1 Cyanobium sp. CTOTU6536 | reverse complement strand
GGTAGTCGATCGCGCTCATCACGATCAGCTGGCCGGTGCGGCGATCGACCTGGACAGAGAGCAGGCAGCGGTTGGTCTGGCGCACCCACTTGGTGGAGGGATAGGTGCCCACTGGCAGCACGGCCACGCTGGGGCTGTGGCGGTAGGCAGCGGCGAGCAAGGTGGTGCAGTCGTCGGCGGTGAGCCCCGGATCCCTCAGGCGGGCATACACGGTGGCGAGCAGGCCCCGCACCATTGGCATGAGGTGCGGCGTGAACTGCAGCTGGATCGTTTGGCCGGCGGCCTGGGAGGCGAGCTGTTCGATCTCACTGGTATGGCGATGGCCCACAACCCCATAGGGCGCCACGGCTTCAGAGGCCTCGGCCAGCAGCAGGTTTTCCTTAGCGGCGCGACCTCCGCCGGAGGTGCCGGTTTTGGCATCGATCACGATCCCAGCGGGTTCGATCAGACCCTGCTTGAGGAAGGGGAGCAGGGCCAGCAGACTGGCGGTGGGGAAACAGCCTGGGGCCGCCACCAGCCGGGCCTGGCGGATGCGGCTCTCTTCCCACTCCACCAGTCCATAGACCGCCTCAAGGCAAAGGTCTTGATCCTGGCGGGGCACCTCCCTGGCTTCCGCCGCATACACCTCCTGCCACTGGGCCAGGGATCGGTAGCGGTAATCGGCCGAGAGATCCACCACCTTCACGCCGCGGCTGAGCAGCTCCGGTGCCAGGGAGGCCGCCAGACCGTTGGGAAGACTCAACACCGCCAGATCAGCCGCCGCGGCGATCTCCTCGGGGTCGGGGGTGCGGACCACGGGATCGCCCGCCAGGGGCAGGAAGGGCACGATTTCACTCCAGCGCTTGCCACTGCTCCGTTCCCCCCCCAGGAAGGTCACCGCCAGGGCGGGGTGGTCGTGGAGCAGGCGGAGGGTCTGAAGACCGCCATAGCCGCTGGCACCGATCACCGCCACGCGTGTGCCTGTCATGCCGGATCCACGGGAACGGAGGATGGTAGCGGGGTCTATAAATACAGATCCCGCTCCCCCCATGGTCCTGACGTCCGCCCCCTCCAGCCCCCAAGGTCCGCCGCTCCCCCGGCAACAGCAACCCACCGCCCCCGAAGGCGCGGCGTACCGGGCGGAGGGAGCCGGGGCGACCACGGCCCTGCGCTTCGACTCGATTGCCGATGGCCTGGCGGCGATTCGCAACGGTGAATCGATCGTGGTTGTGGATGACGAAAACCGCGAAAACGAAGGCGACCTGATCTGCGCCGCCCAATTCGCCACACCCTTGCAGATCAATTTCATGGCCACGGCGGCCCGCGGCTTGATCTGCCTCGCCATGGAGGGGGAACGGCTCGATGCCCTGGACCTACCGCTGATGGTGGATCGCAACACCGACAGCAACCAAACGGCCTTCACCGTGAGCGTGGATGCGGGGCCAGAAAACGGCGTGAGCACCGGCATCTCCGCCGACGACCGGGCCCGCACGATCCAGGTGGCGATTCACCCCGAAAGCCGCCCCGCCGATCTGCGCCGGCCAGGCCATATTTTCCCCTTGAGGGCCCGCGATGGCGGCGTGCTCAAACGGGCCGGCCACACCGAGGCCGCCGTGGACCTGGCGCGCCTGGCGGGGCTTTATCCGGCCGGGGTGATCTGCGAGATCCAAAACACCGACGGTTCCATGGCCCGTCTCCCCCAGCTGGTGGAGTACGCCAGACACCATGGCCTGCGGCTGATCTCGATCGCCGACCTGATTCGCTACCGCCTCGACACCGAACGGTTTGTGCGGCGCCAGGCGGAGGCCACGATGCCCAGCGCCTTTGGCAACTTCCGGGCGATCGGCTACCGCAATCAGCTGGATGGCAGCGAACACGTGGCGATCGTCAAGGGCCATCCCGAGCTGGCATGCGGGCCTGTGCTGGTCCGGGTCCATTCGGAATGTCTTACCGGTGATGCCTTCGGATCACTCCGTTGCGATTGCCGGCCCCAGCTCGAGGCGGCCCTGCGCATGATCGAGGACGCCGCTGAAGGTGTGGTGGTCTATCTGCGCCAGGAGGGAAGGGGAATCGGCCTGATCAACAAGCTCAAGGCCTATGCGCTGCAGGATGGTGGCCTCGATACCGTGGAAGCCAACGAACGGCTCGGCTTTGCTGCCGACCTGCGCAATTACGGCGTGGGGGCCCAGATCCTCAGCGACCTTGGGGTGCACCGGCTGCGGCTGATCACCAACAATCCCCGCAAGATCGCCGGGCTCGGGGGCTATGGCCTCTCGGTGGAAGACCGGGTGCCGTTGGTGATGCATGCAGGTACACACAATGCCGCCTACCTGCAGACCAAACAGGACAAGCTCGGCCACTTGATGGGGCGTGGCCTGGTCGGGGAAGGCGGGGGGGCCCAGGGCCTCACGGCAGTGCTCGCCTGGAGCGGCGAGGCCACCAGCAGGGCCGTGGCCGAGCGCATCGAGGTCGTGCGGAGTTGGGCCCAGGTTCAGGGGCTGCTGCTGGAGGAGGAAAACCATCCCCGGCTGCTGGCCCTGCTGGACCAGCCCCGGATTGCCCTCTTGCTCAGCGCTTCAGTGGGGACGGAGGAACTCAGCGCACCCCTGCTTGCCGAGGCCCTGCAGATCATGGTGGCCTGGCCCGGATGCGAAGGGATCAGCCTGCTGCTGGCACCCGACAGCCACCGGGTGGAACATCCGAGTACGGATCTCGCCGCAGAGCGGCGGCCACTGCTGGATCTCGACAGCGCTGGGGCAGCCCATTGTCCGCGACTGACGCTGCGACCAGGAGCCTTCATCAGCTGGGGTCGCATCTGAGCGGCTGGGAGCTGGACCCGTGGCCAAGCCAGCGCTTCGGCTCCCAACTAGTCCAGTTCGGCGCGAATCATGCGGGCAATCAAGGCCGAAACCGTGAGGTCCTGCTCAAGGGCATGCAGCCGAAAACGGCGATAGAGGGTGCGCGGGAGGGTCACGCTCAACCGGGCCGTTGCTTCAGCAGCATTGGGGTGCTCAGAACGGTGATGATCGGCATCAGGATCCGGGGCCGCGGCTGGGTCCGGGGCTTGCGGGGAGTGGAAGGGAGCGGGGAGCTGACGGTGGGGCAAAGCCTGAAAACGCAAGGTCTAGAGTGCTTCCAGTTTGTCACGAAATCTTGCGGCCACGCTGCAATATGATGCAATCCTTCGCTTCATCGAATTCCCTTTGCGCTGGGTCTGCGGCAGTCCCCTTGAGGGGGCCATTGTGTGCCACGAAAAGTCCCAGCCTCACTGAGGTAGTTCTGGCGAAGGTCTGTCTTCGCAATCAATCTTGAGCGATTCCACTCCCGCCGAAGTGACCAAACTCTCCGTGATCATGCCTGCCGACTTGCATCGGCGGGCCAAGCGCTACGCCCTACTCCACGACCAAACCCTAACCCAGCTGGTGATCAGCCAGCTCTCCGAGTTTCTTGATCATGCCGAATCCAGCACCGCTGCACCCGAGTGAGGTGCAGCGGTGTGATCGGACCCTCAGGCCTGAATGGAAACACTCTTGATCCGGCTGCCGTTGTGCAACTTCAGCACCACATCAAGGTCGTTGGTTTGGCCAAAAACAGTGTGCTGGCCATCGAGATGGGGCTGGGGGGCATGGCAGAGGAAAAACTGGCTGCCACCGGTATTGCGTCCCGCATGGGCCATGGAGAGGCTGCCGGCCTTGTGCTTGTTGCTGTTGATTTCGCAGGGGATCGTGTAGCCCGGCCCGCCGGTTCCGGCCTGGCCGCGGGCCCCCTCACGGCTGTTGGGGCAGCCGCCCTGGGCCATGAAGCCATCGATCACCCGGTGGAAAGCCAGACCGTCGTAGAAGCCGTCGTTGGCCAGCTTCACGAAGTTGGCCACGGTGCCCGGCGCCTCCGCATCAAAGAGCTCCAGGGTGATGGTGCCGGCTTCGGTATCCATCGTGGCGGTGGTCATAGCGCTGGGTGGCAAACGATCCAATCCTGCCAGCCGAAGCGGCTGGGCTGGGCCTGCTCAGCAGCTGGCGGGTCACAGCCGATCGGTTCCTCCCCTCGTGCAGCCAAACCACAGCGACGCTGCATCAGAACCGCTATGGGCAGGCCAAAGCGGCCGAACAATGGAGGGTCGCTCGGGTCAAGGAAGGGAGTTGGGCCAAGCGAAGCAACGCTTCAGCAGGTTGATGAGCCTCCGAGACGATTCAGGTCGCCTCTCTCTGGAGAGCGTTCTGAGTGCAACGGCCCTGGGACTAGCTCTCCTGTACCTGATCAACGACAGCGCAGCCGCCAGCCCATCAGGGGCAGGGCCGCATCCCGCTGGTTCTGGGCCCTCGAGCGGTGGCGAACTGCCGACCACCGCCGGTGGAACCAACGCCATTCCTGATCAGCAGGGAGACACGACCGGGGGGATCCAGCATCCCGATCCCCCGCCAGCTTGGCCGACCCTGCTCGTGATCCAAACGGTCGCCTTGTCCCGCGGAGCGGGCTAGGGGGCTGGTTCCAGCCTCAGGGCACTGTCGACCTCGATATGGCCCGCAACGCAAACCGAGGGGCTGATGCGGTTTCACTGGCCGCAGGATCTTCCGCCCTCGCCTCGAGCGATGGCAGCGGTTTTCGAAGCGGCCCGAGACCCCAGAGCCTGGCCAGCCGTAGCGGCGCGGATTCCACTCTCCCCGCTGAGGCAGCGGCCCCAGAGAACCCTCTGGCCCACTTGCTGGCGGGTATGAACGTCGTGGCCCTGAATGGCCAGCAATTGGCGATCGCCGCCGTCCCAAACAACAGCAGCCTGCTTCTGCTGGGGGCGGACCGGAGCTACAGCACCATCGCCGAAATCCCCTCGCTGCGACTCGCCAGCAACTTGCAACCCAACACCTCAGCCACGTCAACCCCTGCGGGCCTGGCCGGTTGACGAGTCGCCAACCCGCCCCTCAACGCAGGGTGCGGGCCGAGTCGAAGAACTCCGTCAGGCGATCGTTGAGCAGGGATAGCACCGGTCTGGATCCCAGCTTCACCAAGCCGGTGACGGCCTTGCCAGCCCGCAGGTCGTAAGCCTCACTCCTTCGGCCTAGGGAACTGCGATCAAAGCTCACGACCACGGGGTTCCTGTTGTAGATAGGGCCCAGCCCTCAGCCACTCCATGAGCAGCAGCATCGCTTCCGATCTCAGCCAGGCCCGCCTCGGAGTGCTGGGGGGAAGCGGCCTCTACGCCATGGAAGGCTTGGAGGATCTGCGCGAATTCAGCGTCGAGACGCCCTATGGGGCCCCTTCCGACCAGCTGCGGCTTGGCCGCATCGGCGATCTGGAGGTGGTGTTCCTAGCCCGCCATGGGCGTCACCACTCGTTTACCCCCAGCGAGGTTCCCTACCGGGCCAACCTCTGGGCCCTGCGTTCGTTGGGTGTGCGCTGGATTCTTTCCGTTTCCGCCGTGGGCTCCCTGCAGGAGCAGCACCAACCCCTCGACATGCTGGTGCCGGATCAGTTCATCGACCGCACCCACCAGCGCCCGCTCAGCTTCTTCGGTGATGGGCTGGTGGCCCACGTTGGCGTCGCCGATCCCTTCTGTCCGGTGCTCAGCCGCATCCTCGCCGATGTGGGCGAGAGCCTGATGCCCGCTGGCCGCACCCTTCACCGCGGCGGCACCTATCTCTGCATGGAGGGTCCGGCCTTCTCCACCCGCGCCGAATCGGAGCTCTACCGCTCTTGGGGTTGCTCGGTGATCGGCATGACCAACCACACCGAAGCGCGCCTGGCCCGGGAGGCGGAAATGGCCTACAGCACATTGGCGATGGTGACCGACTACGACTGCTGGCACCAGGAGCACGACGCCGTGACCGTGGAGATGGTGATCGACAACCTCCGCACCAACGCCGACCTGGCCCAGAAGATCGTGGCCATGGCCGCCGAACGGGTGGGGGCGCTCCGGCCGACCAGCGCCGCTCACCACGCTCTCCGCCATGCCCTGATGACACCGCAAGCGGCGGTCCCGGCCGAGACCCGCCAACGCACGGCCCTGCTCACCGCCCCCTACTGGGGCCCCTACACCGGCTGAGATCCTGGAGACACCCCGACGGAGCTGGCCATGGAACCCTGGGAGTACTTGGTGATCCACATCAATGTGGAGCCGCCCAAGCCTGCAGCCCCAGGAGCCGCAGCGGATTCTCCTGTTGCCGAGGCGCCAGGCAGCCGGGATGCGGGGAACGCCCGGGTCTTCTCCGAATCGTTTTTAAAACAAGAGTTTCCCCACCTCTACCAAGGTGTTGCCGGCCAGGGGGCCGCGAGCCCACCCCAGCATCCAGCCCAACAACTGCAAGGCTTCCTCAACGGCCAGGGCAGCCAGGGCTGGGAGCTGATCGGGGTGTTTCCAGTGGGGATGCTGTCAATGATGATGTTCCGCCGCAGGAAACAGGAGCAGCCCCAAGCTGCGCCAAAAGCGCCGGAACCGGCCGATACCGCGGCAGCCTCCAAGGGCGAAGGTTCCCTGCAGGCCCTGGTGAGACGGCTCGAAGCCCTGGAGCGCAGACTGCCGCCCGAAACCGCAGCGCCTCTCCAGCAAGCCAGCGCCCCAATCAGCAGTGATGCTGACCCGGTAAGCCCAGCCCAACTGGCCAGCCTTGCCGCCGAACCTGCACTCCCGAGCAGCAGGGCCGCCAAGGCGATTGGCCTGCGCTCCGCCACCAGCCTGGCCAACCACGGAGCCCGTTACGGCTATCAAGCCGGTCTGCGTAAAACCGGGCCCAATGGCCTGGTGGCCGTTTACATCGGGACGGCACCAGCCGAAAGCGGCGGTAAGGATCGCCGCCTTTGGATCGTGGTGCCCGCCGAGCGCCTAGCCAACGGATCCAACGCCAACGGATCCAGCCGGGAACGTACCGCTTAATTCGGGGCGATCGCCGTCAGGGCCGAACGCAGTGAGCCACCACTGGAAGCGAGATTTTGGGCGGCGCTTGCCGCGTTCTGGCCCGTCAACGCCATCAGCAGGGCCAGCTTCACCGAGCCATTGGCGGCACCCAGCAACGCAATGGCCTGGGGGCGATCGATGCCAGCAAGGTCGCAGAGGATGCGCAGGGCCCGGTCCTCCAGCTTGCTGTTGGTCACGGCCACATCCACCATCCGGTTGCCATGCACCTTGCCCAGCCGCACCATCACCCCGGTGGAGAGGATGTTGAGGGCCATCTTGGTGGCGGTGCCCGCCTTGAGCCGGGTCGAGCCAGTGAGCAGTTCGGGCCCAGTCAGCAGACGGATGTCGATGGAGCAGGGCATCGGCACCTGCTCGGCAGGGACGCAGGCCATGGCGATCGCCAGGGCACCGATCGCGACGGCATGGCTGAGGCCACCGAGCACGTAGGGCGTGGTGCCGCCGGCGGCGATCCCCACCAGGGCATCGGCGGGGCCGAAGCCACGCTCCTTCAGGTCAGCCGGGCCGGCATCGAAGAGATCCTCCAACCCCTCTGAGCTGCGCAGCAGGGCGGCGGCACCACCGGCCAGCACCCCCTGCACCAACTCAGGCGGGGAGCAGAAGGTGGGAGGGCATTCGGCCGCATCCAACACCCCGAGGCGGCCCGAGGTACCCGCGCCCAGGTAAAAGAGTCGCCCCCCTTTTGCCAGCCGAGCCGCAATGGCATCCACCGCGGCCGTGAGGGCAGGAGCAGCCCCAGCCACGGCCCGCTGGGGTTCGAGGTCGTTCTCGCAGAAGAGTTGCACCAGATCCGCCGTGGGCAACTGGTCGAGGCCTTCACTGGCGGGGTTGGCCTGCTCGGTGAGCAGGTGGCCCCGATCCAGCCCTTGGTTGGAGGGGCTCATAGCAACCCCTCAAGCCGACGACGAAAGGCCTCCAGTTCGGGATCCTGGATTGCCGTGCTGGTCTCCCCCTCCTCGGCGGCCGCGGCGGCGGCTTCCGCCTCCTCCTTCCACAGGCTCACGTCCATGTTCCGTGCGGGCGGGGCAATCAGCAGGCGCTCCTCATCGCTACGGGGCAGAAAGCCGGCCGGAACGAAGCGGGCCTCGTAACCGGCTTGGCTGCAAAAGAGCTCCAATTCCTCGCGATCCAACGACTCCACCGTGGGCACCGGGAAATCCTGGGCCTCCAGCAGGCCGGCATACCGCTCCGCATCATCGGGTTCCTCAAACAGCAGCACCACGGTGCGGCCGTTGAGCTCGATCGAGTGGATGCCCTCCTGGTCGCCGCCGGCATCGAAGAGCAGCACGTGCACGCGCATCGGTGAAGAAATGCCAGCCATGGATCCGGCCTTAACGCTGGCACAGTGTCTCACCCGCGCCCCTAGCTGCCACCCTCCTCATCACGCTCCTGGGCCAGTTGACGAAGCCTGCCGTAAAGGGCCTCCTCCGCGCCATCGAGGGCCTCGGGCACCACGATCCGCACCTCCACCAGTTGGTCGCCGACCCGCTCGCCATCCTCAAGACCCCTTCCCCGCAGGCGCAGCAACCGGCCACTGGAGGATCCCGCAGGTACCCGCAGTCGCACCTCACCCTGCAGGGTGGGCACCACGGCCTGGCAGCCCAGGGCGGCATCGGCCGGGCTCAAATCCAGCTGATAGAGCACCCGCAGGCCATCGATCCGTAGGCCTTCAGCCGTACGCACCCGCAGCTGCAGGAAGTGGTCGCCTCCCCCCGGGGTGACGCCGGCCAGGCGGAGGCGCCAGCCGTCCCCAGCCAGGGCCGGGGTTGTGACCTCCACCAGCAACCCATCGGCCAGCTCGATCTGCACCCGTTCACCGGCCAGGGCCTGCTCGGGGGTGAGCTCGACCAGGCTTTCGACATCGCTGGCGGCCCGCACCGGCGGCGGTGGCGATGGGGAGGGCGTCACGCTGCTATCACGGCGCGGCGACCAGCCGGCCCAGCCGCCGCCGCTGGGTCCCTCCTGGGCAGAAGGTTGCTCCTGGGGGTATCGCGGTTGGGCCGCCCCTGCCGCGTCCTCATCATCAATCGGTTGATCGACCCCCTCCTGCGGCTGAGCTTCCCGCTGGCCCCTATCCCGGCCGAAGAGCCGATCCAGGTAAACCTCAAAACTGGGGAACCCGCTGGCGAAGGGATCGGTTCCGCTGGAGCTGCCATCGGCCGAGGCCTCGCCCTGTTCCCAGGCCCGCCGGCGGCGGGGGTCGGAGAGGACGGCATAGGCCTCATTGACTTGCTTGAAGCGCTCCTCGGCCACGGGATCGCTGCCATTGAGGTCGGGATGCCAGCGGCGGGCCTGCTCCCGGAAAGCCCGCTTCAAGCTGGCCGCATCGGCGCCGGGGTCGAGCTCCAGCACGTCCCAGTAGTCGGATCGGTTCAGGGTTTCAGCCATCGCCCCAGGGGTCATCGGGGTCGGAGAAGGGCTGGGGGCGACGGGATGGCGCGGCCTCCCAGCGTGGGGCTGGAGGCGCCTGCCGGCGGGCTTGGTCCCAGTCCGGGGCATTGGCCGCATAGGCCTCTGCGGGAGGGGCCTCGGCATAGGCCTGGGTATAGCGCTCGCTGGAGCGCCCGCCATAGGGCTCTCGCTCGGAATCGAGCTGGGCGTAGGGATCGCCATAGGACCCAGGATCCCGCTCGGCGGCTGCCGGGTTGCCCCAGCCGTTGCGATCGCCACCCCCGCGAGGGAGATAGCCGGAGTCCCGCCCAAGCCGCGGCTCCTCTGGTTCCCACCGCTCCCTGGGACCATCGTCGCGGGAGTCATAGCGAACCACCCCACCCCGACCCAAACCCGTCGGAGGGAGGGGCTCTGGGCGCTGGCCGAAGCGCTCGACCGGGGGACGTCGGGGGGGAGTGGCCCAGGGATCGGAGCGGCCATCACGGTCCCAGTCATCCCAGTCGTCGTCGGCGAAGAGCTCGTCTCGCAGCGACCCGAGGGTGTTCTTGAGGCCCTGGAGGGGGCCGGCCTCGGCCCGCCGCTCACTGAGCAGCCGCCGGTTGAGGCCGAATAGGGCCTCCTGGAGCTGGCTCACGGCCAGTTCAAGCTCGGCGGCATCCTCCTGGGTCAGCAGCTCCTGCACATCGCGCAGGGCCAGTTCCACCGAACGCTGCTGCCGGTCGGCGCCATAGGGGCCCAGTTCCAGGGCCGCATCCCGCAGGCGCCGTTCCGCCTGGGAGGCCAGGGTCTGGGCCCGGTTGCGGCGATCAATATCGGAGCGCAGGCGCCGATCCTCGACGGCCTTCTGCTCCGCCTCCTGGAGCAGGCGGTTGATCTCCTCTTCACTGAGGTTGTTGCCGCCCTGGATCGAAACGCTCTGTTGCCGGCCGGTGGTGCGATCCGTGGCCGAGACCTGCAGCAGGCCATTGGCGTCGATGTCGAAGGAGACCTGCACCTGGGGCACCCCGCGGGGGGCCGGCGGGATGCCGGAAAGGCGGAAGCGGCCGAGGGATTTGTTGCCCTCTGCCATCTGGCGCTCGCCCTGGAGCACATGGATCTCCACCGAGTTCTGGTTGGCCGCTGAGGTGCTGAACACATCCGACTTGCGCACTGGAATCGGCGTGTTGCGGGCAATCAGCACCTTCATTACCCCCCCTATCGTCTCCAGACCCAAGGAAAGAGGGGTGACGTCGTTGAGCATCAGATCCCGCAGTTCACCGGTGAGGATGCCGGCCTGCACCGCCGCCCCGATCGCCACCACCTCGTCGGGGTTCACCGATTGGCAGGGCTCGCGCGGGATCAGGGTACGCACCATCTCCTGCACCATCGGCATGCGGGTGGAGCCCCCCACCAGCACCACATCGTCGATGGCATCGGCCGTGAGGCCCGAATCCCGCAGGGCCCCCTGCACCGGCCGCAACAGACGATCCAGCAGGTCAGGGCAGAGGGATTCGAAGCTGCTGCGCTCCAAGCTGGTCTCGATGTGCAGCGGGCCGGCCTCGGCCGTGGCAATAAAGGGAAGCGAAATGGGGGTGCTGCGCACGCCCGAGAGTTCGATCTTGGCTTTCTCGGCCGCTTCGGTGAGCCGCTGCAGGGCCTGGCGATCGCGGCGCAGGTCAAGGCCGTGCTGCTTGAGGAAGGCATCGGCCAGCCAGTCCACGATGCGCCGGTCCCAGTCGTTGCCGCCGAGCTGGGTGTCACCGCTGGTGGCCTTCACGTCAAACACCCCATTGGCGATGCGCAGCACCGAGACATCAAAGGTGCCGCCGCCGAGGTCGAACACCAGCACCCGCTTCACGGTGCTGCGGTCAAAGCCGTAGGCCAGGGCTGCGGCCGTGGGTTCGTTGAGAATCCGCTCCACCGTGATGCCCGCCAGGCGTCCGGCATCACGGGTGGCCTGGCGCTGGGCGTCGTTGAAGTAGGCCGGAACGGTGATCACCGCCGCCTCAACCGGCTCCCCCAAGTAGGTGGAGGCGTCGTCCACCAGCTTGCGCAGGATGCTGGCCACCAGCTCCTCAGGGGCGTATTCGCGCTCCGTGGCGGGGCAGACCACCCGCACGTTGGCCTGGTCGTTGGCCCGCACCGTGTAGGGCACCCCCAGGCTGC
>DAIQNM010000071.1:5141-11566 GCA_036788375.1 Cyanobium sp. CTOTU6536 | reverse complement strand
GATATATATATAAAGGGGGTTAAATCTATGTATATATAAGGGGTTATCCCTTGGAGCGAGCGTTCCAGGCGTTCTTTCCGTCCCATCCATTGCGCTGCAGCACTTCTGGGAGGGCGGGAGGCCTGGGAGGACCGTCCCGCCGTCCCCGGGAGGGCTCATAGGGCATCAAGGGGGATGGCGCAGGCCCGGGCCTTGGAGCCCACGCCCTTGAACCACACCGGATTGCCGTAGGGGCGAGCACCAGGCAGACGGGTGAGGATCGTCGACCAGCTGGTCCCCCAGGCGGTATCGGCAAGGATCTGGGCGACTGGTTCAGCGGTGTTGCTCACGAGCAGAAGCCCTTCCTGGATGCGCAGCCCATGGCGGCCGAGCAGATCCTCCGCCTGGCGGCGACTGATCGGGTCGAGCGGTGACGCTGCGGTGATGATCTCGATCAGTTCACCGATGCTGCGGGTGAGCACCCGCTCGTCAGTTTCGACCCGCAACTGGTGCTGCAGGATGCGGTTGAGGCAGCGCCGTTCATCGGCCAGTTCGGTGGCCTGGCGGTAGTTGCTCCAGTCGGTGCCATCGATCAGCGACTGGGCCTGCTCCTGGGTGGGAACGACGGATGACTGCAGGCTCCAGGCGCCAGCCAGCAGGGTGCCGTACTGATCACCGAGCGCCTGGGAGTCAAAGTGCTGCGTCGCCACCCTGGTGAAGACCTGCACCGCCTGGCGGATGACGGGGATCAGGGAGACGGTGCGCGCCAGCAGCCTCTCGGCGAACGCCTGGGTGATCAGGGCCTCCAGGTCCCGATCCAAGGCTTGCCAATGGGCATCGCGCTCGTGCTGGGCGATCTCGGCCGGATTGCGCAGGGTGAGCTGGGCAAAGCGGCGGCGATCGGCCCCTTGCTTGAGCCCGATGGCGATCGAGGCGAGCAGGAACATCGAGCGCACCTGGAAGCGCGCCACATCGCCGCCGGGTGAGCCCTTGACGGTGGAGGCGTGGGATTCGGAGCTGGCGACGCGGGTCAGGGCGAGGATCGCCTGGATGCGCTGCTGGTCGAGCTTCTCGTTGCACTCGGCCTCATCGAGCACGACAGGAAGGGCATCGCTGCGCAGCGACTGGCGGATGCCGGCCTCGGTGCTGCTGCCCACCACCAGCAGGCTCATGTCACCCAGCAGGACGCCGACAAAGCGCTCCAGCAGGGTGGTCTTGCCGGAGCCAGCTGCTGCGGTGAGCCAGAGGTGGGGCCGCCAGCGCAGGGCACCGCAGATCGGGGCCAGGGCCAGCCAACCGGCCATGAGGAAGGCGGAGGCGGGCACATCCCACCAGAAGCGATCGGCCATGGTCAGCACCGTCAACGCCTCCTCATCGCTGAGCGGTGTGGCGTCACCCGGGCCAATCAGGGCAGCGCCCCGCTGGTAGTGGAACGTGCTCACCAGCGGGGCAGTGATCACCTGGCGGATGCCATCGACGACGAGGCGATCGCCGAGGTGGAGCACGCAGCGGCCGCGGTCCCACCAGGTGCCCCGGCCGCGCAGGCGATCGGGATCGAACATCCCCACGACGGCCTGGCGAGAGAAGAGATCGGATGCGGCGGCCGTCCAGTTGACGCCGGTGCGGGAGGGGTAGAGGGTCTCCCAGTAGGCAACTGGCGCCAGGCGACAGAGGTTCATGCCGCCGTGGGAGGAGGCGGCAAGGCGCACCACCTGACCGGTGGAGGAGGGCTGGTAGTAGTAACCATCGGTGTCGTAGCCCAGGCAGGAGAAGGGCTCGCTGCCGGCTGCAGCCGTCGGAGAGGCGCTCAGGGCGCTGGGGCGAGCGGCGGGTCTTGCCGGTCTGCCGGCATGGCTCCCTTTCGCCTGTGGCCTGACCTTGCGCAACCCAGAGCGATGCTGCGGCGTTGGTGGTTTGGCTCCAGCGGAAGCCGTTGCCTCAGGCAGTGCCTCCGCCTCTGCGCTCTCGGAAGCGGGGAGTAGCGGGTTGGGCTCCTGCTGCCGCACCGGCCGGCTGTTGGCCTCCAGGAAGTCGAGGGTCTGCTGGGGCGTCCAGTCCGCATCCGCCAGATCCCACCCTTCTGGGAAGGCGGTGGTCTCCGGCGGCAGCACCACGAAGAGCGCATCGACCAGGGGCAGCAGCAACCCCGAGAGAGCGGCCATGGCCTGACGGCCCGCGGCATCGGCATCAGGCCAGAGGGTGACGCGTCGCCCCGCCAGCGGCCTCCAGTCGGCGGTGTGCAGGGCGCGACTGCCGTTGCACCAGCTCACCACCACGTGATCGGGAAGCAAGGCGGCGGCGGCATCGGCGGTCTTCTCGCCTTCCACCACCAGCACCGGTGACCAGGGCCTCTGGCCCAGCTCTGGCAGTCGGTAGAGGGGCCGTGGGGCCGGCCATTCGGAGCTAAAACCATCACGCCGGGAGGGGAAATGCCAGCGCCCGTCCAACCAGGTGCGATGCACAAACACCTTGCGGGATTTGCCGCCACTGGTGGTGTCCAGCCGTTGGATCCAGAACAGCGGCGTCCCCTCGGCATCGCGGTAACACCACTGGCCAACCGCGCGGCCCAACTCCGGGGGCGGGGAATCAGGTGGTGGCGCCTCGGGGATGCGAGCCGGCCGCTTGGCTGCAGCAGGGGCTGCCAACGATGACGGCCCTGGTGTGACGCCTGGCGCATGCCCTGCTGCTCTGGGCGGTAAGCCAGGCGCTCCATGGCCATTGGCGCTGGCTGAGCCAGCAGACCTGAGGGGCGGCCTCGGGATGCGGAGCAGCGGAGCGCCGTGGCGACCAGCACCGTTACTGCTGCTCGGGAGCCCGAGATGGGCCTTGATACGGCGGGGGGCTTCCGCAAAATCCCAGCCGGTGAGGCGAATCAAGAGGTCCATGCCGTCACCGCCGCCGCCAGTGCGGTCCTTGCCACCGCACTGGTTGCAGAACCAGCCGCCGGGGCCGTCATCACGGTCCCAGCGATAGCGATCGGTGCCGCCGCAGGCCGGGCAGGGCTGGTGGCGGTTCTGCAGTTGCTCCGGCGCCAGGCCGGCCAGTTCCCCTAGGAGCCGGGGCCACTGACCCTCGGCGATCGCCATCACAGGGAGGCCCATGGCTCGCCAAACGCGGGGTGGGCGGGTTGAGCTGGGGCCTGGGGCAGCGGCTGCACAGGCATGGCGGCCGGTGCTTGCAGCGCCAGCTGTCGCTGGGCAATGGCCCGTCTCTGCAGATCGGCCTTCATCAGGGAAACGATCGAGCGGCGCAGGAAGGCGGCGCGGCTTTCGAGGCCATCGGCCTGGGCATCGACCCAGGCAAGAACGGGATCCGGGAGCTGGAGCTGGATGCGCTTCATGGGGAGGACGCGACTGCAAAAAGCGTAGCTCTCGCGCTCCCGAGAGCTATAATCCCGAACAGCAGCCGTCGGCCGTGGCCTTCTCCCTGCGCCCCTACCAGCACGACGCCGTCGATCGGGTGCGCCTGGCCTTCATGGCCGGGCACCGATCGGTGCTGTTTGTCCTACCCACCGGCGGCGGCAAGACGGTGGTGTTCAGCCACATCGCCCAGCAAGCGGCAGTGCGCGGCAACCGCATCGCCGTGCTGGTGCACCGCGTCGAGTTGCTGGAGCAGGCCTCCCGCTCTTTGGCGGCGCTGGGGGTGGAGCACGGCCTGATCGCCTCAGGCCGCTCGATGAATCTGCGGGCGCCGGTGCAGGTGGCCTCGGTCTCGACCCTGGCCAGGCGATTGGCGTTGTTACCGCCCGATTTCTTCCAGTTGCTAGTGATCGACGAAGCTCATCACAGCAATGCCGGCACCTGGTGCAAGGTGATTGGCCACTTCCACTCCGCCCACCTGTTGGGGGTGACGGCCACTCCGGTGCGCAGCGACGGCCGGGGCCTTGGCGAGTTCTATTCGGAGCTGGTGCTCGGACCCTCGCCGGCCTGGCTGAGCGCCGAGGGTTATCTGGCCCCTGCCCGGGTCTATGCACCGCCGATCGGCTTTTCGGCGCAGGGACTGCGGCGGCGGATGGGGGATTTCGATCTGCGCCAGGCCGCCGGTGCGTTGGGCGGCAACCGCATCCTGGGCGATGCGGTCAGCCACTACCAGCGTCACCTAAAGGGCGGCACGGCGATTGCCTTCTGCTGCTCGATCGCCCACGCCCAGGCGGTGGCCGAGGCGTTCAGCGAGCACGGCATCAAGGCGGCCAGCATCGACGGCACCCAGGACGCCGAGACGAGACGCCAACTCCTGGAGGCGCTGGGGGCCGGAGAGCTGAAGGTCTTGACCAGCTGCAACCTGATCGGCGAGGGCGTGGATGTGCCCTCGGTGGGCGGTTGCATCCTGCTGCGCCCCACCCAAAGCGAAGCCCTGCATCTGCAGATGATCGGCCGCTGCCTGCGGCCCCAGCCCGGCAAGGAGGCGGTGATCCTCGATCACGTCGGCAACCTGGAGCGCCTGGGCCATCACCTCGAGGAGCGGCACTGGACCCTGCAGGGAAGCCAGCGGCGTGAACGGCAGGCGGCGGCCGCCATAAAGGTCTGCCCCCGGTGTTTCTGCACCACCACCCGGCGGGTGAGCGAATGCCCCGAGTGCGGCCACCTGTTCAGGCCCCAGCGCAAAAAACCAGCGGTGGTGGCGGGCTCGCTACAGGAGATCAGCCAGGAGCAGCTCAAGGTCCGCCGCAAGCAAGAACAGGGCGAGGCCCATTCGATGGAGCAGCTGATCGCCCTGGGCCAGCGCCGCGGCATGAAGAACCCGCGCGGCTGGGCAAGACACGTGCTGGCGGCCCGCCAGACCCGAGGGCACTGGAGCCGGGTGGCATGAGCGAACAGGCGATCCAGCAGCAGATCCGTCTGGAGCTCGGCCGGGGGCCGGTCAGGCTGTGGCGCAACAACACCGGTGCGTTACGCGATGAGCGGGGCCGCTTGGTGCGTTACGGGCTCTGCCCGGGCAGCAGCGATCTGATCGGCCTGCGCCAGCTGCGGATCGAGGAGCAGCACCTGGGGCTGGAGCTGGCGGTGTTCTGTGCCATCGAGATCAAGGCCACTGGGGGCCGGCCGACGGCGGATCAGCGCCAGTTCCTGGAGGTGATCCAGAGCAGGGGCGGGCTGGCCGGCATGGCGCGATCAGTGGAGGAGGCGCGGCAGATCCTGCGGCTGTCCTGATCGCTGAAGGGGGCAGATGTCCCATGTCCGTGCCCAGCTCTGTGGTTGTGCCCCTGCCCGTGGCAATGCGCGTGATCGTGATCGTGCTCGCCATGCCGATGGGCATGGTGTCGGTCGGAGTTGTGAGCCCGAAACGTGACAAAGCGTGTTCAGGCTCCGACGGCTGAGCCGTCGGCTTGTGGCCTCGCGATTGCGCTGAAAACCCCTGTCCCGAGACGTCTCAAGACAGCTCGAGATGTCTCGGGACAGCCGCGGAGTCTGCGGACTCCGGCACGACACCCGTACTCACGACCAAGACCACAGCCACACTGGTGCGGTTGTCACTTACAGCAGTCACTGACAGCAGTGACGGCATGACCACGTCGGATCAGCGTCACGACAACAGCAGCGCAGCGCTCAGCACCCAGGGTTCTGGCGCTCTCGCGAGTCAGAATGTACTACTGCTCCTCTCGGGACCATGCAGGACCTGCAACACCAGCTTGAACAGGCCCGCCAGACATTTGGCCGCTTCCTGCGCAACTGGCGCAAGAGCAATGGCTGGGTTATCACCACACCCCAAGATTGGGCTAAGGCCTGCCCTGAGGTCATTCCGCCGGGCTTCCGGGTCTCCAGCGGCCAGTGGGCCAACTTGGAAAACGCCCAGATCAAGCAGGCCCAACCCAGCACCTTCCTGCAGCTGGCCCTGCTGAACCAGGCGCTAGCGAACAAGAAACGCGGTGTGATCCGCGATGAGCTGCTGCGCGAGCGGGTCCATGCCGGCGAGCCGATCCGCAAGGCCGATGGCAGCCCCTGGGGGCCGGAGGACTGGTTCGCCTGCTACATCGGCAATCTCCAGGGGCCGGAGGCCCTCTGGCCCAAGGAGCAGGAGCCTGATCAGAGCGAGCAGACCGCCCAGCTGCGCTCCCTGTTCACCACCCTGGTGGCGCAGCACCAGCTGCGGCCGATCACCGCGCTGGTGCAGCTGCTGAGCCTGGAGAAGGAGCTGGGCACCGAGCAGCAGATGGCGATCGAAGGCGCCTTGCTGCAGGAGGAGGTGCTGGGCGCTTCCGATCTGGCGATCGCCGAACAGCTGCTGCGGCGCTGGCAGCAGAGCCTCACAACCCGGATCGCTGCTACCAGCAAGCGTCGTCGCTGAAAGCATGCGGATTTGGCATAAGCGGCTTTTCTGGCTCGCGAGAGGTGTATCAGTGGGTAACTTGTCAATGGCGCCCTCCAGCTCAGCATTGAGCTGCATGACCGCGCGGCCGACGAGGCCCGTCGCGCCCGTCACGAGTACGCGAATGCGCGACATTGTCC
>DAIQNM010000071.1:0-5131 GCA_036788375.1 Cyanobium sp. CTOTU6536 | reverse complement strand
TGTGCAACCCAACCGCCGGCGCAGCAATGGCGTCGTCCCTTGAGGACCACTTCTGGCGCCAATCCAGCCTCAATCGCTCCCTCAGCCGCTGGCAGGGCCAATGGCTGAAGCCCACTCCGCCGCAGCCCCTCTCCCTGGAGGAATGTGGGCTGGCGCTGAGTTTTAGCCGCTCCCTGCAGGGGCAGTACGTGGCAACGCTGCTGCACGCCGAGGGAGGCTCGCTTGAATCGGGGTACTGCGCCACGCCGATTGAGGCGTCACTGCTCGTTCTCGGGCTCCTGAATCCTGAAAAATGGTATCGGTTATGACACTGGCCTCCTATCACCAGCATCCGGCCTGGTCCCCCACCGTTCTCAAGGCTGCCGCGACCGGCACGATGGCGGCCTGGTGGCATCGCTTCCGTCCTGGTGCAGCGCCGTTCGTTCCCTCGCCGGACATGGTCAAGGGCGATCTGGTCGATGCCCTGCTGACGCCGCCCTTTGAGATCAAGGGGCGCTTTGCCGCCTACGCCACGATTGCCCGCAACACCAAGATCGGCGCCGCCAACTGCGCAGAAGCCGAGGCCGCCGGTCTGACGCCTGTGAGCACCGAGATGGTGGAGCAGGCGCACCGCATCCTCGATGCTCTCCACGCCGATCCGGTGATCGGTGAGGTCCTGGCGGCACTGGATCCAGCGGCCAGCCAGCAGCCCCACTACTGGGACGACGAAGCGGGCCGGCCCTGCCGGTGCCTGCCGGATGTGGTCACCACTGACGGGCGGCTGTTTGATCTCAAGAAGACCCGCAGTGCGGTGCCCCGCCGCTTCTACTGGCAGGCGAAGGATCTGGCCTACGACCTGCAGCTCGCCCACCTGGCCCTTGGCCACGAAGACCGCCATCGGCGGCCGCCGGCTGAGGTCGGCGTGATCGCCTTTGAGTGGGAGGAGCCCTTTGACTGCTGCCTGCTGGTGATGGACGAGCAGGACCTGGCGATCGGCCGCGAGCGGCGCGAGGAGGCCTTCCGGCGCATCGCCGAATGCCAGGCGAGTGGCATCTGGCCGAGCCATGGCCGCCAGAGCTTCCGTCCTGCGTCCATCAGCTCTCGCTCTGCCGAGAGCGAGATAGTCGCCATGGAGGCTCTGGCCCTGTTCTGAGGCGCCAGCGGCGCCCCCGCAGTCCCCCTCCGCTCCACGCCTTCCAGCACCAAGTCGCTGCATTTCGGGCCCTTCCAGGCCTCATTCACTCCCGTCATCCCGTCCAGTCCCGCAATTCCCCATCAGCCATGCCCCCAACCGACACCGCAGCGCCCCCGGGCGCAACCCTGACCTCCACCCAGTCCACCGGCAGCGGTGGCGCGCTGATGAGGTCCGGTGGCAGTGAGATCAGCGCCGGCGTCTTCTCCGGCATCGCCGCCTTTGAGGCCGCCCAGCGAATGGCCCAGTGCCTCTGCTCCAGCACGATGGTCCCGCCGGAGTACCGCGGCCAGCAGGGCCTGGCCAACTCCTTGATCGCCCTGGAGATCGCCGGCCGCATGGGGCTCTCGCCCCTGGTGGTGATGCAGAACATGACGCCGATCCATGGGCGACCGAGCTGGTCGAGCTCGTTCTTGATCGCCACCGTCAACGCCTCCGGGCGGTTCACGCCGCTGCGCTTCCAGTTCGACGACGAAGAAAACCCGAGCTGGTGTTTTGCTGAGGCCAGCGACCGGAGCAGCGGCGAAACGCTCAAGGGCGAAAAGATCAGCATCGCCATGGCCAAACGCGAGGGCTGGTGGAGCCGCAAGGACCGCCACGGCAACGAGACCAGCAAGTGGCAGACGATGACCGGCCAGATGCTGAGGTATAGGGCGGCGTCCTTCTGGGTGCGGGTCTATTGCCTGGAGATGAGCCTTGGGCTCACCACCCAGGAGGAGGCGCTGGATGGCAACGCCCCAGCGGCGGCGGTGGAGACGGTGACGGTGCGGGAGGTTCCGGCCACGAACACGGCCACGCCAGCGGGAGCAGTCCCGCAGCCGATCCGGCCGATGCCGGTGGGGGCTTCCGGGCCAAGCAGCGCGACCGCAGCGACTCACGCAGACGCGGCGATCACCACGGCCGAGGAAGCCTCCCCGATCAAGCCCGCGAGCCTCATGGTTGATGAGTCGGATGGGGGGCCAGCCGCTAAGCCAGAAGAGCAACCCACCACCCGGGCACGGCGCGGAGCTGCCCGCATTCGTCGTTCTCCCGCTGCGCCCGCTGAGGCTGGATTTTCAACGCCAGCAGCAGTGGCGCTTCCGCCGGAGCCTGTCGGGGCGGATCCAGGGGAGCCAGACCCTGTCCCTGCGGAGCAGCAGACCCCGGAACTGGGGGCCAACCAGGAGCTGTTTCCCGTCGATGCCTCCACAGCCGACAGCGCCCGCAGTGAAGAGGCCTTTGTGGCGCCGGCCGTTGCGGTAGCGGACTCCGGTGCCCAGACGCCCGAGACGCAGGAGCCAGCCGAACCCACGAGCGCGGAGGTGGTGCGTTCCGGGCTCCAAGAGATCCCCCGGATCGCCTCACTTCAGGCCCTCGATGGCGCCAAGGCCCGCGTCAATGCGCTGCTGGCCAGCGGCCGCATCAACGAAGACGGCGCCGAGCGGCTGTGGGCGGTGATCGATCGCCGTCGCAGTGAACTCCAAACCGCCATCGCCGCGGAGGAGACGCCATGAACTTCCGCACCCACATGCTCAGCGCCATCGCCTCGCTCGAGGCGGCCCTGAAGGCGGCGGAGCAGGACCGTGACCGGGCCGTGTTCCAGCTGGCCCGCGGCGTGCGCTCCCAGCTGCAGCTGATCCGGCTGGCCGAACGGGTGGCCCTGGTGCACCGCCTCTGGCGCCATGCCCATGAGCTGCTGCCGCCGGGCGTTCCGCCCCAGGGCGAATCGAGCCGGAGGGCCAGCTGATGGAAACGCCTGTGCACCGACCCCGCCCCCTGCGGCGGCCGCTGGGGCGCCACAAGAAGGCCGTGGCGCTCCACACCGACACCTACCTGCGGCTGAGGGCCTACGCGCAGCAGCACAACCTCACCTGGAGCGGTGCGATCCACGAGCTGCTGCGCACCCATCCGCTGATCAATCTCCCCTCCCTGCTGGCGGCACAGCAGGCCAGCCATTCATCCGCTGATTTCCTGCCATGAGCTTCAACTCGATCACCCTGGTCGGCTATGCCGGCCGAGACCCGGAGATCCGCTTCTTTGAAAGCGGCACCGTGGTGGCCAACTTCACCATCGCCGTCAACAAGCCAGGGCGGGATGAACCACCGGACTGGTTCAACATCGAGATCTGGGGCAAGCAGGCCCAAGTGGCGGCCGATTACGTCCGCAAAGGGTCGCTGGTCGGCATCGTCGGCCGGATGACCAGCGAGCAGTGGAACGACCGCAGCACCGGCGAGGTGCGCAGCAAGCCACTGGTGAAGGCCGAACGGCTGGCCCTGCTGGGCAGCAAGGCCGGCAACGCCCAGCCGGCGGGCACTGCAGCACCGGCACCCAGCCCGGCGCCTTCATCTGGCTCGGCAGCTGCTCCCAGCTGGGGCGCCCCCGCAACGCTTCCAGCCCCTGCTGCCCCGGCCTGGTCCAGCCAACCCCTCAGCGAAGAGGAGGTCCCCTTCTGATGAAGCACCACCACCAACGTCCGCCCCAGTTACCCGCCTTCCCCCGCTGCCGCCAACGGATGCGTCAGGGGGCTCAACCCCCAGCGATCAGGAACCTGAACCGTATCCAAGCCTGGCTGGTCGCACTCACGCTGTTGCAAGGTATGGCCCTGCTGGCCCTGATCCGACTAGGGCATGAGCCCATGCGTTGGTCTGCACCGTCGACGCGGCCAGAGGCAGCCTTCAGTAGCCAGCCGCGGGTTCCGAGTCAGCGGAGTGCCTGAGATGGTCTACCCACGTCCGCGGCATCAATCCCCCTCACCGAAGCCGGCAACGGCTGAGCACCCTGGCGAGCCGCTCCAGGAATGGCTCGATGCCCGCTCAGCAGGCCGAGCTCTGGGGGTGAGTGAGAAAACCCTGTGCCGCTGGCGTAAGGCCGAGCTGTTCAAGGCAGGGGTTCACTGGCGCCGGAAGTTTCCCAGCACAAACTCCCCGGTGCTGTACCACCTGGACCGTTGCAACGAGGCGATGAATGAAGCGTCTACCCGCACTCCTCGTCTCCTCGAGAGGAATTGAGCCTGTCGTCCACATCACCGAAGCCCCTGGTTCAGCCCACTGCTGGACCAGGGACTTTTTGTCAGCGCTGGTTCCGTCTCCCTCGATGGCCTGGATTCAGCCAACCCCGTCCAGGGGGGAGTGGGAGGGGCTTGCAGGGCAATCGAGCCACCAGAGGAGCCCTGCTGGTCTTGCCTTGTCCCGCTGCTGGGGAGCATGGGCCTGCCGGTATCCCCGCCGTTTTGCCCACATCTTGCCCACAAGGGATGGGGCGGATCGGTGAAAAGTCAATCGGGGCGACAGGATTCGAACCTGCGACCTAGTGCTCCCAAAGCCCTTGAAATAGGGTCCCCCAGAGCGACTGCAATGACTGGATTTGATGGCTCAAAATCATTGCTGCTACTGGCTTTAGCCCTGCCAGTCGATGGCGGGCTGTGGCGGCGCGTGCCAAGCTTGGAAGGCGATTCTCTTGCACATTCTCTTGCAAGGGGTGTCGTGCGTGCCTGATTTCCTGGAGCCGTGCCGAAGCCCACCACCCCTCGACCAGCCCGAGAAGCCAAGGACCGTGGCTGGGTCGCAGCCCTGAGGTTGTCGCTCACGTCAGATCTGGGGCCTCGCAGTGGCTGGACGGTTTCCGAGATGCGTGGGCGGGTTTTGCTGAACGTTTCCGCGTCTGCCGCGGGTGGTGCTCGGCAGCAGCGGGTTTTGCCATTGGCCTGGGCCGCCTCCGAGCGGCAGACCATCCATGCAGCAGTTCTTGCCATCCATGCCGATTTCAGCGATGGCGTGCCCCTTGATCTCGCCATCGAAACCCATGCGCGAATCCCTTCAGATGAATCGAGCCCCAATGGGATTGCTGTTTGCGAGGCAATCAACTGGCAACAACTGATTCAAGGATTCAAAGACCACAAGCTCACTAGTGGGGCAATCAAGCAGAGCACTTGGGATGAGATCTATTGGCGGCGTATGGTTGTGATTCTGGATGCAGCTGGAG
>DAIQNM010000070.1:0-11702 GCA_036788375.1 Cyanobium sp. CTOTU6536 | reverse complement strand
GCCGCAAAGAGGGGCGCCTGCAGCTCAATCGTGCCGGCCGGGTAGGGGCTGGTGGCGGCCCGCCCCGACGCCACGCCATGGCCCGCCACCAGCCGGCAGCGCACCCATCGGAGCGCCTGCTCAGCCATCGCGTCGATCGCCAACCTGGGGGTTGCTGCGGCAGCCCAGCGCCGCCTCCGGATCGCTGTAGTGCTTGAACTCCAGCCAGTTGGCGTCCGGATCGATCAGGAAAAAGGTTTGGTGCTCCAGCGCTTCACCGGCGAAGCGCAGCTTCGGCTCCACCCCGAAGCGCAGTTTGGTGGCCCGGGCCCGCTCCAGCAGCGCCTGCCAGCTGGCCAGTTCGGCAAACACCAGGCCGAAATGGCGGGGATAGATGCCGGCCTGCTCGGCGCCGAGGCTGGCGGCATCGGTGCGCTGCACCACCAGTTGGTGGCCGCCCAGATCGAGGATCAGGGCGTGGGGGCTTCGCCGGCCCGCCACACAACCGAGACCATCGACATACCACTGCTGGGCGGCGTCGAGGTCGGTGGCGGGGATGGAAAGGTGGAACTGGGCCCTGTCCATGGGGCGCAATCTAAGGGCCAGCTACCGCAGCCCACCAGCGCTCCACCACCGCCGGGGTGCCATACCAACGGGGTCCGAAGGCGCCGCCATGGGCCACCCCCTCCAGCATCACCGGCTCGGCACCGGCCAGCAGGGCGGAGCTCAGCGGCACGAGCCCATCGCCCCGATCGGCCGGATCACCGCTGCTGTTGCGGTAGGCGGTGGGGGCCAGCCGGCGGGCCGTGGCGCTGGCCTGACCGGCCTCCTCCGCCAGATCAATCGCCCCCGCCACCGCCAGATAGCGCACGGGATCGGGCTGGGCATCGGCAAAGAAAGCACCCGGTAGCTCGCGGGCGACACGGGCCCGCATGGCGGTGGCCTTGAGGGCGGTGTGGGGGCTGCCCAGCATCACCAGGGTGTCGGCCAGGTGGCGGCCGCCGTAGCGGCGGCCCTCAAACGGTGCCTCGGCGAGAAACAGCCGCAGCAGGATGCCGCCGGAGCTGTGGCCCACCAGGGTGATTCGGCCGCTGGGGGAGCGGGCCGCTAGCTCGGCCGCCACGACCGCCACCCGATCGAGCAGCCGCGCCCAGCCCAGGGGAACCACCGTGAGCAGCCAGTCGAACCGCGACACCGGCACCAGCACCACCGCCTGACCGCTGAGTCGCTCCAGGGCGGCCACCATCGGGGCATAGGCCTCGGCGCCGATCAGGAAACCTCCGAGCACCAGGATCGGCTGGGCCACGGTGGGCTCCGATGCGGCCGGGGCAGGGGCTCGATCCGGCGTCACGGGGGATCAGGGGGTGAAGGCTGGCCATGCTCTCAGGGCCGGGGCTCGATCTGGAAAGCCCGTGCCGGCTTTCCTTCCGCGCGGCACCTGTCTCAGGTCACGGGCTGGCGCCACCAGGCCCAGGCCTCGCGGTTGATCAGCAGGCCGATCACCAGCAACACCGCCATCAGGGCCACCTGATCGCCGCGGGAGTCGGGCACCAGGATGTCGGCGATCAGGTGCGGGATGTTGGTGACGGTGTACATCATGCTGATCCAGAAGTGCTGGCGCCGCCAGCGCCGCCAGCCGCCGCTGCGCCCGGGTTCGCTGGCGGCCCAGGCGATCCGCAGCAGGCAGGCCAAGGGAATCAGGAAGTACACCAACATCGCCCAGAACAACCAGGGCAACCTTGGTAGGGGCACCTGGCTGGCGATCTCGGGGGAGATCCCGTGGAAGAGCGGCATGAGGCCCAGATCCACGTGGAAGAGCATCGCCAGCAGGTAGGCGATCCAGAGGCTGCGCAGCCTTAGGGCGTGGTCGATCGGGGCGGCCATGACTCCAGTGTGGAGCTGGCCAGGGTCCATGATCGGAATGGATGCCGCCCTGCCGTCAGCCCCCATCCTTGATGAAGCAGATCCGCCCTTGGAGTGGCCGATGACCGCCTTGTCCGCCGGTGTGGTCTGCCATGGGGGCCCGGAGCCGATCCCGGCGGCGGCCGGTTCGGCGGTGGTGGCCCTGGTGGGTATGCCGAACACCGGCAAGTCGACCCTGTTCAACCGGCTCACCGGCGGCCATGCCCATATCGCCAACTGGCCCGGGCTCATGGTGGAGCTGCTGCGGGGTGATCCCGTTTGCCCTCTGCCAGGCACGCCTGACGGTGTTCGTGTTTCTGGCGGCGGTGTTCTTCCCGAAACCCTGGTGGGCGCCGGGGCTGGTGGTGTTTGCGTTCTATCTGATGAGTTTCGCCGCGGCGATCATCACCGGCCTGATCTTCAAGCGGGCCTACCCCAGCCGGGAGGCCTTTGTCTTGGAGCTTCCCCCCTACCGGCGGCCCAGCCTGCACACGATGCTGCGGCGGGCTTGGCGGGAGATGACCAACTTCATGGTCACCACCCGCGGCTTCATCGTGGGCGGCGCCGCCCTGGTGTGGCTGCTCACCAACCTGCCGCCCCAGACGGTGGCGGGGGCTGGCCCCACGATCGCCAACCGCATCGGCAGCCTGTTTGATCCTTTGCTCGCCCCGATCGGCATGACCCCCGATCTCACCGTGGCCCTGTTCTTTGGTTTCATCGCCAAGGAGATCCTGCTCGGTGCGATGGCGGTGATTCACCACACCAGCGAGGCGGGGCTGGGGGCGGCGATGCAGGCCTCGATCACGCCGCTGCAGGCCTTGAGCTTCATGGCCTTCACCCTCCTTTACACCCCCTGCCTCTCGACGGTGGCGGTGCAGATCAAGGAGTCGAAAAGCCGGATGTTCGCGCTGCGTTCGGTGCTCTGGTCGTTGGCGCTGGCCTGGATCGCCGCCTTCCTGGTGTTCCAGGGGGGCCGGCTGTTGGGCTTCGGGGGCTAGGGGCTGGGCCACCGTCGCCGCTTTCGCCCCAAGCAGGCCAGAGACCAGGGGCCGAACGTTCCCGAGGCTCCGATCAGCGCGGTTGGCCCGGATCATTTGGACGATCCGCGGCCGGAGCCGCGGCGGCGTTGGCGATCGGACTCACCAGGATTTCAGCGGCGTGCTCGCGGCGCAGCATGAACTCCAGCGGGCCGTGGGCCAGGTGCAGGATGCCGCCCGGTCGCCCGCGGCGCACCACCTCGACCGCAACGCCGGGGCGGATGCCCAGGGCCCGCAGCCGCTCCCGCAGGTCGGGATGGCTGGGCAGCGACTCGATCCGCACGCGACGACCCACCGGCACCTCGTTGAGGCTGGGGTTTGCGGTTGGCTTCGACGGGGTGGAGGCCATCAGCAGGGCAAGCCTCTGCAAGGGTGGGATCGGACCAGCCCCGATCCTGCTGCAGCGGGGGCGCCCCTTCCCTACAACCCGCGCCGTGTCAGACCCCCTACCCTCTGCCCGCCCCGACGGTCTCTCCTTGGCTGACCTTCCAAGCGGCGAAACCCTGCTGGAGCTGGAGCGGCAGGCCCGCCAGGGCGGATCCAGCCTCCTGGAGGCGGACCTGCACGGCCTCTGGTGGTTGGAGCGGGTCTGGCCGAAGGGAAAACGCCAGCCCTCTGCCCTGGCCGGCGTGGCGTTGCGCAGCCTGGCGGCCAGCCTGCGGATCGAGGCCAGCGATAGCCCTGCTGGCCGAGGCGAAGCGGCCCTCCAGCTCACCAATGCGGTGCGGCTGGGGCCCCTGGAACTGCGCTTCCTCGGGCCGGGACGGCTGCAGGGGAAGCGCCCCCTGCTGTTGTTTCACTTTGAGCGGCTCCAGATTCGAGCCGGCCATCGACTGCTGCTGGAGCGTGTCCTGCCGGCTCCTGATCCGCGCCGCCAGGCCTTCTTCGCCCTGATCGCCCTAGGCCCGAGCCGGAGTTGGCTCGCGGCCCGAGGGCGTTCCGGAGGCCTGGCGGTGTGGCGCCTCAGCCCACCAACACATGGATCACCCGGCCCCCAAGGCGGTTCACCCGTTGCAGGGCCTGGTTGAGGCTGCTCACCGGCACCCGCACCGTGTAGGCACCGCTGCGGGCCACGGCGTTGTTGACCACCCCGGTGGCGGTGATGGTGGCAATCCCGCCCTCACGGCCGCCGGAGGAGCCGAGCAGGGCCTCTTGGCGATGCTGGCCCGAGGGGGAGCGGCGCAGGGTGTCGGGGGCGAATTCGCGGTTCAGGCCGGTTTCGGTGCTGATCAGGGCTTTGAACGGCCCTTCGGTGGACACGATCAGCACTCGGGCGGCGGAGCCGGCCACGGGTACCGCCCTGTTCTGGTGCAGGGCTTTGCCGAGCCGGAATTGGGTGCCGGAGGCATCCCCCTTCACCGAAGCGGCGGCGCCGCGGGCCAGCTGGGTCATCCAGGAAAACTGGCGACCCTGGTGGCCGGCCGAGTAATCCCAGCCGTGCAGGTAGGGCACACCATCGTTGCCAAAACGCTGCTGGTATTCGTTGCTGTCGAGGTAGGAATCGATCTCGGCGTCGTAGCCCTGCTCCTGCAGGATGGTGAAGTGGTGCAGCATCTCTTCGCGGTTCTGCGGGGCGCGACCGAGCAGGTGTTTGAAGTTGAGCTCGATGAAGCGATAGGGGTTGCAGTTTTCGAAGAAGCGCTTGCGGTAGAGGCCGCTTTTGGCCACGGTTCGCACCAGTTCCCGCACATTCAGGTAGCCGTCGCGGAAGAGGGATTCGGCGCCACTCAGCCGCTCGCTCGCCATCAGATGTTGTTGACCAAGCACCTGCTGGTAGACGGCCCGGATGATGGTGTTCTTATCGGCATCGGAAGCGTTCGACCAGTGTTCTTTGTTGGCGTCGTTGGCGAAGCGCTCAATGCCGAGCTGGGGGGCGCGGAGCAGGGACATGGCGGAAAGGGGGAGAAAAGGAATGGGGTAGGCCTTGGCGATCTTCACCCGGCAAGACATCGGCAACAGCAATGCTGTTAGGGGTGTCTGGCTAGAGCGGATTGATGGCCAATCAGATCAGGGGCAGAATGGGAATGGGCAAAGGTTGCTTCCGGGCCATTCGCTGGCAACGGAAACTGGAACGGAGGGGAACGAGGCGAATCGACGCCGCAGGCATCGAAGAATGGAATGTATACGCCTATGCCGAAGCGACGAACGATCCTTGCAAAACTTCGCCTGCGGACCTGCGGCCTGGGTTCCGACGCTCAGGCCGAGGGTTTGGCGCCAGCCGACTGGCTGCGGATCGGGCTGCTGAGGGGCTGCTGCCGCAGCAGCTTGGAGGGGGCCACGCCGAAGGCGTTGTGGAAGTCGCGGCTGAAGCTGGCCAGGTTGAGGTAGCCGCAGGCCAGGGCGATGCTGGTCACGCTGGCCCCGGACTCGGCGGACGCGGTGAGTCGCCGTTTGGCCAGCCAGAGGCGCTGGCGCCGCAGGTATTGCATCGGGCCGCAGCCAAAGCGGGCTTTGAAGCTGTATTGGAGATTGCGGCGGGAGTAATGGGAGCGCTCCTCCAAATCGGAAAGGCTGATCGCCTCGTGGCAATGGGCATGGATCCAGTCGACCAGCGCGTCGATGGTGCAGTCGGAGACCTCTGGATCGGGGGCGGTGCGATCGGCCAACAGGGCCGGGGCCAGCACCTCCACGATCTGGCGCGTCAGCAGATCGTCGAGGCGCAGGAGTTCCGGCACGGCGTCCTGGCGCAGCAGCAAGCCATGGATGAAGGCCATCAAGCGGTAAAGCCGCTCGAAACGTACCGGGTTAGAGGGCTGGTCCAGTTCCACCACGAGCGGTTGGGTGGCCAGGGCGCGCCAGGGCTCCGGTGCAGCCCGGGGGCCGGCCATGGTCCGACCCACGCGGTGGATCAGGGCCGGATCGAGGCGGATGGTGATGCCCCCCATGGCGTCGTTGCTGGTGCGCCAGGGTTCTGGGGGCAAATAGAGCAGGGTCCGGCCGGCGAGGTTGCGCAGGCTGCGGCGGCCGAGCCGGAAGTGCCCCTGGCCCCGGTAAGGAAGGATGAAGCTGGCCTGGGCGGTGCCATCCACCTCGCCCCGCAATCCCGGTCCCCAGATCGCCACCAGGCTGAGGGGCCCGAGCCGCAGGCCACCGGTATGACACCGGAACGGCCGCGCCGGGGAGGGACGCTCCAGGGCATCACAACTGCGAACGGGCAGCAGGGTGGCCAGCCTCTCGGCCACCTGCACCGGGTCACCGAGCTGGACGGAGGCTCCCGGCAGGCTGAGGAAGGGCAGTCGCGGTTCGCTGAGGCAACAGGGTCCCCACCGAGCCGGGATGGTGAGCATCGGGCGCGGGCGATGTCGTGAGCGGGAGCAGGCTATCGCTGTCCATCACCTGGCCGCCAAGTGTCAGGAAGTTCAGCAAAGAGCATCAGGGGGCGGCTCAGGTGTATGACACGGCTAGGTGCTTGTGGGGACTTGAAACGGTTGGCTTAGAAGAGGTCAGGCTTGATACTTTTGATAGAGCTGAAACAAGAAACTCATTCTGGCGCCCTCGGATTCAAACTTGAAGTTTCCATAGGCCTTGTCGACCTGCTGATCAAGGACTTGGTGGGCCTTGGTGAGCCCCGGAGGCATCGTTAGGGGATCGTAAAGCTGGGCGAGGCTGGAATCTGCGAAGGAGGAGCGGGCATTGAGAACGGCTTGAGCGGCAGTCTCGACCGCCTGTCGCTGCTTGTCACTTGGATGAAGCGGCCAAGGAAAGTTGTTGTAGACAATGCCCACTGAGTAGCGATAGTCACTCTTGAGACGACCACAGACTGTACGCATCCAAGCATTGTGCATCAGAGAAGAGAGGATGCCGAAGTGATAGAGAGTGGCACCACGCAGTACATTCAAAAGATCACTGGCAAATGTGCTCGGTTGCTCAAATCCAATTGGGATATAATAGCGGCGCTCCGAAGATACCTTCGGTATAACAAGATATGGGGCATCGGGAAAGTTCTCAACGTGGAAGCGTGTGGGCGTAGAGGCCAGTTTCTGAGTCGGTGCACTCTTGCTCGCCAGACGAGAGCGTTGAACAGCCTTCACCCGCTTCATGGCCTCGGGCATGGCCTGCAGCTGAGCTGGTGAACAGTCCCCGAGCCACAGACACCAACGCTCAAAACCATTGAGAAACTCATCAGCGCCGATCCAGCGATGAAAATACGTTTGAGCCATAGGCTCTAAAAGCAGAAAGGCATCCCGCTGCTCTGGAGTGAAGAGATAATGACCTCCATCAATTGGCTTATTACCAATCCCAATATTGGGCACTGAGCATAGGGGCTTGCTGCGATTGGGAAGGGTGAGATTAGCCGCATCCACCAGATAAGGATTGATCGCTTTGGCCGCGCTCCTCAACGGCTCTCCCTTGATGTCATCATAGGAAAACAACCACTTGGGAGCTATGTCATCAGCCGCAAAACCCACGATCACGCAATGAACTGCGGCCTTGCCACGGGCTTCATTGCTCCAGCTAAAGGTTCTATGGGCAAAGAAGATGTGCATCCCTTGCTGCAGCATCCAACTCCAAAGGACCCCTACCTGTTCACCCTGGCAGATGGAATTGGTTGAAACGAAGGCACAGCGGCTTCTCCCACCGGCGATCAGCCTGGCGGCTTTCACATACCAGGCCGCGACAAAATCAAGTAGTCCCGCATTTTTGATCCCTTCAAATACATGACTTGCATCAGCCTTCTGCTCAGCACTTAGGAACTTTGCACCCACAAAAGGCGGGTTGCCCATCACATAGCTGAATCCGCCTGAGGGGATCAGTGTTGCCCAGTCAGATCTGAGGGCATTACCATGCACAATCTTGCTGCTGGCCTGAAGCGGTATGCGGGCGAAATATTGGCCAAACTCTTCTGAGATCATCAGATTCATCTGGTGGTCCATCAGCCACAGAGCAACTTGGGCAATCTGTGAAGGAAACTCCTCAATTTCAACGCCATAGAACTGATCCACGTTCAGGCGGATCAGCTGACTCACATCGAGCACCAGCTGATCAGAGCGGCTTAACTGCTTCAAAATTGCTAGTTCT
This sequence comes from Cyanobium sp. CTOTU6536, assembly GCA_036788375.1. GTDB lineage: Bacteria > Cyanobacteriota > Cyanobacteriia > PCC-6307 > Cyanobiaceae > Cyanobium. Next base: position 3,765 of record DAIQNM010000070.1, on the reverse strand, counting down.
AGCAGCCGCAACTCCCGGTACGCAATCACCAGGAAATTGCCGCAGCCACAGGCAGGATCCAGAAATATTAGCTCTCGCAGCCGATGATGGAGCTCCTGGAGCTTTTTTGTCTGCCCCTTGACTCGCTCAAAATCTTCCCACACCTGATCGAGAAACAGCGGTTTGATCAATTTGAGAATGTTGGCCTCGCTGGTGTAATGGGCACCCAAGTTCCGGCGGGCCGTGCGATCCATAATCGACTGGAACAACGAGCCAAAGATTGCTGGAGAGATCCGGCCCCAATCCAGCGCAGTGGCATCAAGTAATCCCTGGCGCATGCGTGCATCAAAGCCTGCATGAGGCAAGTTCTCTGCAAACAGCAAACCATTGACGTACGGAAAAGCTGCGAGATGTTCGTCCAGATTTTTTAGACGCTGATGAGATGCCGTGTTCAGAACCTGAAACAATCCACTAAGCTGAGCTGCCAGATCACTACCGTCTTCCGCAGTGCGCTGTTCAATAAACTCCTGAAACTGCTGCCGCTCAAAGATGCCTGTATCTTCTGCAAATAAACAGAACAGCAGCCGCACCAAGTAGAGCTCCAGGGGGTGTCCGTCGTAGCCCACCTCCTTCATCTGGTCATGAAGCCGCCCCATTGCTTCTGCCGCCTGGATGTTGACCGGATCCTGCTCGCGTATTCGATGCCGCTGATAGCCAGCAATAAATCCAAAAAGCTTCACCTGGTTGTAGAAATCACCCAGGGCGAACTCATACTGCTCATTTTCATCCAAGTCGTAGAGACGAAACCTGGCAAAGTCTGAAACGAGGATGTATTTGGGCAGGTCGCGTTCTGTAATCCCTGGGAAATAGTCGAGGGCTTGAGTGTAGGCACGATCTAGGTTCTTCCCCCGAGATTTGTGCTCAACCAGCAATGTTCCCTTCCAGAAGAGGTCGATGAAGCCTCGACGATCGCCTAGCTTTTTTACCGGCTCTTCAAACGAAGCCACTCGCTTGCGGCTGATGCCGAAAACAAAGAAGAAGCCATCCCAGAATGATTTCGCCTCAGCATCCTCTGAAGTCTCATCTGCCCACTCTTTTGAGAAGGACAGTGCCCGACTCTTGATTTCATTCCAGCTAATGGGCATAGGGCTGACTCTGAACTTGACAAGAACGCATTCGTTTAATCCTAGTAGCTGCTGAGACATCCCGCCATGTCATGATCCTTGCTTGGGTGCACTAATGCCTTGACAGCGACGATGCACCTAACGCTTCCCTAAGTGGCCGGCAAGGGGTCTGGGGTGGCGAAGCAGAGAACACGCGATGGCCTCTCCACTCGAGGGGGGCTGTTCGAAGTGTCGCTTTTACACAGACAACATCCGCAGGCCTACGCATCAACTGTAGTGTCCGTCACAGTTACGGACTGACCAAAGGAATCGTCTGCCTGCCATGACGACGATAAATGTGGAAATCACGATCAGTGGTAAGAAGCAAGGGTGAATCGTTTATCTCAGCAAGTCGAATCAATGCAGCATCAGCAAGTGACGCGGGAACATTTTCATAGCGCTTGAACAGTGAACTGACAGCACCGATCTGCTCCTGAAGCACAAATGGCAATTGAACAACACCTCGGTCGATAAATTGCAAAGCCAATGAAGGATCAAAACCGGAGCGCTTCAGCAAAAAGCAAGTCTCAGCGACCACAGCCTCACAACTGAGGAATGGAGGAGGCAAAAGCTTGAACTGATCAACGGCCCATCTGTGATGTGTATCGTTACGACTTAATAGGGCAACCCAAGGGCCAGTATCAAGCAGTAACGTCATGATCAATTGGTTCCGAAGCCAGACAGGTAAGCAGGGTTGGATGACAGATCAGCTGGCCCATCTTCGCAGCAGCCCACGAGATCGGCCAACAAGTCGACCGCGGATGGTGAGGCTGAGCCTTCGATGGCCTGCTCTGAGGTTTGGAGGAACGTGGTCAACGCTCGTCGAACCAATTCAGACTTGCTCAGCCGGCGACGTTGAGCCTGCTCTGTAAGCTGCGCATCAAGGTCTTCGCTCAACTTGAGTGAGATCACCGCCATGGCAAGCACCCCGTCATTCCAATCACGATCCTACCAGCTGGCAGGCGGTAATACGACTTGCCTAGGCCAGCCGAGCTCGACCTCCTTGTTGCCAAACCAATCTTTTGGCCTTGGAACACGAGCGCCTGGTTAGGTACCAGCCCGCGAGGGCCTCAGGGTCTTGGCGCCAGCAGCCGATCAAGGGTGGCCTGCTGGGCCGGATTGAGGGGCTTCTGGGGGTGGTCGTGGGGCAGCAGGCAGTTGTCCTTCTCGTTGATCGGAGCTGCTGCGGTGGTGGCCCCGCCGGCGCTGAGGGAGGGGTTGCGGTAGAGGCTGGTGCCCTCCTTGATCGTTTCCAGCACCTGGATCTCCTTGATGGTCATGGGGTCCACCTTCAAGGGATTGGCGCTCAACACCACCAGATCGGCCAGCTTGCCGGGCTCGAGCGAACCCTTGGTTTTCTCCTCGTGGAACTGGTAGGCGCCGTTGATCGTGAGGGCCCGCAGGCCGTCGTAGGCGCTCACCTTTTCCTGGGGTGCCAGCACCACCCCGGATTTGGTGGTGCGGTTCACGATGTTCCAGAGGGCATAAATCAGGCTGGGGCTGACACCGGCGGGCATGTCGTGGTGCATGGTCCAGGGGATGCCGGCCCGCTGCACCGAACCCGCCGCCCCGGCCCAGGCCAGCCGCTCCGGGCCCATCAAGCGAGCTAAATAGTCGCCCATGGGGTAGATGCCACCGGCGGTGAAGCTGGTGATCGCCCCCACCTTTTTGGCTCGCACGATCTGGTCGGGCCGCAGGAACTGGGCGTGCTGGATGATCGGCCGGTGGTCGGCCGGGCCCTGGGCGGCATAGGCCTTCTCGATCGCTGTGAGGAAGTTGTCCACGGCCTGGTCGCCGATGCTGTGGCCGGCCACCTGGCGGTTGCTCTTCCAATAGGTGGCCACGGTGGCCTCCACGGCCGCCTGGGGATCCACGGCCAGGCCGCGGAAGTTTTTCTCGGTATTCCCGGGGGGATTGTTGGTGTAGGGCTGCGACATGAAGGCGTTATCCATGCTGCCGTCCAGCCAGAACTTCACCCCCGCCAGCCGCACCCGGTTGAGGTAACGCCCATCGCCATCCACCCGTGGCGCCCGCGAGGCGGGATCGGCGTATTGGGCGACCACGGCGCTGCGGCCCGCCTTGGCCTGCTCGAGGAAGGAATGCTTCACGTAGAGCAGCAGGTCGATCGGCAGCAGCTTCTCGTCGAGCATCTGCCGGGCCACGTCGATGTCGTCATCGCTGAGGCCAAAACCCATCTCCGACGCGGTTGTTTGGCCATTGGCTGTCCAGAGGGCCACGGCCTTGGCCACCCCCAGGCGAATCTGGGCCGGGGTGAGGGGCGCCTTGGCCGCCAGCACCGCAAACACCGGTGTTTCAGCGATGTGGCCGCTGGGCTCGCTGCTGCCGGGTTTGCGGGTGATCACCCCCCCGGCCGGATCCTTGCTGCTGGCGCTCCAGCCCATCTGCTTGAGCAGCACGGAGTTGATCGAACCCTGGTGGCCGGAGCCGTCCTGCACGAACACCGCCCGGCTGGCGCTCACGCTGTCGAGTTCCTCCTTGGTGGGGTGGCGGTTTTCGGCGAGCTGTTCAGCCCGGTAGCCCAGGCCCTCCACCCACACGCCCTCCGGCAAGGTGGCGGCTTGGGCCTTCATGCGTCCGAGCAGCTCAGGGATGCTCTTCACGC
>DAIQNM010000069.1:1524-11774 GCA_036788375.1 Cyanobium sp. CTOTU6536 | reverse complement strand
CCAGGGCATCCACCTCCTCGAGGTAGTGGCTGCTGAGCAGCACCGTGGTGCCCTGATCCCGCAGTTGCTGGAGGACCCGCCAGATGGCCGCACGGCTTTCGATGTCGAGGCCCACGGTGGGTTCATCCAGCACCAGCACCCGAGGCCGGTGCAGCAGGCCAGCCGCCAGGTCGAGGCGCCGGCGCATGCCGCCGGAATAGGTGCCGCAGCGCCGGTCGATCCAGTCGGCCATGCCCAGCAGCCCCACCAATTCGCCGATGCGGCTATCCCGGTCCACCCGGTTGAGGTGGTAAAGGTCGCCTTGGAGGGCCAGCAGTTCGCGACCGGTGAGGATCTTGTCGATCGCCACCTCCTGGGCCACGTAGCCCAGCAGCCGACGAACGCCGCGGGGGTCTGCCAAGGCGTCCAGTCCCGCCACCCTGACACTGCCCGCATCGGGCGCCAGGAGGGTGCAGAGGATGCGCAGGGCTGTGGTCTTGCCGGCCCCGTTGGGCCCGAGCAGGCCATAGAGGCTGCCTGCCGGCACCGAGAGGGAGACCCCACGGAGGGCCTGCACCGCAGGGGATTTGCGGCCGGTCTCGTAGCGCTTGCTGAGGTGTTGCAGCTCGATCAAGCCAGGCTCGCTCCCGATGGGCTGTGGGCAGGAATCTAGGCAGAGCCCGCGTCAGGCCGCAGGGGGGTGGGCCGACGGAGAACCGGCCGCTGTGGCGAAGCAACCGCACCGGAGCCTGCGGCCCCTCAGGCTCCGGCGGGCCCCAGGCCTAGGCGGGCCCTGAACAGGCCGCTGAGCACCGGATCGAAGGCGGCGGCCTGGGGACTGCGGGCTAGCACCAGCAGAAGGCAGATGCCGAAGAGATAGAGGATCGACCAGCGAAACATGTCTTTGGCCCGTTTTGGATCGTCGGGATCCTGGCTAAGGGCGGTGCTGAGCTGCAGCAGGCGACCGTTGAAGGGGAGCACCAGCAGGGCGTAAAGCCAGCCCCCACTGGGAAGGGCAAAGGCCCCAAGGGCGCTGAGGGCCACGGTGAGCCAGCTGTAGTGCCCAATCGCCCGACCGGTGGCCGCGGTGCCCTTGACCACCGGCAGCATCGGGATCCCCACCGAGCGGTAGTCCTCCCTCAGCAGCAGAGCGAGGGCCCAAAAGTGGGCCGGCGTCCAGACCATCACCAGGGCAAAAAGCCACCAGCCGCCCCAGCCCAGGTGGCCGGTGGCCGCAGCCGCCCCCACGAGCGGAGGGATCGCCCCAGCCACCCCACCGACCACGATGTTGAGGCTGGTGCGGGGCTTGAGCAGCACGGTGTAGAGCAGCACGTAGCTGCACAGCCCCAGCAGGCTGAGGCCGGCCGCCAGGGGATTGACCCCCACCACCAGCACCAGCGTGGCGGCCGTGGTGAGGGCCACCGCCAGGGCGAAGGCCTTCTCCCGGGCCAGCCGCCCCGAGGGCAGGGCTCTGCGGCTGGTGCGCTGCATCCGGCCGTCGAGTTCCTCCTCCCAAAGACAGTTGAGAACCCCGGCAGCCGCCGAAGCCATCGAGCCACCCGCCAGGGTGGCCAACAGGCGCGCGCCATCGAGGGGCCAGGCGGCCGTCAGGGCCATTCCACCGATGGTGGTGGCCAGGAGCAGGGGAATCAGCCTGGGTTTGGCAACCTCTAGCCAGGCCGGCAGCTTCACCGAGGGCCTGATGCCGGCGGCTGCCCGGCCCGAGGGTTCACCGCTGACTGCCGCAGGGCTTTCTGCCGCTTTGGAGGGCGGTCCGCCTGGGCTGGGGTGAAGCAGGGCTGGGGTGGATGGAACGCTAACCATGGACCATCTCCAGGGACGGGGGAACGGGGACGGCTCGGGCAGGGAAAAGGCAGACCAACGTGCGGCCTCCGATGGCCCCCACGAACGCCACCAGGACGGCCGCCACAACCTGGTGGGCCACGGTCACCGCGGGCTGGTCCAGCTGGAGGCGCAGGGTGAGGACCCCCAACAGCACCTGGATCGGCACCAGCAGGGCTGGGCCGAGGGCCAGGCGGCCTAGGCGGCGGTGACCCTTCGGCAGAGCCAGGCTTGCGCAGGCGGGCAGAACCATCGCCACCGCCGCGGGCCAGGCCCCCAGCCGGTGCAGCAGCAGCCAGCGGCAGGCTTCGCCGCCCTCCAAACAGAGCGAGGTGGCCCATCGGGTCGCCATCGATCCGCCCAAGGCGCATTGGCCGAGGAGCAGTAGGCCACTGCCCCCGACCAGCAGGATCCACCAGATCGGCAAGGGGGGCTCGGGGGTGGGCGTGGAGCCCAGCAGGGCTTCGGCGATGGCGGCCATCAGCAGCACTAGAAGCAGGGCGGTGAGCAGATGGGCGGTGACCGTGGGGGCGGCGAGCAGCTGGAGCACCGTGAGGGCCCCCAGGCCTCCCTGCACGGCCACCAGCAGTAGGGCCAGGCTGGCGGCCCAGGGCAGCCAGGCGGGCAGGCTGCTGCGCCCCACCAGGCTCAGGGCCAGAAGCACCAGCAGGGCGAGCCCGACCAGGAAGGCATCAAGGCGGTGGAACCACTCCAGGAAAACCTGGATATTCATCTGCCGACCCGGCAACAAAGTGCCGTAGCAGAGGGGCCAATCGGGACAGGCCAACCCCGCCTCCATCACGCGGGTGGCCCCGCCGACGGCCACCAAGGCGACCAGGGCGACCACCAGGTGGCTGCTGAGCCGCTGCATCCAACCCTGTAGTCGCGGTGGATTATCCGTGGGGGGGGATCCGGCATTGCTTGCCAACCGGATGGCCATGGCCGCACCCGCAGCAGGAGGCCCAAGGTAGCGAGTTTGGCTTGGTGGGCGATCTCGCACATCTCAGCAAAGACAATCGGGAAAAACGTAACTTTCGCCTCTTTTTTGTTCTCGAAGCGTTGATGACTTCCACCCTGCCAGGGATGTTCATAGGCTGGGTCGACTTCGGATCGCTCCAGCTTTCCAGCCGTGCCCATCCCCTCCGCCCTGGTCACCCTCCTGCTCGGCATGGCCCTCGTGCTCGTCGGCCTCTGGGTGGGTCAGAACGTTTCCCTCCTTCCCATCGACGCCAGCACGAACGCGCCGATCTACGACGACCTGTTTCGGGTGCTGTTCAGCATCGGCACGATCCTGTTCCTCGGGATTCTGGGCCTGCTGCTGTTCAGCCTGGTGCGCTTCCGCCGCCGGGCCGGCGACAACGTCGATGGCCCGGCGATCGAGGGCAACCTCCCCCTCGAGATCGTCTGGACCGCGATTCCGGCCGTGGTGGTGCTGTTCGTGGGCATCTACAGCTACGACATCTACGAGCGCATGGGGGGCATGACCCCCCTCAATGGCCACGGTGCCATGCATGGAGAGATGGCGGTTTCCCATTCCAGTCGTGGCAGCGCTGCCACGGCCCCAGGCGGGATGGTGATGGCGGCGGACGTTGGTTCCGGGGGCGGTGTCCCTGACGGGCCTGCTCCGGCTCGGGTCTGGGGGGGCATCGGCCAGGGCAGTGGTCAGGAGGGCGCCCTGCCGGTGGATCTCACCGCGATGCAGTTTGCCTTCATCTTCCATTACCCCCAGGGCAACATCATCAGTGGTGAGTTGCATGTCCCCTCCGGCCGTCCCGTTGAGCTCCACATGGAGGCTCGGGACGTGATCCACGCCTTCTGGGTGCCCCAGTTCCGGCTCAAGCAGGACGTGATCCCCGGCCAGCCGACGGTGCTGAGTTTCACGGCCACCCGGGCAGGGAGCTACCCGATCGTCTGCGCCGAGCTCTGTGGTCCGTACCACGGGGGTATGCGCTCGACCGTGGTGGTGCATGAGCCCTCCGAATTTGAGGACTGGGTGGTCAAGAACACCCCGCCCCCTCCGGCCACCGTTGCCAACGCCGGTTCCACCCCCACGGCCTGATCCCATGACCCTCGCTTCCAGCCCCCAAGCCCCGTTCCCACTCCAGCCTCCGCCGCCGGAGGCAGCAGGTCTCCAGTCCGAGGGTTGGCTGCGTTACCTGAGCTTCAGCCTTGATCACAAGGTGATCGGCCTGCAGTACATGGTTTGCGGCTTTCTCTTCTATTTCCTCGGTGGTGCCCTCGCCGGGGTGATCCGCACCGAGCTGGCCAGTCCGATCAGCGATTTCGTCAGCCGTGAGACCTACAACGAGGTGCTCACCCTGCACGGCACGGTGATGATTTTCCTTTGGATCGTGCCCGTGGTGAATGGGGCCTTTGGTAATTATCTGATCCCCTTCTACGTGGGGGCCCGCGACATGGCTTTCCCCCGGCTCAATGCGGTGGCCTTCTGGCTCATTCCACCGGCTGGCCTCTTGCTGATCGCCAGCTATTTCGTTCAGGGTGGCGCCGCCCAATCGGGTTGGACCGCCTATCCACCCCTGAGCCTCACCACACCGGCCCTTGGTCAGGTGCTCTGGATCCTCAGTGTCCTGCTGCTGGGGGGCAGTTCGATTTTTGGGGGGATCAATTTCATCGCCACCATCCTGAAGCTGCGCCGTCCAGGTCTGCAGATGATGCAGCTGCCGATGTACTGCTGGGCGATGCTAGGTACCAGCATTCTGGTCGTGCTCTCGACCCCGGTGCTGGCAGGCACCTTGATCATGCTGAGCTTCGACATCATTGCCCATACGGGCTTCTTCAATCCGGCCCTGGGCGGCAACGTGGTCGTCTACCAACACCTTTTTTGGTTCTATTCCCATCCGGCGGTCTACATCATGGTGCTGCCAGCCTTCGGCTTGGTGAGCGAAATCATCCCTGTCCACGCCCGTAAGCCGCTGTTTGGGTATACCACGATGGTCTATTCAATCCTGGCCATTGTGGTGCTCGGTCTTGTTGTATGGGCTCACCACATGTTTACCAGCGGAACTCCACCCTGGATGCGCTTGTTTTTCACGATTGCCACCTCCTTCATTGCGGTTCCGACTGGAATCAAATTCTTCAACTGGCTAGCTACCCTCTGGGGGGGCAAGATCGCCTTGAATAGTGCGATGTTGTTTGCCTGTGCCTTCATCGTCAACTTTGTCTTTGGCGGCATCACCGGGGTGGCGCTGGCCCAGGTGCCCTTCGATATCCACGTCCACGACACCTATTTTGTGGTGGGACATTTCCATTATATTGTTTATGGCGGCACCGTGTTTATCATCTTCAGTGCCGTTTATCACTGGTATCCCAAGTTCACTGGCCGGATGCTGAACGAGGACCTGGGTCGCCTCCATTTCCTGCTCACCTTTGTGGGCTTCAACCTCTGTTTTGCCCCCCAGCATTGGCTTGGCCTCAACGGCATGCCCCGCCGGGTGGCGGAATACGACCCCGCCTTCACCACCTGGAACCAGGTGAGCAGTGTGGGTGCCCTGTTGATGGCCATCAGCACCCTGCCCTTCCTGATCAACGTGGTGATCAGTGCCTTCCGCGGCAAGGTCGCCGGCGACAACCCTTGGCAGGCCCTCACGCCGGAGTGGTTGACCAGTTCCCCTCCCCCTGTCGAGAACTGGATCGGGGAGGCTCCGCTCGTCACCCATCCCTACGGCTACGGCGCACCGGCCGACAGCGTCGACCTCAAGGTGGCCACCGGTAAGGAGATCTGGACTGGCCCTGGGCGTTGAGTCCTCCCATCTAGACCTGCTTTCTGGGATTTCCGCTACGTCCCTTCTCTTTCCCGACCGTCGATGACCAGCCTCGCCCCCGGTACCAGTGATGCCCAAGGCCGCACCGCCACCGCCTCTGGGGTGGCCAGCGCGGAGCCCGGCCATGCCGAGCCCGGCCATGCGGAGCACACCGATGCCCGCCTTTTCGGTTTGGCCACCTTCCTGGTGGCTGATGGCATGACCTTTGCGGGGTTCTTCGCTGCCTACTTGACCTTTCGGGCCGTGAACGCCCTGCCGGAGGGCTCCACCTACGAGCTTGAACTCCTGCTGCCGGCCATCAACACCTTGCTGCTGCTGGCCAGCAGCTACACCTTCCACCGTGCCGGCCGTGGTCTGCTGCGGGGGGATGGCCCCAGCTGCCGGCTATGGCTGCTGATCACGGCTGGCCTTGGCGCGGCTTTCCTGGCCGGCCAGATGGTGGAGTATTTCAATCTCCCCTTTGGCCTCACCGACAATCTCTTCGCCAGCACCTTCTATGCCCTCACCGGCTTCCACGGGCTTCACGTCACCCTGGGAGTGATCTGCATCCTGATCGTGTGGTGGCAGGCCCGCCGTGGCGGCAGCATCAGCGCCGCCTCCCCGTTTGGCCTGGAGGCGGCTGAGCTCTACTGGCACTTCGTGGATGGGATCTGGGTGATCCTGTTTGGAATCCTCTACTTGCTGTGAATTTCATCACCACACTTGCCGAAACCCGGTTGGATTGGGCACAATCCATGCAACGTACATAGGCTTGCCAAGCCAATGGCTGTCAACAGGTTTGCTTCTGAAGCCGACGGTGGGCAAGGCTTGCCGGAGGCTCCGCTTGAGGGCAAGGCCCTGCTTGATCGGGCCCGCTCCTTGAGCAATCGCCCCGAAGATCAGATCGCCCGGGCCTGCGGCTACGTGGGACCCAGCGGCCGCATCCTCAAGAAGAGCTTTTACCGCGCCTTGGTGGCGGCGAAGGGCTACACCCTCCCCTCCGCTGGCGGTGCTGCTTCCGGCGCCGCTAAGGGCCGTCAAGCCGACTTCCGCACCCGGGTGCATGGCAATGGAAACCTGCTGATCGGCCAGGCGTACACCCGGCGGATGGGTCTGGAGCCAGGGCAGGAGTTTCGGATCGAGCTTCATAAGGAAACTGGCGCGATCTGGTTGGTGCCCCGCTAACTCTGGCCCAGGCACCCTTTGAGCTGCCCAAGGAAACCGGTTCGATCTGGCTGGTGTGCGGCTAGATCGGGCACCGCCAAACCTCCTTGCCCTTGCTGCCAATGGGTTTGTGAGGCCATAGGAACCCGATCAAGCCTTCCCGAGTGGGAAGGATCGCCTAGAGCTGGCTGGGCAGCTGCCAGGAGCTTCCGATCAGGCCCCAGCAGGCCCAGTAGGGGGCTTATCGCTCCGCACCGGGTGGAAGCTGGCGCTGAAGGTGAGCAGGTCGATGCCGCTGAACAGGAAGCTGATCCCCACCAGGGTTCCAAGCACCCAGAGCAGGCTCAGGGACTTCATCGTGAGGATCATCAGTCCCAGGATCAGGGTCACGATCCCATTGGTGAGACCCCATCCCCAGCCCTTCACGTGGCGGTGGGTGACGGACACCATGGTGGCCACGGCCCCCTCCACGAGGAACACCACGCCAATGGCCAGGGCTAGGGCGGCCACCTGGGTTGCCGCGGCGGCCGGGCCGGCGGTGAGCTGGCGCACCATCCAGATCCCTGCCACCAGAAACAGGGTGGCCACCGTGAACCGCCAGAAGGTGATGGCACCACTCAGTCGGCTGGCGCGGGCCAAGGTGTTGACCCAGCCGACGATGCCTCCCACCAGGAAGCCGATCGCCACCACCGCCGTGGCCCAGACCGATGCCAGCACCGGGAAGATCAGGGCCAGGCTGCCCAGAATCAGCATCACCACCCCTTCGGCCAGGGTGAAGGTGCGCAGGGCGGCGCTGTCGCGGGCCAGCCTGCCAGCTTCGGTGGGCGTGGCAACCAGATCGGCGATGTCTGGGGGCATGGAACGTCCGGGCCTGACCCCAGCAAGTTAGGAAGGGTTTTTGGTGCTGACCACTGTCGTTGGCGAGCCAGTTAGCTCCAGCCGTGGTCGGCCAGCCAGCCGGGGCTAATCGGCGCTGGCGCCGTGCCCTCGCCGCCGCCGGAACCGCTGGTGATCGGGCCGTGCTGCAGCAGCCGTTCGGTGTACTTGGCCAGTAGGTCGGCCTCCAGGTTCACCCCATCCCCGACGCGGCGGTGCCCGAGGCTTGTGGCGGCCCAGGTGTGGGGGATCACCGCGATCCAGAAGGCACCATCGGCCTGGTCGGGGACTCCGCCATCGCTGGCCCAGCCCGCCACCGTGAGGCTGATGCCATCCACCGCCACGCTGGCCTTGTCGCAGATGTAACGGCCGTAGGCGGGGTCGTTCCAGCGGATCGTCAGTCGCCAGGAGGCGGCTTCGCGTCGGATTCCGACCACGGTGCCCTGGCCATCGATGTGGCCGCTGACCAGGTGCCCTCCGAGTCGATCACTGAGGCGCAGGGCCGGCTCCAGGTTGACCGCCGATCCCGTGGCGGCCCGCTGGGCCAGGGTGGTGCGGCGCAGGGTCTCCTCGCTCACATCGGCCCGGAAGCCGTTGGCGAGGAGCTCCGCCACGGTGAGGCAGACGCCATCCACGGCGATGCTGTCGCCCAGGCTCAGGGGGCCAAGCCCCATCTCCCCCAGGCCAGCCGCGCCCACGGCCGAGCCCTCCGGCCCAAGGCGCACCCGCACGCCGGCCGGGCAGCGCTCCAGGTAACCCACGGCCCGTACCAGTCCGGTGAACATCCTCGGCGCGCTCACTCTCGCCATAATCGCTTCATGGGCAACGGCGGAAGCCGGGAGCGCAAAGGGCATGGTGGAGATGCGGGTCGCGGGGATCGCCCTCGATGCGGCCAGCCGCAGTCCGATCGTGCTGCTGCGCGATCCCTCCGGTCGCCGTCAGGTGCCGATCTGGATCGACCAGACCCAGGCCCAAAACATCCTGGCGGGTCTCCACGAGGAGCGTCCCCCCCGTCCCCTCAGCCATGACCTGATGGTGAGCCTGCTGGCGGCTGGTGGCCTGCGCCTCGAGCGGGTCATCATCCATGCCATCGAAGCCAGCACCTTTCGGGCGGTGCTGAAGATCCAGCGCATCAGCGAGAGCGAAACCGCCCCCCCGATCGAGATTGATGCGCGGCCCAGCGATGGCATCGCCCTGGCCCTGCGCACCGGCAGTGGCATCTGGATGCTGGAAGAGGTGGTGGCCGATGCCTCCATTTCGGTGGATGCCGAGGCCGATGCCGAGGATCAGGAGGATTTCCGTCGTTTCTTGGATCGCACCAGCCCCGCCGAGCTGATCCGCCACTTGCGGCGGATCGAGGAGCGCCAGGCGGCTGCCGGTGGCGGTGCCGAAGGGCCGGTGGCTGATGGGCCCCTCGCCGAAGCTGGCGAAGGCTCGGATCATCGGGCCCAAGGCGGCGGAGCAGCCCAGCCCCCCACCGACCAGCCGGAGGAGCCCGGGGATGCCGCCGGTGATGCCCCAGCCACTCCCCAACGCTGAAGGACGCCGGGAGGCCCCAGCTGCGGCGCGGCGTTCGTTCGGGCGGGGGCGCCCCGTTTCCCTGTTCACCTTGGGCACGATGCGGGCCCTGGAGAGTGCCAGCGCCCTCGCCGCCGTGCTTGAGGCCGCCCTGGCCGCCGGCATCAACCACATCGAAACCGCCCCGGCCTACGGCCCAGCCGAGGCGTTCCTGGGTCAGGCCCTGGCGGCCCTAGCCCAGCGCGACAAGGCCGCCCACGCTGGCCTGGTGCTGACCAGCAAATTGCTGCCGGGGGCAGGGGAGGGGGTGGGCTTGGCGGAAGGAATGGCCCAGCTGCGGGCCAGCCTGGCGCGCCTCGGCATCGCCCGGCTCGACAACCTGGCGGTGCATGGTCTCAACACCCCGGCCCACCTGGCCTGGGCCCTGCAGGGGGCAGGGGCGGACCTCCTGGAGGCCGCCCTGGCGGAGGGCCTGGTGGGGCAGGTGGGCTTTTCCAGCCATGGGGAAACCCCCCTGATCGAGGCGGCCCTGGCCAGTGGGCGTTTCAGCTTCTGCAGTCTCCATCTCCATTTGCTGGATCCCGAACGGATGCCCCTGGCCCGCCAGGCCTTGGCGGCTGGCATCGGGGTGATGGCGATTTCCCCGGCCGATAAAGGGGGGCGTCTTTACGACCCACCCGATTCCCTGGTGGCCGATTGTGCCCCCTTCGCGCCCCTGCAGCTGGCCTACCGGTACCTGCTGGCGGAGGGGATTAGCACCCTCACCCTGGGAGCGGCCCGCCCCGCTGATCTGGGCTGGGCCGCCCGCCTTGCCGCCGCCGATGGCCCAATTACCGCAGCGGAGAGCGCAGCCCTCGATCGGCTCAGCGTCGCTGCCGCTGCCCGGCTGGGCGACGACCGCTGTGGCCAGTGCCGAGCCTGTCTTCCCTGTCCCGCTGAGGTTCCGATTCCGGCCCTGCTGCGGTTGCGCAACCTTGCGGTGGGCCATGGCCTGGAGGCTTTTGCCGGCGAGCGATACAACCTGATCGGCCGGGCCGGCCACTGGTGGGAAGAGCGGGATGCTTCCGCCTGCGCCCGCTGCGGCGACTGCCTGCCACGCTGCCCCCACGG
>DAIQNM010000069.1:0-1514 GCA_036788375.1 Cyanobium sp. CTOTU6536 | reverse complement strand
CTGGCCGACCCCCATCGCCGCCTGGCCGCCGCTCCGCGGCGGCGGTTGTGGGGGTAGGGCCCCGGCGGGACCCTGGCTCAGCTTTTGGGATGGGGCGGGGCGGCCCCATCCCAGAGGGTCTGGAGGTGGCTGCGCTCAGGCCCGCTGAGGGGGGGGAGGTTGTGCCAGCGGGCCTGCACCGTCGGTGGCGGTGCCAGCAGGGCCCTCAGGCCCTCGGGAAAGCCCGCCAGGGCCCCCTCCAGCTGGGCGGCGGGCAAGGGGGGTACCCAGCCCGCCGTGAGCAGGCGGGCCAACAGGGGGGGCTCCAGGGCCTCCCCCAGCCATTCGAGCGGGGCCGCCGGTGCGCCGGCGGGACTGAGCAGCAGGTTCCAGGCCACGGGCCCCCCCTGGTCCGGCAGCAGCACCGCCAGGCGGGGATCCCGGCGCAGCAGGGGGATCACCCGTTGGCGCGGCAACACCGCCGCTTCGGCCCGGCCATCGAGCAGCAGGCTGAGGCCGTCGCGGTCGTCGTAGGCCAGGGCCTGGGCCCGCAGGCGGGCCAATCGTCCGGCATGGCCCTCCACCAGGGCGATGCAGACCCGGGGGGAGGCCGGCAGCACCACCCGGCCCCGCAGGCTGGGGTCGAGCAGCAGATCCCAACCTTCGGCCTTGCGACGGGCCAGGTCGGGCCGGTTGCGGAACACCAGCACCCAGGGATTGATCGACCAGGGGAAGGCCAGGGCGGTGGCCTGGGTCGGGTCAAACAGCTGCGCTACGGGCTTGGCCAGCGGGTCTAGCCGGGCCAGCAGCTCCGGCGTTCCGATCGCTTGGAGGGCATCCTTCGGTAGATCGGAGGCCCAGCCATCCCCGAGCTGGACCAGGGCCGCCCGGGGGGCGTCGCTGGCCCCTGGGCCGCCTCTGAGGGCCTGGCGCACATCGGCCGCTTCGTCGAGCAGCAACACCTGCCATGGCTTGGGCAGACGGGAGCTCCAGGCGAAGGGCAGGTCGCCGCGGCTGCCCAGCAGGCGCGGGCTGGGGCCTGCGCAACCGCCGAGTCCAAAGCCGGCCAGGGCCAGGGAGGCTGCGGCACCAAGCCGCAGAACCCCGCGGCGCTTCAGGGGGGTCTCAACCATGGCCGGACGGTAGGGCCCCGTCCGGGCCGGCGCCCCCGGCTAGGCTGCAGCTCGGAGGGGCCGGGGCAGCTCCGAGCAGGGTGGTGCAGGCCCGATCGCAGGCCGCCGCCAGGTCGGCTGGATCGCGACCCTCCAATTCCCAGAGGATCGCCAGGCCCCCCGCCCCCACCCCCTCCTTCACGTAGCCCCGTTCGTAGTCGGCCAAGGCAGGGTGGATCGGGGCTGGGAAGCGAAGGGAGGCGGCGAAGGCCAGGGGTTCCACGCCCCAGCGCTGGCCGATGCGTTGCAGCAGCAGCTCTAGATCGCTGTCGTGTTCGCCGGCCACCCAGGCGGTGGTGCCAAGGGCCGTTTGGGCCGCCAACTGGGGCACCAGCTCCGCTGGGGCCAGGGCCAGGGCCAGGG
>DAIQNM010000068.1:0-11791 GCA_036788375.1 Cyanobium sp. CTOTU6536 | reverse complement strand
GGATCAGCGCCACCGTCACCCAGACCCTCGACCTGCCCACGATCGAGACGGTGGCCGAGGAGTTCGGCGTGCCGGTGCTGGAGGACGACGTCCAGGCCGCCGCGGCCAAGACCGTGGAGATGATCGAAGCCAGCGACCTCGCCCACCTGATCCGCCGCCCCCCGGTGGTGACGGTGATGGGCCACGTGGACCACGGCAAGACCAGCCTGCTCGATGCCATCCGCAAGACCCGCGTGGCGGCGGGCGAGGCCGGCGGCATCACCCAGCACATCGGCGCTTACCAAGTGGAAGTGCCCCACGCTGGGGACGTGCGCAAGATCACCTTCCTCGACACCCCGGGCCACGAGGCCTTCACCGCCATGCGGGCCCGCGGCACCAAGGTCACCGACGTGGCCGTGCTGGTGGTGGCCGCCGATGACGGCGTGCGGCCCCAGACCCTGGAGGCGATCAGCCACGCCCGCGCCGCCGAGGTGCCGATCGTGGTGGCGATCAACAAGATCGACAAGGAGGGCGCCTCGCCCGATCGGGTCAAACAGGAACTCTCTGGCCACGACCTGGTGGCCGAAGACTGGGGCGGCAACACCGTGATGGTGCCGGTGAGCGCCCTTCGGGGCGAAAACATCGACCAGCTGCTCGAGATGATCCTTTTGGTCACCGAAGTGGAAGACCTTCAGGCCAACCCCGATCGTCTCGCCAAGGGCACCGTGATCGAGGCCCACCTCGACAAGGCCAAGGGTCCTGTGGCCACCCTGCTGATCCAGAACGGCACCCTGCGCAGCGGCGACGTCGTGGCTGCAGGCCCGGTGCTCGGCAAGGTGCGGGCCATGGTCGACGACAGCGGCAAACGGGTGAAGGAGGCGGGCCCCTCCTATGCGGTGGAAGCCCTCGGCTTCAGTGAAGTGCCCACCGCCGGCGATGAATTCGAGGTGTATCCCGATGAGAAGAGTGCCCGCGCCGTGGTGGGCGACCGCGCCTCCGAGGCCCGGGCTTCCCGCCTGGCCCAGCAGATGGCCTCCCGCCGGGTGTCGCTGGCTTCGATGTCCGGCCAGGTGAGCGAGGGCGAGCTCAAGGAGCTCAACCTCATCCTCAAGGCGGACGTTCAGGGCAGCGTCGAGGCCATCCTCGGGGCCCTCGAACAGCTTCCCAAGGAGGAGGTGCAAGTGCGGGTGCTGCTTTCGGCCCCGGGCGAAATCACCGAAACCGATGTGGATCTGGCGGCGGCCTCCGGCGCCGTGATCGTGGGCTTCAACACCTCGATGGCGCCTGGCGCCAGGCGTGCCGCCGATGCCACCGGCGTTGACGTGCGCGACTACGAGGTGATCTACAAGCTGCTGGAAGAAATCCAGATGGCCATGGAGGGCCTGCTGGAGCCGGAGCTGGTGGAGGAATCCCTCGGCGAGGCCGAGGTGCGGGCGGTGTTCACCATCGGCAAAAACGCCGTGGCGGGCTGCTATGTCACCAATGGCAAGCTGCAGCGCAACTGCAAGGTGCGCGTCCACCGCGGCAAGGAGAAGGTCTACGAAGGCGACCTCGACTCCCTGCGCCGCAACAAGGACGACGTCAAGGAGGTGGCCACCGGCTTCGAGTGCGGCATCGGTTGCGATCGCTTCTCCTCCTGGCAGGAGGGTGATCGGGTCGAGGCCTTCAAGCTGGTCACCCAGCGCCGCACCCTCAGCACCTGAGCGCCGTGAGCGTGGCCGCGCCGTCTCCCCGTAGCGAGCCGCTGCTCTGGTTGCAGCTCCTGGGCCTTGGGGTGATGCCCCTCGAGGCCCTCTTGGTGATGCTGCTTCTGGCGGGCAGTGATCCAGGGCCCCTGCCGCAGCTGGAGCGATTGCTCTGCTGGGCGATTGGTTCGGTGGCGCCGGCCTTCCTGCTCTGGAAGCGCCCCGCCGATGTGTGGTCTCTGCTGCTGGCTCAGGCCCCTCTGCGGGGCCGCCGGGAGCCCCAGCAACGGCTGAGCAGCCTGCAGGGCACTCCCCTGCTACGGGCCGGCCTGCTAGTGGGCTGCGGCCTTTCGCTGGCCCTGCTTTGGTGGATCGATCGCCATGCCGCCCTGGCCAGTGCCTTCTCGCCCCTGGAGGGTGGAGCAAGGCTGGTGGCCCTGCTGCTGGCCGCCGCGGTGCTGGCCCTGCTCCTTTGGCAATGGCAACAACTGCTCCAGGCCCTCTGGCTGCTGAGCCGCTCACCGGCCCAGCTCGCTGCCGCAACCCCCATGGGCCAGGCCGCCGTGGCGGAGCAACGGCTGAGCCTGGGGATCCCCCTGCTGTTGCTCAACCCCCTGCAGCCAGAAGCAAACGACCCAAGCCCGGTTCGCTCCACCCGTTCAGCGGCCCGTTCAGCGGCCAGTTCAGCGATCAGCTCAGCAGCCCGTGCACCGGCGACTGCACCGCCTAGCTCAACAGCCAGCTCCACAGCAACCACTCCGGCCCCTTCGCCCACCCCCGCCAGTAGCGAAGCCGTGGGGTCCGAGACCGTGACCGATCGGAGCCAGGCCCCATCGGTGGCTGAACCGCCACGGCGTCCTGCCAGCCCAGCGGCCCAGACCACACCCCCAGCCAGCAGCGAGGCTATTGGCGAGGCCACGGGGGGGGGGCAGACCACTGCGGCAACACCCGTTCGGACCCCCAAAGTCCCCCTTGCCGAGCCTCAGGAAGAGGTCAAGCCCTCCTTGAAGCCCTCCGAAAAGCCCTCCGTCAAGACCTCCGTAAAGCCCTCCTCCGATGTCCCAGGGGATCTGGAACCCCCACTGGTGGAGGCGGAGATCCTCGATCCACCGTCAGGGGGTGGGACTGCGGTTGCGGTCGAACCAGAGCAGGGTCCCACAGACCAGCAAGGCGCCAACCTGGATCAACCCATCCGATAGGGCCACTTCGCCCCCCGCCGCCGAACGCATCGCCATCGTGGCCAGCCCTAAGCCCGCGGAGGCCAGCAGGGCAAACCAAAGCGCCCGCCGCAGACTTCGCCAGGGCGTGCGGGCTTCGAGCAGCAAGCGACGCCGGAGCTCGGGATCCAGGCCTTCAGGGGGATCGGAGGCTTTGGCCATGGGGGGTTGAATGCTAGTTTGCCTTGATGCCGGTGTAGCTCAGTGGTAGAGCAACTGATTCGTAATCAGTAGGTCGCAGGTTCAAATCCAGTCACCGGCTTTCCAGCTCACCACTGGGATCTCCCCAGTATGCGCCCCCGGGCCATGCCACCGCTTGCATGGTGGGTCGCTTGTTTGGCGACAGCCCTTGCTGGGCCCAAACCGGGGGTTCGGCCAAAGCGGAGACAAAGCGGCACCGTGTTGCGGCGCGGATGCGGCCGGTTGGCCCCCCAAGCCGGGCCCAACGCGGGCGGACAGGTGCCAGCCAACAACGACCGAAGGCCCAACACCGACCGGAAATCAGGTAATCACTCACCCGTACCTCCTACCCCCTGGTCGACGCCAAGCAGGCGGTTACCGGCATCGACAACGCTGCAAAAATGCTGCATCGTTCAGCATCTTGAACCTTGCTTGGCCAGGCCGAATGGCTCAATTTCGCTTCGGGTCCCACCGGTTCGATGACCGCAACGGCCTGGTCTGCTCCGGCGACCCCGTGCACCTTTCGCCGCTGCAGCACCGCCTGCTTCAGACCTTCTGCCAGCGCTCCCAGACCCTGCTGAGCAAGGAGGAATTGATGCAGGAGGTCTGGAACCACACCGCCGTGAGTGACATCAGCCTCTCGCGCACGGTCCATGAATTGCGCCAGAAGCTGGGGGGCGGTCCCTACGCCAAGCAGCTGATTGCTTCGGTCTACGGCAGGGGCTACATCTTCACCCTGAACCCGGCCTAAGCCCGACGGCCCTGTCCTGGACGACTCAGCCCAGCGCACCCCTCAGGGCCGCAAAACCGAAGAGCAGAAACAGGCCCCCACTGAGCCGGTAGAGCAGTCGCTCCTGGATGCGGGTTCCGATCCAGCGGCCGGCCCCCACCGCCAACCCGGTGACCAGGGCATGGCCCAACAGGGCACCGAGCAGCAGCCCCACAACGGCAAAGCCCGGGGCCGCAGCCAGAAAGATGGTGGTGAACTGGGTGCGGTCGCCAAGTTCGGCGATGAACACCAGGACAAACGCCTCGCGGATCACCTGCCAGGCATTGATCACGGCATGGTGGTTTTCCGCCGCATTGACCGCCTCCTCGGCCTCCTCGGCTTCCTCCTCGGCAGCCCCATCGCCCATGGTTTGGGCATCACGCAGCAACTTCACGCCAAAGGCGATGAAGAGGCTGGCGGCCAGCCAGGGCACCAGGGCGGTCGGCAGCAGCTCCCGCAGGCCGTAGCCCAGCCCCAGGGAGATCAGGGTCACACAGGCCAGGGCGGCAAAGGCCCCGACAAAGACCCAGCGCGGCCGGTGGCGGGCCGCCAAGATCAAGGCCATGAAAAAAGTCTTGTCCCCGAGTTCGGCCAGGGTGATGGCGGTGAGGCTGGATCCGAAGGCCGCCAGGGCCGGATCGGTGGCGAGGGTAGCGGTCATGGGGCGATCCTGGTCCCGCAGCGGCCCGACTGTCGATCGCCGTTGCCGGATCGGCCGTTGGCTGCAGTGGGGCTGACCTACCCTTTTTTAACCAGATTGCTGGCTCGATGAACAGGCGGCAGCGGGTGCGGGTGCGGGTCAAGAAGAACAAACCCACCCTCATCCTCGAAAAGCTGTTGATCCGGCCCCTGCAGGAAATCCTCCATGGCCTGGGAGCGCTCACTGGCCCCCTGCGCCGCCGCCCCGCCCTGATCCTTCCCCTCGGGGCAGGTGCCCTCTGGCTGGGATGGCCGCTGCTGGCCCCCCACCTTCTCCCCCTGCTCGGCAAGACCGGATCGGGCCCCCAGGGCCCGCCGCCGGAGGTGATCTCGGTGTTCGTGGAGGACCCCACCCGCAGCATCTGGGCCCTCGACCTCTGGAAGAACAAACCAGGTTCCCTGCTGGTGATGCAGGGTCGCCCCTCCAGCCAAGAGGCCAACGTGACCTATCTGAAGAGCCAGGGTCTGTGGCCAGCCAACCAGACGCGGCTGGTGACCCTGCAACCCGGCTGCGACACCGTGGGCCAGGTGGATGCCCTCGCCCGGCTGCTGGCACTCCAACGGCGCCCGGGACAACTCACGATGGTGACGAGCACCGCCCACATGCCCCGCACCCTGGCCATCGCCCGGATCGTGCTGGGGCCAGCCGGCTGGAAGGTGGACGGCCTGCCGGTGGTGACCGAGGACAACCGTCCGGAGGATCCGATCCGCCTTTGGCGAGATCAGTTGCGGGCCCATGTGCTGAGGATCACGGGCCTCTCCGGCACCCGCGGCGACGACACCTGCGGCTAAGGCCGGCCAGGGCTCAGGCTGGCCCGACCGCCTGACCGGGCACCACCACGGGGCGCCGGTGGGGCTGGTTGCCGAAATGATCCCTGGCGATGGCGAGCAGCGCCCCATCCCCCAGGGCACTCTCATCGACGGTCACGATCCCAACAATCCGGCCTAGCAGGTCGCGGCGATGGCTTTCCAGATGGTGCAGCAGCAGCTGGCGCATGTCGCTTTCGCCGGTGCCGTGGCCCAGCAGCAGCACCCCATCGGCCTCGACGATGGCGGCGGTGATGCGGCGCAGGTAGTCGCTGTCCCGGGGGGCGCGTTGGCCGGCCACATCCCGATCGTGGCGATGGGTGAGGTTCTCGCCAGTGCCCCAGAGGCCATGGGGATGGAGCACCGCCCGCTCCACGCTGTCGCCCTCCAGGAGAAAGGCCCGGGTTTCATGGTGATCGAGGTGAAGCACCAGCCGCCGGCTGATGTCGCCGCGGGGCTGGGGGGGCTCCGCCTCCGGATGGTCCGGGGTGATCCCAGCCTCCTCGAGCAAATGGCGCAGGCGCAGCACGGCGTCGGCATCGAGATCGGGATGGTGCACGCCACTGCCGATTCGGAGCCAGGTCTCCTGGCCGGCCGGCAGCCGGATGCGCAGGCGGTGGTCGCCGAGGGACTCCACCTCCGCCCCGAGGGCGCGGCAGAGGGCCTCCACGGCGGAGCCCCTCACGCCGTGTTGAAGGGGATGGGCGAACAGGGCCCGCAAGGTGGCCCGATGGTGCCTTTCCATGGCCACTGCCCGGATGGATTGACCCTATTGCGATCACCGGGGGCCGCAGCAGGCGGTCCTGCGGCAGGCTTTACTCCACCTTCAGCACATCCACGGCAGCACCGAGGTTGTTGAGTTCGCTGGCGGCGCGCACGGCCGCCTCATGGGTGTGGAACAGGTAGGCCTGGTTGGGCTCCGCCACGTCGATCAGCTCCCCATCTTGGGGTCCGATGGCCACGAAGGAGCCATCGTTGAGGCGTTGGAGCACGTAGCGCTCGGGCTGCGTGCAATCCATCGGATGGGCGGGATCGATCTCAGGTGCCCAAAAGTGCATCGGCGACAAGGGCGATGGAATGGAAAAGCGAAGCTTCAGGCTTCGCGAATGTTAGGGATCGCCCCTGGGCGATGGGCGCCTTCAGGGAGAGGGGAAACCGGCGTGATCGCCGTCCAGGGGCCGGTGATGGACCTCCGCCCACTGGACCCATTGCTGGGCCTCCCAGAGATTCGGGGCCGTGAGGCAGTGGCGGCCCGCATCACAGACCCGGTAGCCCCCCTCCGCCACCGGCTCGATCGTGGAGCCTGCGGGGGTAACAATCAGCCCCGCCGGGGCCTGAGCTGGAGCGACGGACAGAACCATGGCAGGCCTGGGGCAGATCCTTCTGCCTCCACACCTACTCCCCGAAGCAAGCCTCGATCGCAGTCCCGCAACCTGCCGTTGCCATCGGGGCTTGCTGCTCAGGTTTGGTTGCCACCGAAATCGTCCTCATAGCCGCCATAGGGATCGAACTCACTCCAGCCCGGACTGGCGTTGTCGAGCAGGCCATAGCGGGCGGCCTCATCGTTGGCCAGGGTGTTGCCGGTGGGCACGGTGTCGCAGGTGATCGAGCCATCGGCGGCGGTCACACAGTTTTCGAAGCGCACCCCGGCATGCCCAGGGGCCGCGATCAGCTGCAGCACCAGCAGCGCTGCCATTACCAGGGCGGGCCGCAGCAAGGCAGTGGGGGTGGAGCGGATTCCCGAGATGGATCGGCAACGGGGCATGGGGGAAGGGTGGGTTGCAATGTCCCTAGTCCATCGCCCCGCAGGTCTGGGCGCAACTGGTGCCTGGGGGCCTTGGGGACTTGAGGCTTTAGGGCCTTGGGGCCTGGAATGATGGGAGCTGCCCAGCCAAGGAACCGATGTACACCGATTGGACCGCCGTCATCCTGCTGCTGCTCACTGCCGCGCCCCTGGCGGCGGTGTTCGCCACAGCGGTCTTCTTCATCTTGCGCGGGCCGAAAAAACCGCAGCGCTGAAGGCGGGAAACAGCAGGTCCCCTTGCACCGCTCCGGGAAGCTGGCCCTGGCCGAGGCACTCCAGACAAGTGCGGAATTGCTGATCACCCATCCGCAGGGTGCCACTGCCACCACAATGGGGACAGGTTTGAGCTTGCGATACCCCCGGGGTAGGGCGCAGCGCGGAGGAACCTGAGCTGGAGTAGCTGGATTGGGAGTTGGCCGGAGAGGTTTGCATCGCGATGGCCACTGCGGACCCTTTCTTGCTACCCAGTCTGGCGCCGATCACGGCTGCAATCCCGAAGCCTTCCTTAAATCCTGGGCCCCTCGCTTCGCTCCTGCGTTTGGCCCGCCCCAGCGGCCAGACAGCGTTCCAGGCCTGGCAGATCGAGGCAAGCCAGCAGCTCGGCAGCACTGAGCCGGCTGCCGGGGGGCACCAGATCCAGGCTGGCGGCCAGCTCCCCCACCACGGCAGGGGCGTCCATCCCCCGCGCCCGGTAGCCCTCCAAGCCTTCGGCCCCCTCGCGCTTGCTGAGGCGCTTGCCCGCCCGATCGCACCAGAGGGGCCCATGGCCATAGCGGGGTGGCACCTGCCCCAAGGCAGCCATCACCGCCACCTGGGGCCCCGTGGAAGCGCCGAGGTCCTCGCCCCGCACCACATCGCTGATGCCGAGGGCCAGTTCATCGACGGCCGTGGCGAGGTGGTAGGCCACCACACCATCGGCGCGGCGCAGCACCGGATCGCCCACCGCCGAAGGGCCATCGACCCAGCCAGGGCGACCGAAGCGCTCGGGCCAGGTGATCGGGCCAGCCGGCAAGCGCAGACGCCAGCTCGGTAGCCGACCCGCCTCTGCACCCCAGGCCAGCGCACGGTCACGACAGGTACCTGGATAGACCTGCAGACCGCCATGGGGGGCGGAGATATCGGCCCGCATCCTGCGGCTGCAGCGGCAGGGATACAGGGCACCACCCCGCCGCAGGGCCGAGAGCACCGTGGCGTAGAGCCCCCGGCGCTCCGCCTGGCGGATCACCGGCCCATCCCAGGGGAGGCCCAGCCAGAGCAGGTCGGCCTGCAAAGCCTCCGCGGCACCGGGGCGGTTGCGGGGCGTGTCGAGGTCATCGAGCCTCAGCAGCCATTCGCCTCCTCGCAGGCGGGCATCGAGCCAGCTGACCAGGGCCGTGCGCAGGTTGCCGCGATGGAGGGCACCGGTGGGGGAAGGCGCAAAGCGGCCCCGCTGGAAACGGGCCCGCCGTGTCGCCCCCTCCTGCAGCAGGGCGGCGAGGTGATCGGGCAATTCCACCGGCGGGGCGCCGCAACCGCTGGTCAACACCCTTCCAGCCAAGGCCGTGAAAACGCTACGACCCTGCCCAGGCCAAGAGCCTGACCAAGCCAAGCCAAGCCATGCCAAGCCAAAGCCCAGGCCAAGCCAAAGCCCAAGACCAAGACCAAGGCCAAGCCATCAAAAAAGCGGCCCCTAACGGAACCGCCGAACGAGGGCCGCGGAGCGGCGGGGCTGGATCAGCCCTGCACCCGATCCTTGAAGAGCTTGCCGGCCGTGAAGGCGGGCACGCGCTTGGCGGGAATCTTGATTTTTTCGCCGGTCTTGGGGTTCAGACCCTGGCGGGCAGAGCGCTCGCGGGGCTCAAACGAACCGAAGCCCAGGATCGAGACCTTCTTGCCTTCCACCACCGAATCAATGATGGTGTCGATGGCGGCGTCCACGACTTGGGACACTTCGGTCTTGGTGAGCTCGGTGCGAGCGGCGACGAGGTTGACGAGATCAGCTTTGTTCATTGGTTGTTCTAGGCCTCCGGATGGCGGTCGTGTCTTGAGATGGCTGGAGAAGGGGGGAGGCGAGTCGGAGAATTCCCGGCCGCCGTTGCATGCAGCGCGCCAATCGTATGCAGGTTGGGTCTGTGCGGCAACCGCAAAAGGCAATCATCCACAGCGATTGCGGACCTATTGCGGCCCTTCTGGGCCGCCTGGGCTCAGATCGGCGCCGGCGAAGCGGCCCCAGCATCGAGCGGAAGAGCCGCCAACAACGCCGCCCCGTTCGGCACGAGGCGCCCCCCCCTCAGGCCCCCGAGGGCAGCCCCGGTGGCGATCCAGGCCGGGGATTCGGCCGGCAGCAGGCTCCTGAGCCGCTCCAGGCTGCGCAACTGACGGCCCCAGTGGAAGGTTCGTCGGAGCTGCAGTGGCTCCAGCCGATCCGCGGCCACCGGCACCAACAACCTGCCGCAAAAAAGACCATCCCCCGCCGCGGCCGCCACGGGGCTGACGTGGAGCACGCAGGCCCCGGGGCTTGGTCCCGGGGTCCAGACCAGGCGCAGCCCGGGACCAAGGTCGAGGTGGGTGCTGAACCGCCGCAGCGGCTCCACCCCGGGCAGGAGATAGGCCTCCTGCTCCTGCACCACCACGGGCCAGCCAAGGTGCTCCTGCAGCCGGCGGCAACGGCCATGGCCATCGCGCCCGGTGAGCACGATCCAGCCCGCCCCGGCGTCGCCGGGCCGGCGGCCCCGCTCAGCCAGGAAGGCCAGGTTGGCGGTGGTGAGGGCAGGGCAATCGATCAAAAGGTCAAGCTCGTAACCCTCCAGCAGCCAGGCGCTGCCGCCCTGGGTATCCCGGTTAGGGGCAAAGAGCCAAAGACCGGGGGCCACCGCCAGCGGCGGCCGGCCGGGTTCAAGCGGTGGCGGGGCCCAGGCGGCGGGGGCGGGGTCCATCAACCGGGCAACCAGGCGGATCCAAACCTTGGCGCATGGCCCCCCTGAGCCGCAACGGCCGCGGTTCCGGCCGACGCGCCGAGAGCTGCGCACTAGCTTGGTGCCAACCCTGACCAGGCCCTTGTCGGCGATACGGATCGGACATCCCTGGCCGCTGGGGGCCACCGCCACCACCTGGGGCGTGAACTTTTCTGTGGTGGCGCCGCTG
This sequence comes from Cyanobium sp. CTOTU6536, assembly GCA_036788375.1. Taxonomy (GTDB): domain Bacteria; phylum Cyanobacteriota; class Cyanobacteriia; order PCC-6307; family Cyanobiaceae; genus Cyanobium. Next base: position 1,528 of record DAIQNM010000068.1, on the reverse strand, counting down.
GCCACCCGGGTAGAACTGCTGCTCTTCGCCGATGGCAACGCCAGCGAACCGCAGCAGCTGATCGAGCTCGACGGCCAGCACCGCTCAGGTGATCACTGGCATGTGGAGGTGGAAGGTGTGGGAATCGGCTGCTGCTACGGCTACCGGGTATTCGGGCCCCTCCAACCCGGCAGCCACGGCTTCAACCCCTCCAAGGTGCTGCTCGACCCCTGCGCCCGGGCGATCAGCGGCTGGGAGGTGTATCGGCGAGGAACGGCCGTGGGCGCCATCCCCAATACCGCCTCCTGCCTCAAGGGGGTCGTGACCGAGCGGGATCGCTTCGATTTTGAGGCGGCCCCCCGGCCCCGCCACCGCTGGCAGAGCAGCGTGATCTACGAATTGCACGTGGGCGGCTTCACCCGGGGCCCCGGTTGTCCGGTGGCGAGCGACCGCCAGGGCACCCTGCTAGGCCTGATCGAGGTGCTGCCCCGGCTGCGGGAGCTGGGGATCACGGCGATCGAGCTGCTGCCGGTGATGGCCTTCGACCCCCAGGATGCCCCGGCCGGCCGGTTCAACCACTGGGGCTACAGCCCCGTGAGCTGGATGGCACCCCACCCCGGTTACCTGGCCAATGCCGATCCCCTGGCGGCGCGTCAGGAGGTGCGGGAGCTGGTGGCCGCCTGCCACCGCCAAGGGCTGGAGGTGATCCTCGATGTGGTCTACAACCACACAAGCGAAGGCAACCAAAACGGCCCCACCCTGAGCTGGCGGGGCTTTGGCGATTCGCTCTACTACCACCAGAACAGTCGCGGCGACTACCTGGATGTGAGCGGCTGCGGCAACAGCATCGCCGCCAACCGCCCCCTGGTGCGCCGCCTGATCCTGGAATCCCTGCGCTGCTGGGCGGTGGAGTTGGGCATCGATGGCTTCCGCTTTGATCTCGGCATCGCCCTGAGCCGCGGCGAGGAGCTGGCCCCGCTCGATCTGCCGCCCCTGTTTGAAGAGATGGAGGCCGACCCAGACCTGGCCGACCTCAAGTTGATCAGTGAACCCTGGGATTGCGGTGGTCTCTACCGGCTGGCCGATTTCCCGGCCCGCCGCGTGGCCAGCTGGAACGGCCGCTTCCGCGACGATCTGCGCCGCTTCTGGAAAGGGGACGAAAAGTCAGTCTGGCCCCTGGCGCAACGGATCGCCGGCAACCCCGACCTCTTCGGTGGCCTCGGGGCAGCGGTGGGACGCACCATCACCTTCCTCACCGCCCACGACGGCTTCACCCTGGCCGACCTGGTGAGCTACGACCGCAAGCACAACCTGGCCAACGGCGAGAACGACCGCGATGGCGACAACCACAACAACAGCTGGAACCACGGGGTGGAAGGGCCCAGCAGCGACCCGGCCGTCAACGCGCTGCGGGATCGCCAAATCCGCAATCTGCTGAGCTCCCTGTTGCTGACCCCCGGGGTGCCCATGCTGCTGATGGGCGATGAGGTGCGCCGCAGCCAGGGCGGCAACAACAACACCTGGTGCCAGAACAACCCCCTCGGCTGGA